>MCBE01000277.1 GCA_001723845.1 Candidatus Altarchaeales archaeon WOR_SM1_SCG
TAACTTTTCCCTCTCACAGAGAGTATTTATATTTTTATTGAATCCCATATATTAATATAGGAAAGAGAGTAAATAAATTGATGAAGTTTATTTTACTCACTTTTTTAGAATAGCCGATAGTCATGTAATAATAAAATTATTCAAAAATTTTAATATTTCTTCCGACTGAGATATTCATCTCAAGGGATTACTTCGTATGACTCAGTAATCGTATAAATCAGTAATGGCAAGGTCTCCTCCTCTGTTGGAATGTAAAAAATAGACATCTTTTTTTGTTTTGGAAACATTTGCTTTGCTTTTTTATATACTTCAAGTCTATCTCTGCCAACTGCAATTAATTTACCTGCAACTATTCCAACACATTTCCCAGGATATTTCTCAGACCATTCCTGAGAGTGTTTTACTAAAAGTTCGTGTGCGTTCATTTCTATATAATTTATCATGTAATTATGTTAATGTATTAGATATTATAAAATAAATTCATTTCTCATTCAATCAAGTCCCAGCTAAGCGGTGTCCCTTTCTTGACATCTTTTCTAGTTTTTTTACCGATTATTTCTGTTAAATATTTCGGGTGCATTCCGTACCCCGGTCTTATGGATCTGACGTTTTCCCCAGTGATTAATTCTCCTTCTTTCATGTCTTTCACAACAAACAATGAGCGGGCAAAAACTTTGCTTTTTTTAACTTTCTCCGAAAGTTCGTAACTGACTTTACCCAACGCTTTCTCCACATCTCTGACTGATTTTACCATTTCTTTAAATTCCTCTGGCTCCATGGAAAATGCCGCATCCGGTCCGCCTAAATCTCTGTATAAGATAAAATGTTTTTCAATAACCTTTGCACCGAGAGCAACGGACGCTATCGCGACCGATGAACCTAATGTATGATCAGATAAACCGACAATTGTTCCAAATGTATCTACCATGTTTGGGATAGTCAATAAATTCGCTTCTTCAATCGGCGCAGGATAAGCTGAAGTGCATTTTAAAAGAATAATCTGCTCATTCCCCATTCTTTTACACGCATTGACTGCTTCTTCGATGTCTGCTAAAGTTGCGATGCCTGTTGATATAATAATGGGTTTGCCTTTTGAAGCGATGTATTCAATTAATGGAATGTCCGTTATTTCAAAGGATGCTACTTTATACGCGGGAACATTTAAACCCTCAAGAAAGTCAACAGCGGTCTTATCAAACGGGCTTGAAAAAAATATTAAACCTAAATCTTCTGCTATTTTTTGTAATTTCTGCTGCCATTCCCATGGCGTGTATGCTTCTTTATAAAGGTCATAAAGAGTTTTGCCATCCCATAATGTGCCCTTGATCTTGAAGTATTCATTGTCAGAATCAATAGTTATCGTATCAGGAGTGTATGTCTGGAGTTTTATGGCATCCGCTCCTGATTTTTTTGCTGCTTTGATGGTATCAACAGCCAGTTCGAATTTCCGGAGATGGTTTGCTGAAAGCTCTGCTATTATGAAACAGGGTTCTTGTTCTCCGATGAATTTATTTTTAATTTTGATTTTTTTCAATTTCTATGTTTTTAACATCCGGTTCTATCCCTCAACTCTTCATACTCTTTTTTTAATTGCCATAAACCATTAACATTTTCAAATAGTTCACGATTCCACATTTTTTCTACTACCTCCCAAAATTGAATTGAGGTATAACCCAATAAATTGGTAAAATCACCCAATGCAAGTTGATCCAAATTAGGATCATTTTCCTTTATAAGCTTTTTTGCTTCAGATAAACTAATCTTTCCCTCACGGACGCGCCGACTTGCAATATCGGATGTTCGCTGAAATCCAAATTTAGGATATTTTAACCAAAGATGGACTATGTATGCAACAGAATCTATTTGTTCAAAATCCTCTATGCAACCCTCACGTTTCCATTCATGAGTTAGATCTTTAAATCCGTATCTTTTTGCAATACCCAGATTTGTTACGCTGCTCCAAGGTTTAAAATAACTCATATAGATTACTTCAGGTAGAGGCTTATTCTTATCTAATTGAATCGAACTCACTTCCTCTGAAGTTAATCCTCTCTCAATCCACCATTGCCTGTCTTTTTCTAATTTATCAGACATTGACTTAACAATAGGAGTTGCCAGATAAAAGTCCTTGTCAGTGCTGCCATATTCATAAGCCGAGTTTTCTCCGAATACAACAAAGGGTATGTCAAATTTTTGAGCCAATAATGTGGGGATAGTATAAATGGCATATTCTACAAATTTAAGCGCTTCCCCTGTTTCTTCAAAGGCTATTCTTGTCGCTCTTCTGAAAAGATCAGTACTCAGATTGAATAATATATGGTTGCAACCAAAAGAGTCCTCCAAATTTCTGAAGTTACTTGCGCCTGCCTTTGTCTTGGTGAATGGATCACCAACTGTTATTAAAAGAGGATTCATGCCCATCTTTATCTTCATAGTATATACAAGAAAGTGACTATCTTTTCCGCCGCTTACTGGAATGATACAATCGTAATAACCATCATCTCGCCTGTATTTATCACATAATTTTTCAAGTTCTTTTTCTCTTTTTTCCCAATCAATTGTTTTGCGTTTTTCGTAGTTTAAACATGCTTGACAAACACCCTCATCATTGAAATTAGAACCTGGACGAGTATCGGGCATCAAACATTTTTTGCAGTATTTGTGTTTCATTTCATTTTTAATTTTTTTATATCGCGTATATTATAAATTTTTGAATGCATCATTAAATATTTGTGGTTTAATCTTTAAACTTTTATACTTATCTTAATTTCTGTTTTATATGTTTATTTATCTCTATTAGCTCTGGTTCATCATCTAAAATTTTTAATATGTCTTCCTTATAAAAAATTTTCTTTTCATTATACATTCTTTTATAGATTTCATTAATGAAATTAAAATCTTCAATTGTATCAAGCGTCCACCTTAAATGACTTAAATCTTTATCATTTGAAACATTTAGCAATTTAAATTTTTCTGGATGTTCGTGTATATAGGGGGTTACATGTTCTCTTTGATACTGTTCTCTTGCTTCTATCCATGCTTTTTCAATAGCGTCAAAAGAAAAAACTTCAGTATCCAAGCCCTGAGGATAAGTTCTTTTCAAACAGTTAGAGCAGTAATCACAGTTGTTATTCAGAAAGGTCTCAATAACTTTATCCGAAACTTTGGGGTCAATCAGAGGACAATCCGAAGTTATCCTGACAACAACATCTGCTTTAACTTCTTTTGCTGCTTTGTAGTATCTATCTAAAACATCCTCCTCGCTTCCCCTGAAAATACCTATACTTGAATTATGGTTTTTGATTGTTTCAACGATGATATCCTCATCTTTCTTAGTTGTAGTTGCAACGACAATTTTATCTAAATTTTTAATCTGCTTTATTCGGTCAATATCATGCAAAATTACTTCTTTACCAAGGATCTTTTTCATTACTTTTCCAGGCAATCTTGTTGAACCCATTCGTACCGGGATTATCGCAACAATTTTCTTGTTTTCCATTATGAAAATTCGTTAATCGTATTTTTTACGGCATTTATAACATCATAAGCATCTTCGTCTTTCATTTCCTGAAATAACGGTAAAGTGATTATCCTGCTGAAAACATTCTCAGTTACAGGGAAATCTTTATCATTAAAATTAAATTTTTCTTTATAATAACTGAATTTATAAATTGGAATGTAGTGGACATTAACCCCGATATTTTTTGCTTTCATTGAATTGAAAAATTTATCCCGGTTTATTTTTTCATCAAGCAGAATTGTGTAGATATGCCAGGCATGTTTTATATTTGTTTTTACATAGGGGATTGTTACCTCGCAAATATTCTCAAATCCTTCATTGTACATTTTCACAATCTGTTCCCTCTTTTTGATGAACTCATCAAGTTTTTTTAACTGAGATGTTCCAAGAGCACACTGGAAATCAGTAATTCTGTAATTTCTTCCAAGCAGTTTCATATCATAAGCATAAGATGCGTCTTTTCCGAATCTTGTTGCTGCATCCCTGTCAATGCCGTGATTTCTCAGTAATTTTAGTTTTCCATATAATTCTTCATTATCTGTTGTCACCATTCCTCCCTCACCGGTAGTTATATGTTTTACCGGATGAAAACTGAATTCCGTTAAATCCGCAAAATCCCCCACTTTCTTACCTTTGTATTCCGCGCCGCATGCATGCGCAGCATCCTCAATTAAATATAAATTATTCTCATCTGCAATTTTTTTAATCTCGGAAATGTCGCACGGCTGCCCGGCGTAATCCACATAAATTATTACCTTTGTCTTTGATGTTATTTTTTTCTTTATTTCATCAGGATTTATATTGTACGTATCTTTTTTTATGTCTGCAAAAACAGGTTTTAGATTGTTATAAAGAATGCAGTTTGCAGTCGCAGCGAATGTAAAAGGAGTAGTTATTATTTCGCTTCCTTTTTTTATTCCAAGGGAAGCCACTGCTATGTCAAGGGCAGAAGTTCCTGAGTTGACTGCAACACCATATTTACAGCCAATATATCTACAAAATTTTTCTTCAAATTCCGAAACCTTGGGACCGGTTGTGAGCCAATCCGATTTTAGAACTTTTATAACTTCCTCAATATCTTCATCATCTATGCTCTGTTTTCCATAAGGTAAAAATTTATTGTTCATATTTTTTCCAGCAAAAACACGGAATCAACATTATTGTTATCTACATATTTCAACTTTTTTTCTTTAACGAGTTTTAGATTTTTAAATCTATTAAGATACATCTGGCAGAAATTCGCTTTCCACAACATATTTTTATTTCCCCTATACTCAATTTCTTTACATTCATCAGCGTAATATTCAAGTCCAAATATATATTTTTTTGAGCACCTGTGAATTTCATCTAATGCAAAATTGATGTCCTTGGGTGAAATATGCATCAAAACACCGGAAGTAAAAATTAAATCAAAATATTCATCTTTAAACGGAAGGTCAAATGCAGACCCGCAAATTATATTTATACCTTTTGTTCTTTCTTTTGACTTTTCAACAGCATATTTAGAAATTTCAATACCGTAAAGATTTTTAAACCCAATCGATTGAAGTGATAAAAGTTGGTTCCCTACGTTAGATCCAACTTCAAGTATCTTAGTTTTATCTTTATCTAAAAAAGATAGAAACTCTTCATTTAGTTCTGTTCTCGTTGTGCCCCAGGTTTTTTTATAAAATTCATCCAATTCTTGCGGGTTATATAAATTCCTATCAGTGTATTCTTTACCAAACACATTTGCCCATTTATCAATCTGCTCTGTTTTTTTTGCCATTTTTATTTTTAATAAATTATGTTTAATTTAATTTTTTCATCCAGTCCTCTAGTCTTTTAATTCCTTCTTCAAGACTTACTTTCGGCTCCCATCCAAGCAACTTCTTTGCCTTTGAATAATCACAGAGCAGTTTCGGAATTTCGCTCTGCGGATGATGATGAGGCACATGCTTTATCTTATTTTTATCTTTTGCTATTAACACAGCAAGGTCGTTTATGAAAATATCTTTTCCACACCCCGCATTTATAACTTCTCCAACCGCGTTTTCTGAAAACGCCGCCTTAACTATGAAATCCGCACAATCCTCAACATACAACAAATCCCTTGTTTGTGTTCCGTCACCGAATATATTAAGGGTTTCTCCTTGAAGATTTCTTTTGACAAATATTGAGACCACGCCACCCTCCATATTTGCCTTCTGGAATGGTCCGTATGTATTGAACGGTCTAACGATAACAACCGGCAGTTTCAAACCATGATAATAGGACTCTGCTAACGCTTCAGCAGCAACCTTTGAACCGGCATAAGGTGATGCAGGCTTAATCTTATGCTCTTCTGTTATTGCACCACCTCTTGATAAATCATAAACCATGCAGGTTCCAAGCAAAACAACCTTTGTTTTATA
The DNA here is from genome assembly GCA_001723845.1 of Candidatus Altarchaeales archaeon WOR_SM1_SCG. GTDB lineage: Archaea > Altiarchaeota > Altiarchaeia > IMC4 > WOR-SM1-SCG > WOR-SM1-SCG. Next base: position 5,914 of record MCBE01000277.1, read on the forward strand.
TTTCAATGCTTCATTTAAAATATTGTAAGTTCCGATAACGTTAACCTCAAAATCTTTCTGAGGGTTATCAAGGCTTTCCTGAACATTAATTTGTGCTGCTGCATGAATGCATATATCAAATTTATTTTTAAATAAATATGAAATTAATTCTTTATTCCTTATATCCCCCTTAACGAATTCCTTAAAATTTGGATTGTCTTTAAATTCTCCTATATTTTCTTCACGACCGTTTGAAAGGTCATCAACTACCCAGACATTATGCTTTTCATCAAGCAATTTTTTGACAACCCATCTTCCTATGAATCCTGCTCCTCCGGTGACTAAAATTTTCATAGTAATCTTGAATGTTTTATATATTAGATTTTAAAAGTTAAATCTATTGAGCATTATGGGGGGGCATATCCCTTAGTGGTATATTCGCCTTTTCTCTTTTCCAGTATTGAGTGTATAAGCAATCTTTTGATTATTAAAGATATCGTTAGATCGCTTACCATGTTTTATTTTTAAAAATATTTCATATATTTTCCTTGAGATGATTGGGGGGGTCAAAGATAAGAATATAAACGAAGCAGAGTATAATATTGCTAATGATTTCGATGATTTTGATGAAAAAAATGATTTTATACACCCCGAATATGAATTATAATTAAAATTACTAAACGCCTTTGCTATAATCATGTGTAAAATAAATCCAAATTTTTCTTTTCTCTTAACAATAACAATCAAATTTTCAAATCCTTTTGAATATTTGCTATACAAAAGTATATCTGCTATTTTACTGCTTCTATAAGATAAATTAAACTCATCCTCAACAATAAAACGATATTTAAAGTGTGCTGGTTGATTGATTATATGTTTATTTATTACCCAACATTTAAGTGTGGGATATTTTAAAAACATTAATTTATACCACAAAACATGAATATAACAAGTTCCAATACCTTGCGTTATTAATTCATTCTCATCCTTAAATATTTTTTTAAGTATTTGATTGTTTAATAATAAAACAGGAATAAATGAAGAATCTGTAAATTTTCCACCAACTACTTGTGTTCTATCTAACTCAAATATCTTGGATTTATTATCCTCACAGGTATTTGCATAAATAATCTTATCTCCGTTATCATCAAAATAATATGCCTCCCTTCTAAGAACAATGAGTCCAAGGTCTATTGTATGTTGCTTTTTAATAAACTCAATAACTTCTTTCAACCCATTCTCTGCGATTTCATCATCTCCAAAAATCCAGACAAACTTCCCTTCTGCTAAATCAACAACCTTTATTATATTCCTATCAATGCCTAAATTTTCCTTATTTTCATTGTATTTTATTGTTATGTTAGGATATTTCTCCTTGAATTTCATTACTATATCTCTTGTATTGTCTGTTGATCCATTATTTGAGATACATATTTCCACTTCATTTTTGAACCTTAATGCTTGTGAAATAATATTACTCAATGTTTTTTCCAGTTGCTCTGCCATGTTCCAAGTCAGGACACCTATAGATAATATTTTGTTCTCTTCCTTTGTTTTCATTCTTTTTTAAATGTACATAATTTTTTCATACCTATCAAGGATGGAATGTGATATAAGATACCTTTTCATCCGTAATCTCCAGATAAATATATCATCTTTAATTTTAATTGTAATGTGTAAATCAAAAAAGACTCATTATTAGTTATCAGCGGAAGGTGTGATTTGTCCCGGTAATATACTGCATCAACTATAGAGGTTACAGCTGTTTGTAAATTATCCGTTGAATATCTTATAATCCCCTCCCCGGTTTTCTCATATATAGTCCTGATCTCCCCGTTGGGTGCATATTCACTATTTATTAATACTGGACCTTTGTTATCGATATTGACCTTCATATTTGCGAAATGAACATCTCTTGATTGTTGAAGTTTAATCCTATATGTGAAATTTCTTTCTCCTGAATCATAAGTTCCTTCAATAACTAAAAAACTTAGATCTGAACTCATATTATGTGAATAATTTGTGATATCTAATGACTTAATATCAGTCATGCCATATTTAACAAGCAAACTCAAAGGATGGGTAATTAACAATTCAAATAAATTCCTGGTGCTTTCCAATTTTTCACTTTTTGTGCCAACATTTAACTCAATTTCAATTGAATACGGATTTTTTGGAAGGTTATATTCTTCACACAAAATCGGAATATTTGCCACTCTCTGACAATTTGTAGATAATAGTAAATCTTTACTATTTGCTAATTTAACTAATTTATCGGCTTTTTTAATATTTTGCTCAAAAAGAATTGCAGGATTAGTATTCAAAAATGGTTTTTCTACAAGAATGTGTTTGCTATATTTTAATCCTTGTTTTATATAATGTTCATGCGTATCAGAGGGTGAACATATAGCAACCAAATCAATATATGGGTTATTAAAAAAATTTTCTTCTTCTTCAATAGTGTAGACTGTGCCGTCAAATTTATTACTTAAATCATCTCTTTTATTTAAATCCGTTATTGCTTGCTGTAAAGTTTGTGGTGTTGTCCCCATTATTGCAACTAATCGTGAAAGAGGATAATTTAAAAATTCTCGGGCCATAAATTGTCCCAAGCCGTAACCATCTGGTCTTCTTCTCGCGCCAATTAATCCTACTCCTATATTCATTCTATTAAATCCTTGTGTATTTTATGTGCTAATCCTTGTGATATTAAAGTTGCAGAATTTGACATAACCTTAACCCCTGCTTGTGTTTTGTGAAACTTTCCATCCATGCGCCAACAGCATCTTCCCTTTTGAAAATCTTATTATTTTTCTGGACGTTCCATTCTTTTTCCATCTCCATGAATCTGGAGCAATGGATATTATCTTTGGTATAAATTTTAGATAAGGGTGTTTCCATGTAAATGGAAGTTGATAGATTAATTCACAACTAACATTTTGAAATTCAAATATCCTCAATGTATCTTTTAGACCTCTTTGAGTATATGGATGAACATGGGTGTAATCATCCCAAAAATGAGACATTCGGCTTTTCCAATCCGGAGTCATAATTATACATATGCCGCCGGGTTTAAGTACTCTGTACGCCTCTTTGAATAAATTGTCTGGTCGAAACAGATGTTCAATAACGGATTTACTAAAAACCCCTTCAAATGTATTATTTTCAAATGGGAAAGGATTGGTCTCCAGATTACATTCTTTTATCTTAGGGTTATTTGTTTCCTTTCTAATATCAACCCCATAACAATCTAACCCACATCTTTCAAACGCTTTCATCTCGGCTCCAGTCCCACATCCGATGTCTAATAATTTTCCACCCTTATATCTTTTATAGAATCTATTATAAAGATAAGTGGCCAGTTTTTGTGGATAATCGCCCTCTTCATCAGGGTACATAACATCAACATATTTAGTCATTTTACACTGTTTTTGATTTAAATTTTATTGTTTAAGTGCCCATCCATTAATTAATTGTGTGTTTTAATTCTTAAAAATTATCAATATTTTATGAAATTCAACGATTTTTCAAATTTTGCTACATACTACGGTCTGTTTTTATTTTTTCAAATTGCACACCCAATGTCATTTAACAGCAATTGCAAGTATGCTTTCTTTACCTTTCTTCTTGTGATTGATGGTTTGTATCTCCTGTTTGATGTAATTTATATTGTTCTACTTTTCAGTGAAAAATACTAAATTTACGTTTTACCCTGAAATTTTGAGAGGATATATGGATTTTGATGTTGTATTTGCCTTAAAGTCGCCTTTCACTCTATAGCCAGTTCTTGATGCCTCACCACTTCTGGTATGATGTGTATGTCTCTTTTGGTGTGAGGTCCATGTTTGTTATATAACTGAATCGCATATTTCTTGATTTAGTGATATAAAGTTAACCTTGATTTGTGATTCCTGTTCAAAACCAAATCCTATAATCCCGACCATAATATTTATTCAATAAAATCTGCATTGCTGATTATATCAATAATCTCTCCTTGATAACCATTACTAATAAGATAACTTCTTATTTCCGCAGGAATATGCCAAGCAAGATTAAGAATCGGATAAGATTTATCATTCTCAAGAAATAGTTCATTATCCGATACAATAGGAATTATAGTACCCGGGACATAATGTCCAATTTTCATTGAACCGGGTTTCTCAAAAACACAAAGGATTTCATTTTCAGTCAATCCGAGCATTTTGATCAAAATAGCAGCCCTTCCAGGAAAAGCCTTTGCTCTAAGCTTCCCAAATTTATTAACATAATCATTAATGATTGCTTTTTTAGATTTTACCCAACGATTTATCATTTTCTGCATTTTCTCAAAATCTCTTAAGTACTTTAATTCTCGAGAAACTATTGCATCAGTATCATTTTTAGCACTTTTGTAATAATTAGAATTACCTATATAGACTCTAATATTTCCCCCATATCTTTTTGGAAATTTCACGCCAAGCAGGTCTAAACCTAATGATTTTGATATATATTTAAATGACTTATAACTGTAAGTTCTCGGGTGTTCATGATAAAAAGTATCAAATTGATTTCCTGCAAGTATAGACCCTAAATAATGATTTTCAATTACAATAATTGATTTAGAATGAATTAAATACTTTAAAGAAGATATTACTTCATCCAAATTTTCGATGTGTGCAAAAACATTTGTAAAACATATATAATCTGGTTTGCCATATTTTGATACTATTTCCTTGGCAGCGTTAAGTGAAAGAAAATCATTAAATACTTTATGCCCCTCATCAATAGCGTCCAAATACGCATCAGTAGGTTCTATGCCAATAGTTATTGCTCCTTTATCTTTAAAAAAGTTTAACAAACTTCCATCATTACAACCAATATCTAAAATTTTCTTATGATATAAACTCCCAAATTGATTTTCGCAAGAAGACACTAATTCCTCCATACCATTTAGAACGTCTGAGGTAAATCTAGCACGATAGTGGTATGTTTTTGGGAATAATTCCCTCTTTGGAACTTGAAAGTTCTGATGAGCCGTAAAACATTTTTCACAAAACAATATCTCTATTGGATACTCTATACAAACTCGTGAATCACCAATTGGCACTAAATCATCACACAGGGGGTGTAATCCTAAATTTAAAACTGGCGTGAGTTTATTATTACCACAAACTTCACACGATGTTATTTTTATAGCAGTACTGTGACCGTCTGTAAGTTTTTCCTTTCTGATTTGTTTTGAGGTATTTTTCATAATGTTATTGCTTATTTATTTTAAGTAACTAACTAATTTGTTTTGCACATGTTTCTCTGATATTTTCATTACTAATATATGCTTTTGTAAACTCAACAATTTTTTCCAATGCTATTTCCAGCGACAAAAATAGTTTTAATTTATTACTTTTAAAAACTCTACATTGTTTCATTTTATTATCTTTTATATATTGGGATTACTTTTATATATTGGGATTACTTTTTTAAACCCAAATTTCCCATCCAAAAATTAAAAGAGGTATACTATGAAAATGTCCATCTCAATTTTTGTTCATTTTCTGTTCTTAATCTCTTTTGTATTAATTGTGAATGTTAATGGATTCTAAATGTTTCTT
>MCBE01000278.1 GCA_001723845.1 Candidatus Altarchaeales archaeon WOR_SM1_SCG
GTAAAACCCCTCCCGTCTTGCGTTCTTCGCGGCAATTTTGTGAATCCATCATCTTTCAAAATCCGATCAATCGTGTTGATGCTGACTTTGAGGTTTTCTTCGCAGAGTTTATCATATATGTCATATACTGAAAGGTTCTTTTTTCTCCATGAGATTATCTTCCCAGTTACTTTTTCAGGTGTTCGCCGACCTTTTGGCCCATTCTTTTTTTCAGGGAAGAATTGCAGTTTTCCTTGTTTGAAATCTGAAACAATACCTTTGAATGTTGGGATAGCATAACCAAAACGCTTTGCGATTTTCTTCTGCGTGGCTCCTTCTTCCAGATAATATGCCCTGAGGGCATCATACTTTTTTTGATCAGGGGTGTTCGGTTCCAGAAAATATTGTTGTGGGTCCATTTTTGGTGTGTAAGTGAGTTAATAGTATATAGAATTATGATACATACTATAAAAATGGATCGGTGCTAAATTCTGTGGATGTTAGAAAAAACAGATAGATATAGCACCCTCAATAATGTGTTTTCTATGAAACCATGTAACTATAGCTCGGATTTTTGAAAATTTTAGGTGTCATGTAGGTCATACTCTGAAGAGATAACAAAATAATAACATATGTCCGCAGGTTAGTGATTTTGAGATTTTTCAGATGAAAAACTTGCAGAGAAGGTAGGGTTAATTATGATAGATAATGCCTCTGTGAAAATCCCTGTTAAAAGTAAAAATAATGTAACTGTGTCAATTTATTTGATCGGTGGTGGTTAACAGATTAAGGTGATTATGTCGTTTCCGCACCAGATGTTAAATATGTAATCATATCACATGACTGGTAAAAATGACTAAAAAGTTTGCATAATGAGAATCAAAGATTCTCGTTATTCCAAAATTCAGTGAATTTTATTACGCAAGTTTTTAGTGGGTAAAAATGCGTTTTTGTGGAAATTACCATTTGATTGTATATTAGATAAATTGCGTAATAAATGCCATTTACACGCCTGCTTCCTGGTGGGATGCAGATGCTCTGAAAATGGTGGTTAATCCGCAGCAAGCCCGATCTATCATGACTCCTCAAGTATTGCTTCAACTTGAGCAGATATCTGCTTGTCTGTGAAATGTTTTTGTTGAATTGCTCCTGAAAGACATGCCGCCGAACATGATCCGCAACCCTTACAGAGTATCATTTCTACCTCCGCCGCCCCGTCTACAATCTTTATTGCATCATAAGGGCAGACCTCAGCGCATAACCCACACCCCCTGCATTTATCTTTATCAACTGCTGCGACAACTCCCTCAATTTCTATTTCTTTCTTTGACAGCAGCGTGGAGGCTCTTGATGCGGCAGCACTTGCCTGTGAGATGCTTTCTGCTATGGTTTTAGGTGAGTGAGCCATGCCGCACAGGAATATGCCGTCTGTTGCGAAATCCACCGGACGCAACTTCATGTGAGCCTCAAGAAAGAATCCGTCTGAAGTCAGAGGCACCTTAAGCATCTTAGATAACTCCTTGTTGTCTTCCTGCGGGATTATAGCCGGACTTAACACCAGGAGGTCTGCATTTATCACTATCTTCCCCCCTATGGTCTGATCAAATACCTCAACTTCCAGATCGCCTGTAACTTTCGGAGGATTATCTTCATCATACCTTATAAACAAAACACCTTTGCTTCTTGCTTCTTTATAGTATCTCTCATTGAACCCGTATGCTCTTACATCCCTGTAGAGGATGAAAACATTTGCTTCAGGATTCTTCTCCTTTATCTTTAATGCGTTTTTAATTGCATCGGAGCAGCATATTCTACTGCAATACGGTCTTTTGTCATTTCTTGATCCAACGCACTGTATCATAACAATGTTTTCAACATCTTCCGGTAATTTTTCTTCTAATTCAAGCTGCGTTACAACCCTCTCATCTCTTCCGTACAGGTACTCCTCCGGTTTGTATTCACATGCGCCTGTAGCGACAATAATCACCCCGCTTTTTATTTCCTCTCCTTTATTTGTTGTGGCTGTGAAGTTCCCGACGTATCCTTCTACACCATTGACCTGTGTGCTGGTGTGCACGTGAATTAATTTCTCTTTATTTATTTTTTCAATTAATTCTTCAAGGTATGTTTGAGGATTTTCACCTGTTAAGGTGTAGTGTATTCTACGCAAGTTTCCCCCGAGCATGGCTTCTCTTTCAATTAAATGAACCACGTAGCATTGACTTGCCAGCTCCAGTGCTGCTGTCATTCCGGAGACCCCACCGCCCATCACAAGAGCAGTTGAGTTCATATCAACGCTTACTTTCTCAAGCGGTTTAAGTAATGCAGCTTTAGCAACCGCTGATTTAACCAGATCCTTTGCCTTTTCTGTTGCTTTCTCTGGCTCGTGCATATGAATCCAGGAGCATTGATCGCGGATATTCGCCATCTCAAAGAGGTAGGGGTTTAAGCCAGCACCTCTTATGGTATCACGAAATAGAGGCTCGTGGGTTCTGGGACTGCAGGATGCTACAACCACCCGGTTAAGATTATATTTTTCTATCGCTTCTTTGATTTTCTCTTGCGAGTCCTGGGAACAAGTGTATAGGGTTTCACTGGCATACGCTACATTAGGGAGTGTTTTCGCATATTCCATAACTTCGCTGACATTAACCACACTGCCTATGTTTATGCCGCAGTGACAGATAAATGCCCCAATCCTTATTTTACCTCCAACGTCCCTCTCTGGCGGAAATTCCTTCTCCACCACAAGTTTCCCTCTCTGCGATGAAATCAACGAAGACGCTTTTGCTGCCGCACCGCTTGCCTGCGTCACGCTCTCAGGTATGTCCTTGGGCTCACAGAAAGCTCCACACACAAATACCCCTGGCTTAGAAGTCTCCAGGGGTGTTAGTTCACCGGTTTTGCAAAAACCGTGTTTATTGAGATCGATCCCGAGTTTTCTACTGATGTTTTCAGCATCTTTTGCCGGAAGCAGCCCAACTGAAAGCACAACAATGTCAAACTCCTTGGTTTTTAATCCCCCGTCTTCTTCGTAAATCAACTTCAGATTCTTTGTTTTAGGGTCTTCTTCTATTGATGGGATGCATGGCGTGTACTTCACCCCCTGGGCTTTCGCTCTATTTATGTATTGCTCGAATTCCTTGCCGTGTGCTCTTATATCAATGTAGAAGATATGGCATTCGGCATCACTGTGTTCTTTAACTATGACGGCTTCTTTGGTGGCTTGCATACAGCATACTGATGAACAGTATTCTCTTTTTTCGTCTCTTGAACCAACACATTGAATAAAAGCTATATTTTTTGGTTCTGTGTCATCAGACGGTCTCTTGACTACGCCTTTTGACGGTCCTGATGCGCACATCATGCGTTCGAACTCTATGCTCGATACCACGTTAGGGTAGCGATCGTACCCGTACTCTGGTTTTTCCTTTGCATCAAATTCCTCGAATCCGGGGGCGAGTATGATTGATCCCACATCTAATTTAACAAGTTCGTCTTTCTGGTCATAATCAATAGCTTTAGCTTCGCAGAAGGTTTCACACACCTTACAGTCACCTGTAAGGTTGTAGACACAATTTTCTTTATCAATCACAGGAACATTAGGGACTGCTTGCGGGTATTTTATATAAATAGCAGGTCTTGGTACCAGCCCTTCATCAAATTCCGAAGGGATTGGTATCGGTTTATTTATAGAAATTTCAGCTAAGTCGATCGCTTTAGTGGGGCAAACTAACGCACACGCACCACAGATTCTGCAGACCTCTGAGTACTCATCGAATGGCGGCATTAGCTTACGTTTTGTACCGCGATTTGCAAAACCTATCGCACCAACGCCCATGACCTCATTGCAGATGCGAACGCATAATCCGCAGAGAATGCATTTGTTGCTTGGGTCTTCATTTAGTTTAAATCTGCGTTTCGCAACACCCATCTGGTCTGCTAATTCCCGGATCTCCTCCGAATCCGGACAGCGAGCCAGTAACAATTCCATGATCATCCGTCTGGTTTTTAGCACGATATCAGAGTCTGTTTTAACTTCAAGTCCTTCTTCTACAGGATGCGTACACGATGATGTTAACATGGATCTGCCGTTACTTATTATCTCGACTATACAAAGCCTGCATGCACCATAGGGGTCCAGTGACTTATGGTAGCAAAGCGTGGGTATCTGGATACCAATAGACTGCGCAACTTCCAGTAGGGTCTGGCATTCTTCTGCTTCAACTTCCCGTCCATTAATAATTAATTTTACCATGTTTTTACCTTACTTTATTATTACAGCTTTAAATTTACAGCTGTCAAAGCAAACCCCGCATTTAATGCATTTGCTATCGTCGATCTGGTGTGGCTCTTTTTTATCTCCCACAATTGCATCATGGGGGCATCGCTTCATACACAGACCACACCCCGTGCATTTATCTTTATCTATTGTATATTGAATCAATTCTTTGCATACTCCCGCAGGACATCGTTTATCCACAATATGGGCGGTGTATTCATCTTTGAAATACTTTATGGTGGTTAACACGGGGTTGGGTGCCGTTCCGCCCAATGCACATAAAGATGATGCTTTAATGACCTGAGATAGTTCATCCAATAACTCAAGATCGCTTTCCTTTCCTTTACCCTCGCAGATGTCTGTTAAAATTGCGTGCATTTGCGTTATTCCTTCCCGGCAGGGAGTGCATTTACCACAGGATTCATTTTTCAGAAAATCAAGAAAATATTTTGCTACGTCAACCATGCATGTATTTTCATCCATCACTATCATTCCACCGGATCCCATCATGGCTCCTGACTCGGTTAGCCGCTCGTAATCGACAGATAAATCCAGCAGCGGTTCCGGTATGCATCCGCCTGAGGGACCTCCTGTTTGAATTGCTTTGAATTTTTTATCATCTTTAATCCCGCCGCCGATCTCGAAAATCATCTTCCTCAAACTTATTCCCATAGGTACCTCCACAAGACCTGTGTTATTAATCTTACCTACCAGGGAGAAAATCATCGTTCCCTTGCTTTTCTCAGTACCGATTCGGGAATACCAGTCTGCTCCCCGGTTAATAATCAATGGAACGTTAGCCCATGTTTTTACGTTGTTGATGTTGGTTGGTTTATCCCATAGACCTTTTTGCGCGGGATACGGAGGTCTTGTCCTGGGTTCACCCACGCGTCCTTCTAATGAAGCTAAAAGAGCTGTTTCTTCACCACATACAAATGCACCTGCTCCCCGGTAAATATTCAGCGTGAAATCAAAATCCACGCCTAAAATATTTTTACCTGAAAACCCCAGTTCCCCTGCCTGCGAGATTGCCAGGGTGAGATGCTTAAGTGCCAGCGGATACTCATCTCTTATATAGACGTAGCCCTTAGATGCGCCGATTGCATAAGCGCCTATGATCATTCCTTCTATAAGTGAATGGGGATTTCCTTCAATGAGACTCCTATCCATGAATGCGCCGGGGTCGCCTTCGTCGGCGTTGCAGATTATGTATTTGATATCGCCCGGTGCATTTTTGCAGAATTCCCATTTCATGCCCGTAGGAAATCCTGCACCTCCACGACCCCGGAGTCCTGCGCGTTTTATCTCGTTAATTATCTGCTCAGGAGTCATACTCAAAATCGCTTTAGCTAGAGCATTATAGCCGCCGATAGCAATGTAGTCCTCGATTTTTGTGGGATCGATCTTCTCGTTGTTCCCGAAAATTATGCGTTCCTGGTTCTTGTAGAATGGTATTTCATACTCGTGTGTGATTTTCTCACCGCTGACAGGATCAGTATAAAGCAAACGATCTATGATATTTCCTTTGATGATCGTTTCTGTAATGATTTCTTCTGCGTCCTTGGGTTTTACGCTGTGATAGAATATCTTCCGGGGGCGGATAAGCACGATTGGTCCTTTTTCACAAAAACCATGGCATCCGGTAACAAGAACATCCACTTTATTCTCCAGATCCCGCTTCATAATTTCTTCTCTTAACGATGCAATGACCGCCTCAGAGCCATAGGCACCACAACCGGTACTTTTACACACTGCTATGCACGGTTTCTTGGCATCTCGTTTGGCGAGTATTTCGTTTCTAAGTTTTTCAAAACCCTTCACATCCTTAAGTTTTTTCATGATTTTTCTCCTTCTTCAGATTTTTCATATTTATTAAAAAGAGTGTTAATTGTGCTGACTGTCGCAGGGTGATAGTCATTATCAACTACTACAACAGGTCCTAAAGCGCACGCTCCCAGGCAACTAACGGTTTCAAGAGTGAAATTTTGGTCTTTGGTTGTTTCACCGGGCTTTATTCCTAATTTTCTTTGTATCGTCTCCAGAACTTTCTGAGCACCACGGACATGACAAGCTGTTCCTACGCATACCTTAACCAGGTGTTTGCCTCGAGGTTTTAGACTGAATGCTGTATAGAAAGTTGCAACATGATATACCTGGCTTAAAGGAGTTTTTAGTTCTTCTGCAGTATATTTTAATGCATTCTCAGGCAGATAATTGAACTCTGCATTCATGTCCTGTAGAATCGAGATCAATGCTCCTTTTTCACCCCCATACCTATTAATTATCTCATCATATCTTTGCAGATCTTTCGCATCTATTCTGTCTCGTATACTAACAACATCAGGTATTTGTGGTATATTTTTTACCAGACATTTAGTTGTGCATACACCGCAGCCCGTGCACCTGGATTCATCTACAAATCGTGCTTTTTTCCTGACTTCTACTTTAAAATGCCCTGCACTACCTTTGATTTCTTCCAGCTCGGAATAAGTCAGAAGTTCAATATTCGGATGCCTCCCAACCTCAACCAACTTCGGTGCCATAATGCACATTGAACAGTCGTTTGTAGGGAATGTCTTGTCTAACTGAGCCATCGTGCCACCGATTGCTGGGGTCTTATCAAGTAAATAAACCTTGAACCCCGACTCCGCTAGATCTAATGCGGACTGCATACCGGAAATCCCGCCGCCAACAACTAATACTGCACCTACGCATTCATCATCCTCTTTTTTCACCTTCCTTGAATTCATTATCATTATCTTTCAATTCACTGCCCCTGTCATTTATATCATGAAATATCATTTTTACGATTACAATCACTTTGTCATGCAATACTTCTACATTTCTCTTCTCCCTTCACAAACTTTCTCGCATAGCCTGCAAACATTCTTTACTTCTCCAGGTCTATATACGGTTTCTTTTACCTTAACCTTAAAATCACCGACATGACCATCCGTCTATTCTTGTAACATCTGCATAAATAATTAATTCAATATTTTTATGCTGTGCTGCTTCAACCATTTTTGGTGAAAGAATACACAAACTTCAGTCAAGGGCAGGGAAGGTTTTATATTATGCCTGCAGTGGCAGACATAGACACCGATCCTTGGACGCTTATACGCCATTGTTTGTGTTTAATCCTTTAACTTAAATATTAAATATGTATTAAAAAATATAGATTATCGTATGGTTTTATTCTCTCTATTTCAATTATTTTTAACAGGAATTTAATAATTAAAACTACAATTAACAATATTTATAATTAATAATAATTAATAATTAATAATTAAAACTACAATTACAATTAACAGTATTTAATAATAATTAATAATTAAAACTACAATTACAATTACAATTAAAAGTATTTAATAATAATTAATATATTTAACATTCATATTCAATAAAAATTTAAACAAAATAATAAAAAAAGATATATTACAATGGCTCTAAAACCATTACCGGAATCAATAAGGGACTACGACAGGGTGGTTGCCACAACATGCAGCAATATGTGCGAGGCATCTTGCGGAATGCTTGTCTATGTAAAGAACGGAAGGGTGGTTGACATCTACGGCGACCCGGAAAATCCTATCAATAAAGGGGCATTATGTCCAAAAGGATCTGGAGCGTTTCAGCACATCTACAACCCGCTGAGGGTGAAATACCCGTTGATCCGCGAAACATTAGATGATGAATTTAAAAGGGTCTCATGGGACAATGCACTTGATTTTGCTGCAAAACGACTGATTGAATTAAGAGACAATTATGGTCCGGAGGCATTGATGCTTCACAGGACAGGGAGGTCTGATTTCCTGTGGAAACTCGGCGGCTCAAGGTTTGGCAGGATATTCGGAACGCCAAATGTTGTCGGTCAGGGACCGATATGCTGTGAAAGCCCTGGAGTTGCGGCTAATTATGTTTACGGTGCCAAGGACCTTGGACGACTGATGAATCCCAACACGGACTGGATTCATTCCAGGTGCATCCTGATTGCGGGAGCAAGTATTGCCAATAATCACCCGGTTGAGATGCAGTGGGTTCTTGATGCTAAGGAAAGAGGGGCAAAGGTGATTGTCATAGACCCGAGATTTAACACTACGATGGCAAAGGCGGATATTGCAATGCGGCTGAGACCAAATACGGATGCGGCTCTTGTTATGGCAATGATTAATGTTATTCTAAAAGAAGACCTCTACAACCACGAGTTTGCTGAAAAATGGATTCACGGGCTGGATGAATGGCGCCCCTTGATTGATGCAATGCCGCCTGAAAGAGCAGCGGATATCACATGGGTTCCAGAAGAGACGATAATTGACGCGGCAAGAACATTTGCAACAAACACTCCTGCTCTTGTGACAGGCAACCTCGGAACTGCTCAAACATACAACTCCAATAATATCAACAGGTGTTATATGATTCTTGTGGCATTGACCGGGAGTATCGGTGTCAGGGGAGGCGGCTGGAATTGGCTGCACAACTGTCGTCCGCCGCTCAGCGCAGGTAAGGATCTTGCACAATTACCGCCGATAAAAAAGCCGGTGATCTCCGATAAATTGATCGGCTGGGCAGATGTCTCTGCCGCTAATTTCCCGAATGCCATATTCACCCAGAAACCATATCCAATAAGAGGGGTCTGGTGGAACGGTAATATGCTTGCACAGATGCCGTTCACCCAGAAGTATGCAGCGGCGTTCAAAAAGAATGTTGATATTGCGATCCACAACGCATTCCATCCGAACTTTACCTATCATCATGCCCATGTCGTCTTCCCGATTACTTCATGGGTGGAAAGAGAGGGCTTGTGTCATCACGGCGATAACCGGCTGATGGCATGGTTCAATCAATGTATAGAAGAGAACTGGGAATGCAGGAATGATATTGATGTTATCGTGGGGCTTGCGGACAGGATATTTGGCAAAAAGGAAGGGTTAAAATGGTTCCCGTGGAGGAGAAAAAACAACCCTGACCTCGTTGATATGGCTTTAGCAAATGACTGGTTCAATAAACAGGAACCATTTACAGCCGGCTGTACCAAAAAAACACTTGACCCGGAGACAACACCCAAAGGAGGAGTTATGTGGCCTGCCGCAACCGAAGAGGATGCGATGAAATACGAGTTCCCGGATGCGAAGATCAGGGGCAAGTATATTATGTACCAGGACGAGCCATATCCTGACTCCGACCCGCCGCAGAGGTTTCCAACACCTTCCGGAAAGATTGAGATAGCGTGCAAATCCATAGATGATATTGGCTGGGATTACCTGCCGCAGCATCATGAAGGAGGTCATACTCCCGTTAGCGATCCGGATGATTTCAAGGAGCATCCGGTAATTTTATGCACCGGGCGCCCTGTATCAAGTTTCCATGAGATGGGTCATTGGTGGCCCTGGTGCGATGAACTTGAACCGGACAGGTACATTCAAATCCATCCTCAACTCGCGGAAGTGCTTGGCATTGAGGACGGGGATTATGTTAAACTTGAGAGTATGCGCTCCGAGATTGACGGTTACGCATGGGTTACCGAGGAAACGGATCCGAGACAGGTCTGGGTTTATTGCAGTACCGATGAATACCAGCCGTTTGTACCGGGAATTACTAACCGGAATGTGAGCTGGGTAATTGATGATATTATCACAGACCCCGTGTATAACCAGGCGGAATTTAAAGCACAATTAGTATTGGTCTGGAAAAAAGGAACCGACAAAAAGGAAGCACTCAAGAGAACTCATGAATTTTTAAAGCAATTCCCGGAGTATCCCGTGGACAGGGAAAAGGAACTTGGTGCTTATGTTAACGGTGTTGCTATGAAGGGTGCGCCAACCTGGGATAAAAAAATCAAGAAGGTTGTATGGAACGGCGAGGTTGCAGAAGACGGTAATGTTTTGCCGTTTACCGATGACTGAATAGTCGAGATAAAATAATAAAAATAATAATTTAAAAATTTCAATAAAATTAAAATAATAATAAAATTAAAATAATAATAAACCCAATAATAATAAAACCAATAAAAATGAGTGAATATTCACATAAAGCCGAAAAGGATTTTGCTAAAAAAACAGTGGATTTGGAAGGCAGGGAAGCAAGAGTGACACTCAATGGATCGTCCAACCAGTGTGATATGTTCCACGATGAGGAGAGGTGTATCGGCTGTTTTGGCTGCGAAGTGCATTGTAAATTAGAACACGATGTGCCTGTCGGACCCCGGCTGATACGAATGATGCAGGTAGGACCAAAGGTTGTTGGCGGGAAATTAAAGACGGTATTTGTTGTAATGAGATGTTTTCATTGTGAAAACCCCGTGTGTGTCTCGGTATGTCCCTCGGGTGCAATGCAAAAAAGAGCAGACGGTATTGTCTTTGTGGATGAAGATGCGTGCCTGGGCTGCAAGGCGTGCATTGAAGCATGCCCGTTCGGAGCACCGCAGTTCAACCCGAGAACAAAGAAGATAATAAAGTGCGACTACTGCAAGGACAGAGTAGACAGGGGGCTTTGGCCCGCATGTGCAACAAAGTGCAGCACCAAGGCATTATATTTCGGGGATATTAATGAGATGTCAACTATTGAGCGGCAGAGATACGCGAAAAAAATAGCGGAAAATCTTGAAGTCCAGAAGGCAGGCGCGTCCGTGAAAAGGTAAGATAAATATAAAGATAAATTTAAATTCAATGAAAATTTAAAAAAAATAAATAATAAAATTAAAAGTAAACACAGGTTAAAATGAAAGTCGGTACGATATTAACAACACCAATACGCGTGGACTATATGAACGGGGACTATGATAAAGCGTATGATGCGCTTGCAGACAAGAAAATCGGGATTATTTATAAGACTGTTGCATCTGTTGAACCATACCACGCCACACTCCATGTTGAGCCGGGTGAAGGGGATAATGCAAAGAATGTCCTGGATAATGCAAAGATTAAGTGGTATGAACCAACGCCGTTTTATTAGTCAAATTAGTCAAGATTAATGGAACCGGATGTGTATGAAAAAATTAAAAAAAAAATTTATGCACTTAAATATAATGGTTTGATATAAATGAAAATTTCATCCAGAGATGAGTATGGCGGGAACACACTTCTGACATACCGTCATTTGGGGATAGATCTGAAACCAAGTTCTGATATATACTAACCCGCACCCATTTTTTGTAACTTTTTATATATTTGTTTGAGTAGCTACCTAAATTTACCTCGATTTTATGCACTACACTCGATTTCCGGGAAATTTTATCTAGAATTCGCTTTAAGTATGGCGTTCTACACGAACAATAGATTTCCTTTACTCACCCATACTTTTGTGTTAATTGTTCTTTTGTAGTGTATAAATTATACACTACACATATAAATTCTCAAAAGTAAAAATCATTCAAGCGTAGCGATTTTCAAATGTAGTGAGAAAAAATAGGGAAAATTTAGGGAATTTGTTTGAGTAGCTAAACAAACACAATTTTGTAACCGGGAAGGTTGAAAGCATTCCAACGAGTAATCTTGAAGATGACATAGTAAGAGGTGCCATGTTTTATAAAATCCAGATCGGAATTGAAGGCATTATTGATCTCGCTGCAATGCTCGTAAAGGACTCCGGTAAAGATGTCGGGGATGATTATTATAATCTTGGGCTTCTGGAAGAGGAAGGGATTATAAGCGAGGAAATGTGTGAGAAATTAAAGAAATTAAACGGGCTTAGAAAAATCATTGTTCACAGGTATAACCGGGATAGAAGAGGATTTGATATTTGAAAACCTTAATGAAATCAAAAAAATTTTGCAATGCAAAATTTTAACTCGCGATATAGTTATATTGCGATAAAAAAAGATATTTACGATTTTATAAAAATTATTGAAGATGTTATCAAAAACCATAGTGTTGAATGACATACAAGAGGACTTGAAGGACTTATGCAAATCGTGGGTTGTCGTGTACGGGGGATATGTTAAAGACAGAAGTATGAGGGATGTTGATGTTGCCGTGATAACAAAAATCAGGGACAAAAGCGAAAATATGCGTCTGTGGTACTCTTTTATCGGTAAATTTCCTCCGGTATATGACATAAAAATCTTTGAACTCATGCCGTTAACCATAAAAATTGATTAAATAAATAATGGATTCTCCTGAAAATTAGTACACTTTTAAATTCAGGATACATCCACTATTTAATTTTTCATAAAACACGAATTTTGAGAAACATCGTTTTTTAGAGGGAGAAGTAAATTCGTGTGAATAATTGTATAATGAAATAATAAGGACTAAATTTAATTTATAAACAATTATAAACAAATAAATTTCAAAAAAATTTTCAAATGACTTCAATAGCTGAATCAACAGGCGAGATGGTATATATAGGGCGGCTCCAATCCGAGAATGTTTTACTCCGCACTAAAATTCAAGAACTGAGTAACACTGTTTCAGAACTTCAAAAGCAGGTTGAAAAACTATCATCTCCGCCGCACATACTGGCAGATATAATTGAAATTGTTGACAAAACCCGGGCGGTTATAAGAACAACCAATGCAGGACCTTCTTTTATTATTGATACCCCGGAGGATCTTTCAGTTAGACCCGGGGACAGGGTTGTTATGCCTGCAAACGGCTTTAGCATAAACGAGAAACTCCCGGAAGAGACAGACGAGATTGCAAATGCTATGCAGGTTTTTGAAAAGCCGGGCTTGAAGTTCAGTGAAATCGGAGGGCTATCTTCAATTATCCGGGATGTTAAGGATGTTGTTGAACTCCCGCTGCTGAAGCCGGAGGTTTTCAGGGAGATTGGAATAGAAGCCCCGAAGGGAGTGCTTTTGCACGGTCCTCCCGGAACCGGGAAAACAATGATTGCAAAGGCGGTTGCAAATGAAACAAATTCCACTTTTATTAAAATTACCGCATCCGAACTTGCAAGAAAGTATATCGGCGAGGGGGCAAAACTTGTCAGGAATGTATTTAAACTTGCAAGGAAAAAAGCACCCTCAATCATATTCATAGACGAAATTGATGCAATCGCTTCCAATCGCATGGATTCAAATACAATAGGCGACCGGGAAATCCAGAGGACACTTATGCAGCTCTTAGCGGAAATTGACGGCTTTGACTGCCTTGATAATGTAAGAATAATTGCCGCGACAAACAGGATTGATATAATTGACTCGGCGGTTCTTCGCCCGGGAAGGTTTGACCGGATAATTGAAATCCCGTTTCCTGATGATTTTGCAAGAAGAGAAATATTTAAAATTTATCTTACGAAGATGAAACTTGCAGAGGATGTTGAAATTGAAACATTAATTAAGAAAGCCGGCGGTTTTTCCGGCGCTGACATAAAAGCCGTATGCACGGAAGCCGGGATGAATGCAATAAGACAAAACAAAAACAGGGCTGATTTAAATGATTTCAGGCACGCGATAAAAAAGATTTCAGACAAGCCGAAAAAGGAAATCATTAAGGAGGTCAATATGAAAATGTATGCTTAATATTTAATATAATTTTAATTCAAATATTTTAATTCAAATATTTTAAAATAAATTTAAAATGTCAAAAATAGGCGAAGTTGATGATATTCCGGGTATCGGGGAAAAAAGAAAAAGGAATTTGATGAAGTATTTTGGCTCCATTGAAAAGGTAAAGGATGCAAGCGTTGATGAATTAGCAAGGGTTCCGACAATAACAAGAGGCGTTGCCGAGCAGATAACGAAATATTTTGACAGGCAAAGGCAATGAAAGTAAATTTAATAAAAGTAAATTTATCCGATATTTAGCCAGGAATTTAATCGCAACCTTAAACTTCAGAGCCGGGAGGGGTTAGTATAGTACACGACACAACCATTCAGAAATAAAATTAATAATTAATTCATGCACGCTTGAATGAATCCGGCGGTGTTTGTTATTAAAATAAAATTTAAAATTAATTGATGCCGGGATTATGTTTATTGATTGTGAAATTTAAATTAGTGATGAGGATATGGGGGCGAGGTTAATTTAAAGATGATTGTGGGGGAACTCGGGTTTTGGTATAACTTTGTTATCGGAAATTGTGAGTATACCTTTTAGGTGCGTCTTTCCGAGAATTCCAAAAATTTTTGTTATTGTATTTTTTCTTATTTTACATTTAATAAATAAATATTACATGATATTCATAGCCGGGATAACAAAGGATGGTTAAGATGGTTAAAAAAGGTTTACTTTGTTTGTTGATTCTGAGTATATCCAAAAATTAAGGAAGGTTGTAATAAAAACGGATTGATACCATCCAAATAATTTGAAAATTTAATGAAAACCAAAATTAAAAAATAGGAAAAAACAATGGATGCAGTATTACTTCAAAAGGGTGAAGAAGGAATTCATATTAATAATGGTATATTAGAAACCATCCCTTATGAAGACGAGATTATACAAAAAGTGTTTTTTGAGATAAAAGAGCAAAGTATGCTCTCTATCAAAGAAGATACTTTAGGAATTTTATTCGAAAAATTAATACAAGAGGGGGAGAGAAAAAATTTAGGGCAGTTTTATACTCCCCAGGATATCGTGGACTACATAATTAATTTCTTAAACATAAAAATCAACTCCAAAATTTTAGACCCAACCTGCGGTTGTGGAATTTTTTTAGTGACTGCTTATAATCATTTGAAACACCTTAATCCTGATGCATTAGATAATATCTATGGCGTTGACTTAAATGAAACTGCTGCAAAAATAACACGAATAAATCTCTGGTTTAAAAGCGGTCATAATTTAAACTCGTTAAATGTCCTTGAAAAGAATATCAAAATCGGAAACTCAATTGTAGAAAACAACAAAATCAGCAATAAATCTTTTGACTGGAAACAGGAATTTCACGATATTTTAAATAATGGGGGTTTTGATTTTATTATTGGAAATCCCCCTTATGTAACTTTAAAGAATGGCAGGGACTATGATGTCAAAGAATCTATTTACTCTGAAATTGCAAATGGTAATACAAATGCTGCATCCTTAGTCATTGCCAAATCGTATGAATTATTAAAAGAAAATGGGATAATGGCTTTTGTCCTGCCAAAAACCCTTATTAGAGTAAATTCTTATTCAAAGTTAAGGGATTTTGTATTAAGTAACTCTAAAATCTTGCATATCTATGATTTAGGAAACTGCTTCGATGGGGTAAGAGGCGAGCAGATAATACTTTTTGTTCAAAAAACAAATAGTAAAGATGAGACTGAAAAAAATAGAGTTCTGATAAAAGTTTTTGAAGATAAAGAAAAGACATTATATGAACAGAAAGAATTTTATATCTCTCAAAAATTGTTCGAGAAATACAATAATTTTCTAATGTTTAAGAACAAGTATTTCTACGATTTAATTGAAAAAATAAGTGGGGATATGCTGGAAAATATAGCGAGTATTTTTAGGGGCATTTCACTAAGTCCAAATTCGCCGCATATTACAAAAATAAAAAACAATGATATGGTTCCAATCATAAAAGGAAATAATATCTCAAAATTTTCTTATTCAAATACTTATTTTGTTGATTATACTAAAATAAAAGATAGTTCTATTAAATTAAAACAACTTAAAAAGGAAAAAATTATTTTACAAAACATTTTTTCAAGTGAAGCAGGGATCATATCCGGGATAGATAATAAAGGAAATTTGAATTTTGATACTGTAACCAACATAGTGTTAAATGATAAAAATTTTGATATAAGATACATTCTTGGTTTATTGAATTCAAAATTAATCAATTTTTATCTGATTTATGCCATATACAATAAATCAAAATTAACGATGCATACCGATAAGATATATATCGGGAGAATACCTGTAAAGAAGATTAGCAAACAAAAACAGGATGATATTGTTAATATCGTAAATGGTATTGAAAAATCAAAGGAAAAGTCAGAAGATAAAAAAAAACTTCTAAATATGCTTGATAAAGAAATCTATAACTTATATGGCATAAATAAAAAAGATCAAAATCTAATAGAGAGTTCACTAAAAGAAATAATGTCTGAAAAAAGTTTGTGGTAAGATGAAAAAAAGAATGAATAATCTGGATGGTAAAACCTGGTTGCAGTACTCCTTTAGTATCTGGAAGGATATTGAAAAAACCAGTGAAGAATGGAAACTAAAACATCCTGCGATGTTTCCTATGCAACTGACATCCCGATTAATTGAAATATTCACTAAAGAAAATGGGGAGATCATATTAGACCCTTTTTTAGGAAGTGGAAACACTATTGTTTCTGCATATAAGTTGGGTAGAAAAGGAATTGGATTTGAATTGTCTGAAAATTACGTGAAGTTAGCAGAAGTTAGAGTAAACCGCATTCAATTGAGTCTGACTCAAAGTAAAACGGATTTGATTAAACCCGAAATTTATCATAAAACGGTTTATGAGATACCCAAAATTTTAGAAGAAAATTCTGTGGATTTAGTTATCACATCCCCGCCGTATTGGGATATTCTAACGGCAAAGAGATCAGCCGATAAAAAAGAAATAAGGAAATATAGTGAATCAGAAGAGGATTTGGGGAATATCCATGATTATAATCAGTTTATGGATAAATTAAAAGAAGCATTTGAAGGAGTACATAAAGTTTTAAAGAAAGGAAAATATTGCATTGTGGTGGTTATGGATATAAGGAAAAAATCTAAATTTTATCCCTTCCATATGGACTTAATAAATAAAATGCAAGAAATTGACTTTGAACTGGATGACATAATTATCTGGGACAGGCAAAAAGAATACAATAACATGCGACCACTCGGCTACCCGTCCGTTTTCAGGGTAAATAAAGTACATGAATATATCTTAATATTTAAAAAGTAACGAAAATGTTAAATCCAGACATATCTTATTTGTTAGGAATGATTGTAGGCAAAGGACAGATAATAAGAGGAAATAAAGAAACGGAATTAATAATAGACCTTCCTCATAAAAATCTGGTAATTGAAGGAGAGAATACTCAACAATCAATAAAAGCGAGTTTGTTGGACATGGTCTGGAGATTGAAGTCGCTTATTGGAGCAGATATGAACTGGGATACAACAAAACCGAATGTTGCCCATATAACTTTTTCTAAACCAAATGGCGATTACCTTATAAGAACGATAAACAATTATCTTAAAAATGAGACCACCTGGAGAGATTTTAGAATACCAAAGGAAATTTTTAACGCTTCAACAGACATTAAAAAAGAATTTTTGCGAGGACTTGCTGATGTTACCGGACATATAAGAAAAAGTAATATTGCCTGGAAAGATTTTGAATACAGGGTTTATGTTGAGATTATGACTAACTGGGAATCGTGTATTGATATATCTAATTTGTTAAAAGATTTGGATGTTCCAGTTCAAACTATAAGATTTGCACACCCGAATATTGTTGATCCTACTTTGAAATTCTACAATAAAGGAATGAGAAACTATAAAGAACATCAAATAAAAATCTGGGCCGAGGAGTTTGAAAAAATTGGATTTAACATAGAACACAAGAATAAACTTTTGAAAAAGTTTGCTGATTTGAATAGAAAAAACTGGGAAAAATATGCCTCACAAACTAAGAAATAGAAGGGTAAACCAATTTCAGAAGCACATCATAAATTTTATTGGGAAACCAGAGATATAAAGAAGAAGAAACAAAAACATCCGGATGAAAATCACCCCTCAATACACCCGAAAATAAGGGGCAAACATTTTGACAGTTGGAAAGAAATTGCTAAAGAATTAGGTTACCATGAGTGAAGAAGAAAAACTATACTCTGAAATAGAAGAATGGCTGCATAAGTATTTGTGTGATAAATATAGCGGTTATGCTGTTGAAACAACTTACGAAACATCAAAAAGAAATCTGGATATTGTTCTAAAAAGTAAGGGAATAGAATGTAAAGAAGCAATGGGATTAAACATAAAAGTAGATATTGTTGGGATTTTGAAGAGGGGAAACAGTTTTAAGATTGTTTTTGTAGAAGTAAAAGATAAGGAATTAACTTTGAAAGATTTAGGGCAACTCTGGGGATATACACAATTAATAGACCCGATAGAATCTCTTTTGATATCCTCAAAAGGATTGGGTAGACTATCTCACTTATTCAATGTTCTCAAAAGAGAGGACTTATTAAAGTTCGGGGCAAAAACAAATAAATTCATGCAATTAGCAAAATGGGATAAAAGAAGGGAGTGCATTGATTATTCTACTTTAATTCCAAAACTATAAATTAAAAGGATGCAACAAAAATTTCCAGCGGACTCGGAACTCTCACCCACTTCGTTCCGCTTGGTGCTATCGCACTCCACTAACAAATGGATAAAGGGAAAATCAAAGATTTTCACAAATCCTCGCTAACGCAAACTTCTTTTACTTGCCATTCGTTATCTAACCCCCCAATTTAACCAAGAACCCCATAAACCACCCCCCAATCAATCAAAACCAACAAATAACCTAAAACCAGAATACATAAACAATTTTTGATAAATTCTTATAATTTTAATTTTATTATATCCACCCGGATTTAATTTTAAAATTTATTTTCGCCTGTTTACGAGTCATACGATTTACGAGCCATCTCATAGCCATACGATGAGATATAGCGAGTGAAACGAAGCATATACGAGTAAATGTTTGACCGTTTACGAGACATCTCAGAGTCATACGATGAGATATTGCGAACAGAGTGAAGCATATACGAGTAAATCTTTGAGCAAAGCGAAATGAAAGTGAAATCAGTAAATCCTTAAACAAAGTGAATGGATTTCAAATTTTTAATTTGAAAGATAAAATTTTATTAAAATTTTTCGGAATTTGTTATGACATCAACTATAATTTTTCATTCAACCTTCTTAATAATAACCTTATCCGCATAAATTTTCGCATTTATAAGAATCAGTTTAATGCCGCCTCCGCCGGGAACTGTCATTGCAGGTGCCGTAACAACCGGGACTTCGCCCGCTTCGTATGCAGGGATTGATTCTTCTTTCTCTTCTTCAACTTCCTCTTCTTCTACCCATCTTGCAACAACAGGATGATTTTTTTCCTGTAAATAATTTTTTAAATCACCAATCTCTGTTATCTCTTTTTCTGTCGGGATTTTATCATAGACATCTCCCGGGATGTGATCCTTTGCTTTTTCTTTAAGGTATGAAGGCATCCAGACAATCCGGTTCCAGCCGCCGTCTGCTTTAAAAAATTTATCCGATTGCATCCACAAAACACCGAAACCGAGAAAGCCGACACTCTGCTCGCCGCCCCCGGTTTGACCTGCCATTGTTGAAAATTTCAAACCGTTTACGGCAGTTCCTTTAAAGTTCCTGTCAACCATCCCGATGCCGTCAACTTCAGGCAGGTAAAATGCAATTGCTTCAAAGCAGCCGCATGAAGTGTGAGGATAATCAAACATGCTGTACATGTATATTTTCTCATTGGAACCGTGCGAGTATTCTTCAATAACTTCATTAATTCCTGAGAATTCTCCTTTCATCTCATCAAGGCACTCGCCTTTCTCAACGGGAAAGTTCGGTCCGTCAGGGTCTATTTTTGCAGACGCCCGGCAGTCAAGCCATGATAATGCACCGCATAATGAAATCCTCTGCGGGCTTACAATACAAATATGATTCGGGGCAAATGACTGGCACAATGAGCAGCCGTAGAACACATCAACTTCTTCATCCTTCATTCCTCTTATTCTCTCGTCCCTTGCTTCATACGCCTTCAATGCCCCTTCCCTGTGTTTTTTAACTTCCTGCTCGTCCGTTATTAATGTAATCTGGATTTTATCAATAAATGAATATTCCTGCTTGTAAAGCAAAATTAATGCCGCACCGACATCTTCAAGTTTGAGCCCCGAGCTTTTCGCGTCTTTGCTTACCCTGCACCATATATCGTATCTCTGGTTCAGGTGCATCATACCGTGAATATAATTTATAAAATCATGGACCCTTCGCTCAAGGATTCCTTCAAGGTCTTTTTCAATTTCCTTACCATAGACCTCAATTAAGACACCAAAAGGAACCCTGGATCCCTCATCAAAATCTCCTATATCTTTGCCTACGACAGAAACTTTCCCGTCTTCGACATCTTTTTCATCTTTGACAAGAGCCAGCTCAAACTTATAGTCGCTTTTCGGGCCCCCGAGTTCAATGTACATGTCGGGTCCTCTTATTCTTTCGCCTTCATAGACCACACCCACCTCTACCGGTAAATCCTTTAATGATTTTACTGACATTTTTAATTTATATTAATTTATACTGCTCAAATACTCGCCTGCCGTTAATAATAATTTTAATAATTTTATTCAGGACCCACGATTGCTCCCGTGGGGCAGGCATCTACACATGCTCCGCACTCCGTGCAGACATCGGGGTCAATAACATAAGTCCCGTCTCCTTCACTTATTGCACCAACAGGGCATTCCGGTTCGCATGATCCGCAGGACACGCAGTCCTCTGTAATCTTATACGCCATTTTAAATTTTTTTGTTTTATTTTTATTTTTAGTATAATTTTTAAATAAATTTTAATTATTGATTATTATTTAAATTTTAAATTAATTATTTTCTCTTTCTCACGAGACACTCAACAAGTGTCGGGTCGGGCTGTTTTTTCTGCGGCACCCAGCCCTTACTTTTTATGAATTCAATGACATCGTCTCGCATTGTAACAGGAATGTCTGTTTCTGTTCTCACGAACCTGTGGATGTCGGGAGGAAGTGAATTTTTACCTTTACCCGAATATGTCTGGTACATGTCAACCCAGTGAGCAAGTTTTATTTGCCTGCCCTTGAAGTTGTCGCCCGCGCGAATCGTGAGTTTAGGAATCATTATCATTACATCCTCCTTTGTCTTTGCAACATAACTCAAATGTTCCGGTGCCGGACCTACATAATGTTTTTCTCCTGAAAACGAATCATAAACCTCCCACCTGTCAAGGTCCCGGTTATATTTAAAGACATCATTATAATCATCATTTTCATAATCGCATTCAATATTTCCAAGTAATTCCTTACGATATTTCACACCCTGCGGACCCCATATAACAGGAACACCAAGACGCATGCAGCCAAATCCGATGGAGACGGCTTTTTGAGACATTGTTCCAAGCACAAGACCAACGGCACCAATCCTATTGAAACAATAATCCGCGATTTCCTCGTAATTCGCCCGCAATTTTCTTTTTGCAAATATGCTTGCAACCTTCATTGCAGCCCCGGTTATGTGTGAATTTGCAACACATGAACCGACATTAATAAGGTTTCCAGCAGCAAATCTTCCACCGTATTTTTCATATAAATTATGCGTTCCTGCGTAATCAGTGGCGAGAGCCATCGCACTGCATCCTGAGGTTGTGACGATGTAATTTCGCTTTAAAAATTCTTCAATTATCTCCCCTAATTCTGCTCCGCTTCTGGGCCACAATGAACACCCTACAGGCGCAATAATTCCTGGAATCTCACCCATGACGATTGGCATTCCCACCTCACGAATTTCAACATCCTGAACTGCCCCCCTTCCAGGAGAAATTTTTGCTTTATCCTCTGCAAAGCGGTCCATATAAACCTCTGTAAAGGCAGAAACCAGCGGAATGTCCTGGGGACACCATGATTCGCATCTTCCGCAGAAAAGGCACTGCCCTAATTTTTCAATAATTTCATCCTTTGTGAGGTATTTAATTTCTGTTTTTATGTTCAATTCATCTTTCTTTTGCTTTACAACCTCCTTTACATCAATATTCTTCGGACACTTCTCCTGACATAATCCACATTCAGCACATCGTTTTAATATCGCAAGTGATTTGCCTTTAATTTCTGTTCCATCTTTTATCGCAAGCACCACCTCTTTAATATCAAGACCATTAGGACAATTTTTAGAGCATATCCCACAGCCAATACAATCTTTTGCAGAAATTAATTCCTTATCCGTTATCTTTTTACTTTTTGTCTCTTTTTTTACTTTTTTGTTAAAAATATTATCAATGCTCTGAATAATTAATCTGTTATCAACACCAACAGGGCATGCCTGCTTGCACAAACCGCAGCCAATGCAGTCAGCCGTCTTTTTTACAGCACCTTTGTAATCGTCTAATGTTCCTTCTCTTTCCTTTCTTTTTTTAACAAGCACTGCTGTTTTTACCGCTACCTCGCCCGCCTTTTCAAATGCGTCAGGCAGATAACACCCTGCGATTTCACCAAAGACAAGTTTTGAAACAACCTCGTCAGAATTTTCATTTGTTAAATCAGGAAGTCCTGCCCCAAGTTTATCTGTAACTGCAATCATTGGAATCCCAAGTTTTTTAGCATTTTCAAGTATATCAACTCTTATGCACTGCTCATCAACCATAATTACATCAGCAATTCCCGCTCTTACAAATTGCAACTGGCATGATAACTGCCCGACAACCTTTGCTCCTGTGCTGTATCTTCCAAGATCAAGTGCTGTACAGCAAATTGCACAGGTCTCAACATCAATGTTGTTTTCAGCAGCATAATCAATCACCTCGGCACCTGCTGCAACATTATGTCCAATGCAGAGAATGACTGGCTTACTTTTATCAATGCAGCCAAACCCTATCTCGCAAAGTTCCGGCTCATGGTCGCCTTTTGGAAAATTTAAGGCTGAAATTTGCGAAATATCGCAAACCTCCATTCCGACATGATCAAGCATTCCTGCATGAAGGGCTTTGCTGTTAAAATCAAAATCGCTGGCTTCCTGACCCATGTGCAGTGAAGATAGTAAATGACACAATTGCTCCTCAACATAACTTATTGCTTTTTCAAGATCGCCTAATGTCTTTGGTTTATATCCGCAGACAAGCCGTATGTTCGGTGCTTCAACTTCGGTGTTCTCGGCAACATCCAGCAGCGTGTCTCTTCCGAATTTATGAATTAATGTATGAACCTGGTGTCTCCCGTGTGCTGCATGAGCTGCACATCCTGTAATTGCAAGAAATAATGATTCACGAGCCATCTGCCGCTCCAACGTAATGCCGCATGCGCCCCTTTTGCCTTTATCAAGGTCGCAGGGTCCGAATGCACAGAACTGGCATTTTTTTATAAAAGCATGATACTTTGGTTTGTATCTGTGGAGGAGTCGCTCATCCCAGTGCCGGAGATCGCTTACCTGGGGCATCGGCGTCGGTCCCATTTCCTCATCCCAGTCATCCATCGCGGCTTCAAGCGACTTCTCCTGTGCTTCCTGTATGACTTCGCCGATATAAATCTTTATGTCTTTTCCTTCAATTTCCATCGTAATATATTTTTATATTACGAGCAAAAATATTGCTCGCAAAATTTTTTTAATTTTATTTTTTTAATGATTTTTTAAATTAATTGAAATTAATTGAAATTATTAAAACTGCAAAACTGGTTATTATTAATTAAATTATATTAATTATAATGATTATTGATTAACAATTGTATAATTATTCAACTATATCCAATGGTGTAATTTTTTTGTATCAAGTCATCTACTCTTCAATGTAAACCCATACACTTCTCAATCTTACCCCAGTAATCACATTTTTTAGGGATATCCGATTCAACCTTCCTGTGAATCTCGCATAAAATTTCTGATTTTCTCACTTCAAGGCATATAACACATATCTCTTCCATTATTGAAAATTCGGATAAATCTTCCTCAACAATTCTTTTTGCAATATTTTTGATCATATCCTTTATGTTATCGGGAAATTCAATATCGTGTCCTCTCTTTTCAGACAGGTATAGAGAAACTGCTGCGGGAGTTACTCCAAGTTTCTCTGCGATTTCCTTTTGTGTGAATCTTTCCTTCTTTATTGCCTTTGACAATTCCGATCTGATTGCGGGCAGGAGATACCACACAACTAATTCGCACGGGGTTTTCATTTTTTGGTTCTTATCAGGATAATTAAAATCAAAATATAAAATTATAAATTTTTAATTGCAACAGGGATGCATAATTTCATTTTCATTTTTTTATTAATACTCGTTTTTCTTTTTCCATGAAAGTTTTTTTACACCTTTCAGTTCAGGCACTATAACGCCTTCAGATAATGTTTCAACCATAAGCCGTGGGTCACAGACGGACATATTTAGTATTTCATCAATCCCGCAGTCAAACAACACAGGGCAGAGGGGGGTGCTGGGACCAACCATCATAACTCTGCAATTTTCTGCCTTTTTTATTATTTCTTCTACAGAGTGGTTGATGATTATTGTGCCTGTCGTAATCAGGATTTCCGCGTTGGAAAGCGTGCTCAAATCTTTTTTTGCATCAACCGAATCAATGGTTTTTTCAAAAAGGTAGAACTCATCTGCTTTCTCCCGGAGTTTGTCCATGAAAGGGAAATAACCTATCATCGCAACCTTTTTTCCCGTGCATTCATTAACGATATAAGACCCGAATCCGTTTTTTAATTCAACAGCATCGCGCGGGATTTCAATAACGGAATTTAATGCTGCAAGCCCGACGGTTGCTTCCAGGGGGTTTTTGCTTTTGATATACGAAATTATCTCGCCTGCTTTTCTCCCCCTTAAACTTCCCCTGTGCTTAATGGGCAAAAGAAGATGCGGGGGCTTAAGACTGTCCCTGTAGGTGTACGAAAGCCCATATCTCCTTGTTTTTACATAAGTGAGAAACACACCGATAAATATATCTTTAATAATTTCATCCTCTGCCTTCAGCTTCCCGTATTCAATAATTTTATCTAATATTTCCATGATAGTTCCGTATTTATTTAAATTTTATTATTTTCAGGATTAATAGCGGCAGCAAGCCCCCGATAATTACCGCGCCTGCCGCACTTACGCCTGCAATAATTAAAATTTTATTTATTGTTAATTGTACGTATTTATCAGGCACGGTCTGTGAAAATATGAAAAGCATGGAATAAGCAAGAAATATTATATCGGCAACTACTGCAGAAATAATGTATTTAATGGTTTTACTAATGCCTTTTTCGCGAAGCAAATAAATCACCAACTCAAGTGCTGCGCCAAGAATGATAACCCCTATAATGAATTCAATACTTCCAAACTTTCCGGGTTTTGGCATCTGGAGGTTAAAAATGAAGATAATGAGGGGCATAAAAATGGCAAGTATCGTTGATGTAATCACCGCTGTTCCATGCTTTTTTATTAACCCGTAAGCAACCAGTGAACACATAATTATAAAGGGTCCGATGATGAAACCAAAACCTGTCCCGGGACTGGGCAGTTTCAAAATTTCATGCATAATTGTAGGGATTGCAAGCCCGGGAAATGCAAACAAAAACACGACTGCCCCAACTATACCTACTGCCGCCGGCAGGATTATCTCTCTTTTATTTTCCATTTTTCCATTTTACCTTTTTTTATACATTCACAGATGGCTCGTGAGCAAACACAGACATCTTATGCTTCGTTTTTTGAATTACAAAATGTCTCATTTTCCACATTGTCAAACTTCCTGCTACAGCAAAAATTAGTGACAACCTATATATGCTCAAAGCCGCTGCACCGTAATCTATTGGTCCGCACATTTTTTTTTATTTTTTATTTCGTTATTTAAAATTTATATAACAATTATTATATATTAGATTGGAACTCTTTATAAAGTGTTTGAAATTTTCAAGTTTCCTTTTGTAGGGATACATAATTTCATTTTTGATTTATTTTATTTTAAAAATTCATTAATTTTGTCAATAATCTCATTAAATGATTTTGTTGCATCTGAACCAGGATTACTTAAAACAAACGGCTTTCCGGAATCACCGGAATTCACAATTTCAGGGTCAACCGGTATTCTCCCGAGAAACGGCACATTAAGTTCCTCTGAAGCTTTCTCGCCGCCACCAATTTTAAATAACTCAATTTCCCCGCCGCAGTGAGAGCATTTAAACCCGGACATGTTTTCAATTATTCCGATAATCGGAACATTAACCTGTTTTGCAAAATTCACTGCTTTCCTTGAATCAAGCAGTGCAACTTCCTGCGGCGTTGTGACAATTACCGCCCCGTCCATCTGCATTAACTGTACAATACTTAACGGCTCATCTCCTGTCCCGGGAGGCAAATCAACTATCAGGTAATCAAGTTTTCCCCACTCAACTTCTTCTATAAACTGCTTTATCACACCCATTTTTAAAGGTCCCCGCCAGATAACGGCAGAATTCGTATCCGGCAGCAAAAAAGCTATTGACATAACTTCAAGTTCGGTTCTTCCTATCCGGATTTTAACCGGATTTATGCCAACGGATGATGATCCGGGTCGCATGTCCTCAATCCCGAGCATCTTCGGGACATTGGGCCCGTGGATGTCGGCGTCAAGCAATCCCACCCGGCTTCCGTTTAAAGCAAGTTGAAACGCTAAATTCACGGCAACAGTTGTTTTACCGACACCTCCTTTGCCGCTCATTACCATTATTTTATTTTTTATTTTATTCAGTTTATTATCCGGTTTATCTTTTGTCTCATTCATCTTTTTTTGGTATTATTAATAGGGTCATCCGCCCCTTACCCGCCCGTTCATCTTGAATTTTATTAATTATTCCGGTTTTTGCACTTATGTGCTTATATATAATTAAATTTTTAATTTAAAAACCAATAAAAATCCGGGTGTCGCCCTGAAAAATTTTGTTTTTTAGTTTGAAGCCCGCATCCGTGAGAAATTTTTCTATCCCGGATGCCCTGTAATATTCTTCATCAACGCTTGTTACAGCACCATATTTCCAGTCAATAATTATCAATATTCCACCCCGTAATAATTTATTTTTTGCGTTCCTCAGGAATCTTTCCGGCTCGGTAAAATGATGAAATGAATATACTGTGAAGATGAGATTAAACCTACCAGGTAATTTACCAATATATTCCGCTTTCATCTCTTTACAAACAATTTTATTATTATCCCCTTTATTTGAGATAGAAATATCAATTCCAAAGGCATTAATATTTTTTAATTTTCTCAATTCCTTTAACCTGCTGCAGTCACCGCAGCCAACATCCAATACAATGTCGCCTTCATCAATAAACTTCAAAAGAAAATCCGTAATATCTTTTTCTGAAAGTCGCATTTTCACCTCACTGCATCAATTTTTGATTTAATTGAAATTTCTTTGTCCCTTCTATCATCAATCCGTAATGTTGTCACAACCCTTTCCGTACCTTCTGAAAAAACCGCTTCATGCGCTTTTTCAATTGCATTGAATAATGTTTTTGTGTCTTCTGCTTCAATTATCGTTCCCATTGCATGCAATTCAAATTTTATATTTTCTTTTTTCAGTGCCTCTACTGCTGCTTTTACAAACCTCGCAACTCCAATTCCCGTTCCTATCGGAACAACACTGAATTCTGCAACTATCATTTTTTAGCCATAATATTATTTAATATTTTTTCAATATCCTGTGCAGCACATCCTTCATATTCAATTATCGGTTTTCCAAGTATGTTTGCTTCCCGGATTTTAGCATCTAATTTCACTGAGCCGGCAAAATTTGATTCAAGACCTCGCTCTTTTAAACCATTCATCAAAATTTTATTTGTATCGTCATCCACCTTATTTGTTATGATATATATCCTTTCATCCGGTATTCCCAGGTTCATTGACAGTTTCATTGCTCTTTTTGCAAGTTCCAGTGATTCGTAAGACGGGTCAACCACAATAATAATTGCATCAACATATTTTTCATTCCCCCTGCCGAGATGCTCAACCCCTGCTTCAGTGTCCACCAATAGTATTTCAGTTTCGCCAGATTCATAAATCTTCAGGAATTCTCTCACAACGGCATTCAGGGGACACGCGCATCCTCCGCCAGCATCAACAATCTTTCCTATTGAAAGCAAACCAATCCCGTTTTTAGTGAAAATACTTTTTCTTTGCATCGTATCGGAAAGTAGATCCCCCAGGCGATTTTCATTCCAGTATTTTGTAATTCCTTTCCTACCGCCAAATGACTCGCTTAATGTTTCCGGTGCTTCTTCAAAGTCAAGCATTTTATATAAACCAGTGTTTGATTCATCTGTATCAACAACCAGTGCATTATAACCTTTTTTACGAATAGCATTTGCCAATAATGTTATTATCACGCTCTTTCCGCTTCCGCCTTTACCGCAGATTGAAATTTTTTTAATCATTTTTTATTTGAGTTTTTATTTTGGCTTCAACACCAATTTATGGTTCAGGAAATTGATTGTATCTATTTTGTAATTATCAAATATCTCCGAGCTGCCAAACATTTTCTGGATTATAATTTTATCGCCGTCAACTTTTACAACTGAAACATCTTCCATAATCTTTTTTTCTTTTCCGTTTTCCGTAACATAGACATCTGATTCACACATTTTTTATTTCCTTTTTTTCCATATTTTAATTTTAATATCTTAATATTCCAGTATCCTCTTCAGTCATCTTACCTCCACATTTCGGGCAGGTCTGTTTGTAACAGGAAACTCCAAGATAGTGTGGGACCCTATATCCGCAATTTGGGCACACGCATTCACCTGTCGAACCCTGACTTAATCTGCCACCTCTTCCGCGTACTTTCATTTTATGTTTTTTTTATTTATCTTTATTTGCTTCCTTTCTCTATCATAATACAAGCATTATGGATTACCGAAATACCGCCCTTTTCTGCTTTTTTCACTGCTTCTTCCGACTCGGAGCCGGGCTGCATCCATATTTCATTAACTCCTATATCCCGGCATGCATCAACAACCTTTTCTGTTACTTCTGATGGCGTGACCGTAACTACAATATCCGGTTTCTTGGGTAATTCGTAGAGGGTGTTATATATCCTTTTCCCCAATATGTAATCTGCATTCGGGTTCACGCCAAATACATCGTAACCTGCATCCAGCAAATCCTTAAATACAATGAAACCGTACTTTGCTTTATTTCTTGAGACACCTACAACTGCGATTGTTTTTGAATTTAAATCATTCATTTATTCTTCGTATGTGTTACTGAATATGTATCCATAATTTTTAATAATATTCATTAAATGTCGGGCTTGGCAATTTTTCAGGAGTCACATCTCTTATTGAAATTATACCAATCACTTCTTTATCCTTTACCACCGGAAGATGCCGAATAGTATGTTTCAAAAATAATTCTGATGCATCAAGTGTATCTTTTGTATGCTCAATGGTTATCACAAATGTTGTCATCACATCTTCAACCGATATTGCATCGGGATTTTTATTTTGTGAAATAACCTTTTTTATAATATCTCTCTCGGTTATGATTCCAAAACCGCCGTCTTTTTTTACAAGCAAACCGCCGATATTGTGTTTTTCCATAACTTTTGATGCTTCACTTATTGATATCTTGGGATTGACAGTTATTATTTCCTTGTGCATTATCTCGCATACATTTCTTACTTCACCGCGCAAATATTTCATATACGCAGCAGCAACAGGCGGTTGAATCATATAACCCATGGCAATAAGCAAAACTGCCTCTGGAAAAGACAACATTGCAATAGCAATAGCAACCGATAAATCCCTCATACCTGTGGAATATGTAAGTGCGATTGCTTTGCCTCTTTCAAGCAGGAATTTTCCAATTAATATGCTTATTGTGAGCATTAAACCATAAAACACGATTAAAGGGATTAGCGTCATCGCCGATGCAAAAATATCCGATAAAATTTTATCAGATTTCATACACATCGCAATAAAAACAATCATTAAAACACCAATGGAACTTACTCCTGAGAAATTCGGTTTTAACTGCATAAATCGTTCCTTGCCCCATTTCTTTAAAATAAATCTCCGGGTTAAATCACCTGCAATCATCGGTAAAAGCACGATTAATATTAATTGTTTGAATAATTCCATCGGGTCAAAAGGAACGCCCTCTGCAATCAAAAATTTTAGATAAATCGGGAGTATGAATATTGAAAGCAATAAGTTTACGGCAATTAAAACAAGTGCCGTGTTTAAGTTTCCTTTTGCAAGTCCTGTCCATGCGGCAGTCATTCCTGATGTCGGAAGTAATGCGATTAAATAGATTCCCACGGCATACATCAGATTGCCCTGGAAAAATACATTTGCGATTCCGATGGCAACTATGGGGGATATAATGAAATTTATAAATAAACTTAACGCTACTGGTTTTATATCTTTGAATGCGTTAAGGACTTCCCCGATTTTTATGTTTATCATCATCGGATAAATCATAAGGAACAGTACCGGAAGAACGAGCATTTTTAATGTGCTTTTTAAATCTGCTCCGAGATATTGCCCTGCTATAAGTCCCATTATGAGAAATGCTAATATTAAGTATATAAGGTTGTCCGTAATTGCTTTTAAAATTTTGTTTGCCATTTTTTTAATTTATTATTTTATTTCACCCCATCAATTAATTTTATTATTTTCTCACACGATTCTGGCAGTCCCTTCTGGAACTTTTTATCCTCAGGGAGCAGTTCACTGACAATCCTTGTGCCGAGGGCAAGATATGCAATATTTGTTTTTCCTTCATCATCTTTATAAACCACCACCTGCTTCGGCGGAAGTAAAATCGCACCTCTAATTGGATTTTCGCGTATGCTTTTATATGCCTTCTGTGGGTTGCATACCATAATTGAATGGAACTCGCATTTTTCATCCACTTCCACGCCGTGGCTTTTGAATTCCTCCATCATATTGAATACTTTCCTTACAATAAAACCCTGTGATTTTGCATTCTGCTTAAAATCCCCGATAAATTCATCCGGGGTTTTTTGTGTAGTTGTTTTATATAGTTTTGCCATCTTTGTTTGATTTTTGATATCTATCTATTATTTCGCAATTATTGATATATCTACCTACATGTTGAGCATGTTGAGCATGTTGAGCCGCCGCCAGAGCTTCCCTCACATCTCATGCGATTTTTCGCGTATAGTTTTACCCAACACTCCTGGCAAACCATCATTCTCCCTAATTCCTTATGGTTTGCTGAAAGCAAGCTCAAATCTTCTCCGGTTTTTCCACAAAGTTTACATTCTTCCATTTT
Organism: Candidatus Altarchaeales archaeon WOR_SM1_SCG; assembly: GCA_001723845.1. Classification (GTDB taxonomy): domain Archaea; phylum Altiarchaeota; class Altiarchaeia; order IMC4; family WOR-SM1-SCG; genus WOR-SM1-SCG. Next base: position 31,167 of record MCBE01000278.1, read on the forward strand.
TTATTAATTTTAATTTTGATTTTTTTTGTCTAACAAACAATTGACAGTGGCATTCGCCGTCTTTTTTAATTTCATCTTTATGATAAACACAGGGGCAAATGTTTTCCTGTATTCTCTGGATTCTGCACGGGCAGTATCTTTTACCGAATTTCTCCTGTTTAGCGATCAATCCTTCAATAACAACACTCAGAACCTTATCCTTGGGGTTTACATTGAAACCATTTGTCTTTGCATATTCTTCTGCCCAATTTTTTATTAATTTATGTTTCTCCTCGCCTCCGGTTTCCTTTATTGTTATTGCTTCAACCGGGCAGTGGCTTATGCACATCTCGCAGGAGATACATTTTTCATTATCCGCAGATGCTTTCCCGTCTTCTATTTTGAGTGCACCGAAACCGCAAACATCAACGCACTTCCGACATCCAATACATAATTCTTTATTTATTTTTACCATTTTCTTTTACCTCCTCCACCGAAACCGCCGCCTCTGCCATCCCTGGGACCTATGCCAAGCCCTTTTCCTTTTCCTGCCCCCTTTCCTCTTCCTTGACCTGCTCCCGTTCCATATTCTTGATTAAATCCTGTTCGTGTAGTTTCAGATCCTGCCACTTTGTTTTTCCCGTCAACAAAAATAGCATCCCTGGGACAAGCATTTGCAGCATCTTTTAAACAATCTGCATTTTCATTTTTTATTCTCGCTTTTTCGTCTGCCATTTCTATTCCTTCCGGGCAGATGTTAGCACATATACCACAGCCAACACATTTATCTTCAATGATTTCAGGCATTTTTATCCTCCATAATATTTTTAATTTTCTCCAGAGTTTTTTCTGCAACAATCTTTTCCTTATTAAAATATTTTTTCATTCTCCCCAAAAACTCCTGTTTCTCCTTTTCGGTTTTGAAATTTTCCATTAATCTTTTTGTTTTCTCAACATTTTCTTTAACTTCAATTGGTATTCGTTCCCCATCGTGTCTTACCGCTTCGTATGAGCAGACATCATGGCATTTCCCGCATCTTATGCAATTTTCCATGTTAATTTCTGCTTTTCCCTCTTTCATTGAAATAGCACCTGCCGGGCAAATTTTTACGCATACTCCGCATCCGATACATTTTTCTTTACTTATCCATGGCATTTTTCGTGTTTTATTTTTGCACATAAGTGCATAATTAATTATTATTAAATTTTGAATTTAAAAACTCACCTGCCTAAAATCCTGTCAAAAAATGACTTCTTTTTTATTCCAAGTATTTCCTCAATATCACTCTTCAGGGAACTCTCCTTTGGAGCACCGGTAATCCTTTTGCTCTCGTTTCCCTTCTTATCAAGTATTATTATCGTCGGAACAGCAGAAATCCCGTAATTTCCGGATAATTTTTTCCCTTCAGGCGTTCTTGTTCTTATCTTTTCAAATGTTACTCCATATTTTCTGTACTCTCCTGAAACATCCTTCACAACTTTAACCGCAGCAGGGCAGTGCGGACAGTGCGAGCCGACAAATACTAAAATTTTCATGATTATTTTCCACCCCCATATTCCGAATCACAACATTTATTGCAGATTACAAGAACATCAACCCCGCAGCTGGTTGTGCATGTTTTTTCCGTTCCTTCATCTTCTTTTAATTCCTTTCCACAGACAAAACATTTCCTGTTCATAATTGATTATTTATTTATTCAACTGTTATCGCATCAACGGGACATACTTTCACGCATTTTAAACAGGAAGCGCATTTCCCTGGTGCTGCAACCACAGGCACATCATCCAGGAACTCAAGGACACTGTAATTACAGGCATCAACACACTTCCTGCAGCCTGTGCATTTATCGTAGTCAATCTTGATTTCCATTACCAAAATTTTAATTTAATTAAGATGCGGCTGTAATTTTGCTTCAATCATTTCTCTTGGTACAGCACCCACTACATTATCAACAAGTTCTCCATTCTTGAAAATCAAAAGCATTGGAATACTCATTATATTAAACTTTGAAGCAGTTGCCCTGTTACGGTCAACATCCAGATTACCAAAAACTACTTTTCCGGAAAGCTCGTTTGCCATTTGATCAATTATTGGTGCGATCATCCTACACGGTCCGCACCATTCAGCCCCGCAGTCAACCACAACTACGGGGTATTTTTTTATCGTTTGCGCAAAATTTCCATCCGTAATCTCAACGGGTTTGTTTGGGTAATCCATTTTCTGCTCTGTTTTTTCTTTATCTAATTTTTTTGTTAATTCCTCTAATTTTCTCCTTTTGATTTCTTCAAGTTCCTTATCCATGTTATGTAATTTTAATTACTGAACAGACAAAATTTCCAGGGGAAATTTTCCTGAGTTCATACAACCTTATTTATTGATTAAATTTAATTATTTAAAAAGGTAATTATGTTCAACAATTATGCACAATTAAATAAAATATTAAATTAAAATGAAATTATCGGAAATAAAATCATTAACCCAGTCAACGGATTTTTGCAGCAGCAATATATTGAAATGTATTCTTGGAATTACAGATCTTGATGTTGCGGTTTTCTGTAAAATCGGAGACGGCAACTGTGATATAATGGAGGTTGCAGAAAGGGTAGGAAGAGATAGAAGCAGTGTACAGAGATCGCTTAAAAATTTAATTGCGGTTGGTCTGATAAGCAGGCAAAGTGTGAGTATGAGCAGAGGTAGAAAATATGTCTATTCGGCTATAACTAAAGAAAGATTGAAGGATATCCTCATCTCAAGGATAGAAAAGTATTGTAATATATTAAAGGAACAGGTGAGGGTTATGGAATGAAATTGATTAAAAATCAAAAATTTATTTCACAAAAAACATACAATGACACTGCCCATCTTTTTCAATTTCATCTTTATGATAAATACCTGGGCAAATGTTTTCAGGCGCAGGTTGAATTCTGCATGGGCAATATCCTTTACCAAATTTCTCCTTATTCATAAGCAATCCTTTTACTACCCCATTCACTATCTTTTTATTGGGTTTAACTTAAAAATATTTTTCTTTGCATATTCTTCACATTCTTTGGTAAGTTTCTTGATTTTGTTATTCATACTAACCCTCAATTTTAATTGCATTGTTTGGACAAGCCAATACACAAGCTTCACATTTTTTACATTTTTCCGGATGTGTAATTATCACTTTTCCATTTTTTATTTCCAAAACACCAAAAGGGCATGCTTCTACGCAATTGCCACAATTAATGCATAAGTTTTGGTTTATTTTTATCATTTAATTCACCACCCCTTTCAAATAAGGACATTTATTTTCTTTTACCTCATTATCCAAGACAGCCCTTATAAATTCATTACATGACTTGAATCCACATTTACCACAATTTAAATTGGGCACTTTTATTTTTAGTTCCTTGCCCTGTTGATAACGTTTCAATGTTTCCTGTGAGTCAATAATTTTATTGCCATAACAATAACCACATATCGCAGTAGGCATGGAATGTTTTAAAGTTAATTTTCCTTTTATTTCCGGGCTTTTCCTTATTGCCTCTACTATATCTATTGTTCCTTCTCCTGTTAATCCATTTGCTTCAATTATTGAAGCTTTTTTATTTACCTTCAAAACTTTTGCTCTAAAAATTTCCCTCTCTGCTTGCGAAATCAAATCCCCTTTAGTTACCGCAACAGCATCCGCCTGTGTTAATAATGGACCATAACCTGAAGGTTTGCCCGACAATATATTTAGGATATTAATTGCAAGCCCCTCATTTATATAAGGAGAACATCTTAAACAAAGCCCAGCAGTTTCTATTATTATCACATCTTTATCTTTATGGTTCTCAATAATTTTTGGGATTTCTAATGCAGCATAATGGTCAGGACAGATATCTCCAGAAATTCTTTTTTCAGTACTTACACCAAATTTTTCCTTTATTAATATGTCATCATCAGTAGCCAAAACATCAAATTTTGTGTAATGGACTTTCAAATCTTTTAGTTCCTGAATTACAAATTTAATTATACTTGTTTTCCCGCTTCCTGGTGTGCCGCCAAAAATTATAATCTTCATTTTCTTACCTCCATTGGAGTGCATATTAATTTTAATTCTTCAACTTGTTTACCTTCCCTTACTTCTTCTCTTACATCCAGCATGTAGTTGTTTATCCATGAAAGATAATTTGCAATCCCCTTTTCTTTGATTGAAGTATAAATAATTTTGCTTATCCCTCCCTTTTTCATCACAAGCCGTTTATCTGTATCTAGTGCAAGGATTGGATTATGTGTTACTAAAAAAATGATTTTTTCTTTTTTGATAAGCAAGTCAAGTGCTTTTTTAACTCTTATCCCGGCATTTTCTATTTCATCAATTAAGACGATAGGTGATTCACTAACATATGCAAGATCTGCAACCATCAACGCTCTTGATTGCCCTCCAGATAAAATAAGCAGGTTTGCATCTTTTTTAATCTTCTCGCCGGTTATAGTATTCGCATCATTTATTATTTTTTCTATCAGTTTTTCAGTATCTTTTTTTACTTGGCATTTCCCTCTTATTTCTATATGTGTTTTTAAGAAGTTATATACTGTAGTGTCTGTCATAAAATTCATATGTTGTGTAAGGTAACCAATTACTTTTTTAGTTGGGTCTATCTTAAGCTCTTTTGGGGGGGTTTTATTATTTATCAAAATTTTTCTTTTAGTTTTAGTTTCTCCTTGGGCAAGTTTCTCAATATCATATAGCAATTGACTTTTACCAGAACCTGTTGGACCAACAATTCCAATTTTTTGACCTGCACGTATCTCTACTTTTTTAAATGACTCTTTATCTCTTTCTTTATCATAACCTGCAAGAATTGTAACTTTTTTGATTAACATTTTAATTCCTCCATTTTTTCGTTTTTTGATTTCTTTCCTCTAAATGTGCAATATAACCACTATATTAGTGCAAGCTTCTTTTCTTGCTTCTCATTACACATTTGATTGTGTCTAACATTTACCGCGTTTTCCACCGGTTCGTTTTCCGGTTCCCTGCCCGGGTGCTCTTCCTTTTCCTTGCCCCTGTCCTTTTCGGGGACCGGCTGATCCTTTTGGTGGACTGGTTTGGTCTTTTTTTGGCATTTTAAATTTATTAATATTATGAGAATTTAATTTTAATTTCAATTTTTCAATTTATCCAGCAATTCCTCTTTCGTTGGTACCTCCGCGATAAATACTGCTTCATCATTTATCACAATTGCAGGAGTAGACGCGATCTGATATTGTAATGCTTCAATCATAACTTCTTCTTCATCAATATTCTTCACGACATAATCTCTGTCATATACAAGCCCTAATTCATTTGCAACTTCCTCAACAATCTCGTGTGCAGCAGGACACTTCGGGCAGTTCGTCCCGGTATATAATATTAATTTTACCATTTTTAATCGTACTATAAGCTATATGGATTTTACGATAAAAAATATCGCGAGTGATAACGAAGCCTATTTTTAGTTTTATATTTTTTAAACATCAAACCTTTTTCTGTCATGCAGTTCGGCAATTTTACCTTCATTCCAGCCGGAAACATTTTGATAATATCCCGTAATCCTTGACCAGTGCTGGATTGCATCTCCCCCGTATTTCATTTCATCCTGGTATTTTTCAGCGCATTCGGTTGAGCAGACAACGCTTCCTTTATCTGTTGCTTTCAAGTCCGAATCAACACTTGCCCGAAGATAATTTCCTTTTATTTCCTTTCCGCATACTTTGCACATCATTTTTATTTTTTAATTTTGCACTTATGTGCCAATTATAAATTAAATTTTGAGTTTAAAAAGCGATAAAAATCAGTAAAAAGTTTCCCGCCATTGAAAATCAAAAGTGTTCATTTCCACTTCATCCACCACTCCACCATACTCACCACCGTATCCTTTAAATCCAATCCTTTTTCAGTCAATGAATATTCAACTCTCAAAGGGACTTTAGCATACACTTTTCTCTGGATGATCCCGCATTTTTTCATTTCATTCAATCTATTGGAAAGTACTCCCGGACTTATTTCTTTTAAAGACCTTAAAAGTTCATTGAACCTTCTCGTACCGGCAAGCAACTCTCTCAATATCAGAATCACCCACTTTTTTCCAATTAAGTTTGCTGTCTCTTCAACGGGGCACATACCTGTTTCCTCCAGAAAACACTTATCCGTTTCCATTATCGGGCAAATGGAACTGCCGTGTATGTTCGCCATTTTGATTTTTTGACTTTAATTTTAACAAAATTTATTCAGTGCTCTACAGAAGGAAACCTATCCGGATCCTGGTGCGGAACAAACATCGCCTTCATGTACTCCTCTGTGAATTCTCCAAGTGCGTCAGTGCTGAAATCAAAGTATGTAGCGTTCTTTGCAATCTCTTCTGCTTCTTTTTTCTTTTCATCGGAATTCAAAATCATGGAGGCGCCTTTTAAAGAGCCGTTCCCGATAAATTCAAATTTACTCTTATCAATATCCGGGAGCAGACCTAAAATTACGGATTTTTCAATATTCAGGTAATAGCCAAAGCCGCCGGCGATATATACCTTGCTGACTTCATCAAGTGAAACGCCTACTTTTGTCATGGTTGAAACGCCCGCGTAAATCGCTGCTTTTGTCAGGATGATATTTTCAATGTCCTTTTCTGTGATCGTAATGTCCTCGCCCTTTGATGTTTCGTTTCCATAAGCAATAATAAATTCAGGGATCTCATCACAGGTCTCATTACCTAAATCATCTATTATTTTCGCAGTCCTTATTTTTATTCTCTCACTTTTTTCAATAACTGATTTATTAAATTTACCTTTATAATCAATGATATTGTTTAAAAACAATTCAGGGATTAGATGTATAAATCCTGAGCCGCATATCCCTCTTGGCTTAGTATTATTTAGAACCCGGTAATTAACATTAAATTCTTCATATACATCACCCTTTTTTTGAATTTGAAAATCATGCAAAGAACTACCACGATCTCCAAAACTGCGGCGGGGTTCTATGCCTGTTGCACAAGTTTCTGCCCGGTGTATCTCAACTTTATCAATCGCACCGGCTGTTGCACGCATCCCGCATTTGGTTGAAGTTCCTTCAAATGCAGGTCCTGCAGAAGTTGACGAAACCATAAGCCAGTCCTTATTTCCAAGAGCGATCTCACCATTTGTTCCGGCATCAATAATAAGGCACGTATCCTCTGATTTATGAATTCCCGTTGCGATAATATCTGCAATAATGTCCCCTCCGACATAACTCCCTATCCCCGGCGTGATGTAGAGATCAGTTGTCCGCCCGCTGGTAGAGTAGGGCAGTGGGCTTCCGCCCACCGCCCCCTCATCAAACCGTGCGTAGGGTTTTCCCCTACACGGCTTTCCGATGACCTTCTTTCTTACGCATTCGAATAGCGAGACCAGTAAATTATGTT
>MCBE01000279.1 GCA_001723845.1 Candidatus Altarchaeales archaeon WOR_SM1_SCG
GCGCTGGAAATTATGCAAAACTTGCATCGCTCATCGCCACATGGAAACTTAATGATAAAAATATTAAAGATGAGTTGAGATCGGTGATTGTGAGCAATTTATGTTTGAGTAGCTAAACAAACACAAATTAATTTATAAAGATTAAATTCCTAATATATAATATATACTAAAATTATACTAATATTATAACCATAATCAAAGATTGAAAATGAAAAAAACAAAAATATATAAAGAAATTGATGTGATCAAGATACCTATTGTTTTGCAGGGCAATAGGGTCAAACTTCCAGGGCGATTTGAGTGTGATTTATAGACCTACTTAGAACTTCTTCTCAAATTTGCTCTTGAAATGAGATAAAATTTTCATGCTTATCTCACTGCTGTTTTTTAAACATAAATAATATTAATAAAAAATTAAATAAAAATTAAAAATCATCAAGAAAAACAAATATTTCCCAATCCACGCTTGCAAGAAGATTGGAGAAACTTGAGGCAATGAAAATTATTGAAAGAACGGCAGACGGCTCACGAAAGAATGTTAAACTTGCGGGGGGTTTTAAGGATAATATATGAATCCATTTTTGGCATACCCTTATTTCAAATTTACCCGTGAAATGAAACAATCATTTAATGTTTATTTCACCGGCAATCTTTAAGATGAAAATGCAAAATAATAATATAACAATTAAAAATTTAAATAATTATAAATAAAAAATGATGGGCAAAGTAAAAAAAACAGGATATGGATTTTATATATTAAAAACTGTAGTTTACGGGCTACTAATTTTTGGTTTAATTTTTGGTGCAGGAGGAGTTAATGCACAAAACATTGAAGTCAATGTTACGAACTGCTTTGGAAACTCTTCACTTTCCGGGGCGAATGTGACGCTTCTCACATATCCCAATCTAACTTATGTTGATTCATATATTTCGGATGGGTTGCTCGGGCAGGTGATTTTTACAGACATGCCTGAAGGACTATATGTTGTCCGGATTTCAATGCACGGTATGATCCCGAACCTGAACGATTCGCCTGAAAATATTTGCAATTACACAGATGAAATGGGCTGCTCATACTCTGTTCCATTGTGCCCGGCTCAAATTATTGAAGTATTTGTTGTAAACTGTTATGGAAGTGATATACTAACCGGGGCGAATGTAACACTTCTAAATTATCAGGGTCTTGAATATGTTGACTCCGGTATTTCTGAGGAAGTGAATGTAACACTTCTAAATTATGATCCGTTACCTGACTGGTTTACTATTTCAGATGGGAAAGTCGCAAGGGTGGAATTTGTTGGTCTTGGACCTGGAGACTATGTTGTCCATGTTTCAATGGGTGGTATGGCAACAAACTTTAACTATGTACCTGAAAGTGTCTGTCATTACTCTTATGAAAGCGGCTGTTTATATGAGGTTTCGTTATGTGGAATGCCTGAACCGGATCTAACTGTAAATAATTTGATGTATTTTCCTTTAAATTCAACGGCAGGTAATAATGTAACAATTACCGCAGATATTCAAAATATAGGTAATATCACAGCAGAAAATCTAACATCCGTAAATGTTTCACTTTATATTGACAACATATATAATAATTCAAAAATTTTAAATTTAACAGATAAAACAGAAATTAATGTTATATTTAACTGGAGCGCGGTTGCAGGTAATCATAATGTAACTGTTGTTGTTGATCCGGATAATGAGATTGATGAAGCAAATGAAAATAACAATGAAATGCAGTTGGTGATGAATGTTACCTCAGATTACCAGTATCCTGATTGTCCGGAATGTATATTTAATGAAACTAATTATACGGAAACGCACATTGATCCTGCTTATTTGAAAATAACCAAATTTGTTTCTAAAAATGTTGCAGCAAAAGGTGATGTTCTCACTTATGCTTTATTTATTGAAAATTTAGGCAATCATTCGGCATTTGATGTACGGGTTGATGATTATTTACCTGAAGGATTTGATTATGTTCCCGACAGTTGGATCCACACTAATGTTTTTGAGGATCAAAGAATTGAGTTTGATCTGCAACTTTCAGGTGAATTAAGATGGACAATCAAAAAATTATATAGATGGAATTATACAAATCAAAGCAGAAGATGGAATGCTGCAATCATATACCGTGTGATAGTAAACTCAAGTGCGGATATGTCAAAATGCCATACTAATAATGTAACAGTCAATGCGTTCTATTGTGCTCCTGAGTTTGATCTTGGTCCTGATGAAAATGAGAGTTCTATTTGTCCAAATCCAATAGTAGGCGTAAATGATTTAGGGTCCGTCCAGGGTAATGCTACTTTAGCAGGTTATTATTTTACAGTTCCTTATAACGAGTCAGGTCCCGATGATTTAAGGGATTACGAAACAGTTTGTGGTGAAGAGTACTTCTGGTGCTTTTGTTCAAATTGTGACGAATGCGAGGAAAAATTAAATAATAATTCATGTGATGTGGTTAAATTAACGCAGGACATAATCAACCAATCAGGAACCTGCATCAACAACCCGGCGGGATTCAACAATAAAATTTTTGACTGTCAGGGACACGTGATTGACGGCGATAATTCAGCAGGTAATAACGACTTTGGAATTGATTTAAATGGCAAATCAAACAATGTAATCAGAAATTGCGAAATCAGGGAATTCAGCGGTGTCTGGGGATCAAGCTGGGGGCACGGAAAAATTATCAGATTGACTAATGCAAATAATGTTACAATAATTAACAATACGATTCACGACGGAAACAATGCACGAACAGGAATCGGTTTGAGTGATTCAAATAACTGCAGGATAATCAACAACACAATCTACAATATGAATGGTAATGATGGTCATCCATACCGCGGGATCTGGATAGACGGATATTGGGCAGGCTCTTCCTCAAACAATACTGTTGCAGGCAATAAATTAAGTTCAAATGATTATGGAATTTATTTACATTATGTAAGCAACAACACAATAAATAATAATCAAATTTGTTCAAATGTAGTTTATGATATCATAAGTAACTATGATGGAAATTCCGGTGATAATAACACCTGCAATATAACAAATAACTGGGATGATACCGGAGCAGCAGGATGCACTTACTCGTGTGCTTATGATTGGAATGCAAAAATTGTTTTTAGCAGCGACCGTAATGCTAACAACTACAACATCTGGATGATGAATCCTGATGGAACAGAGTTAGTGCAACTAACTAACGGATCAGAACACGAAAATATGCCAAAAATTTCTCCTGACGGAACTCAAATTGCATACAGTAAAGATACTAACCTGTGGGTGATGGATATAGACGGAAGCAATCAAAGACAGGTTGCGGATGATTCTATTACTTATGATTTGACATGGGATGCTGCAACTGGAAAAATATTTTACACATGGGGAGAAAACTCCGGTGGTGCAGGCACTAAAATTTATTCTGTTAATCCTGACGGGACTGAAAGAGAAGTTCGTGTATCCGAATCTGCATATCGGTTCTTTTCAGTATCTGTGCATAGCACCCAGGTGCTTACAATTCTGGACCCTTCAAATTGGACACCCAAAAATATTATTAGAATTTATGATTTAACCACTGGTGAATATGAGAACATTCTCCCTGACGACGGACATAGAGATTTTTGGGCTGCGTTTTCACACAATGGGCAGAAAATTGCATGGGCTAAAGACCCTGATACTGGAGCATACAATTTTGGTATGGATATCTGGACAATGAACGCCAACGGATCCGATCAGGTTATTCTTACGGCAGGTATAGATTCAATAGAGTTTAATGCACCTGAATGGTCCCCGGATGATACGGCACTTGTTACTTCTGGAAGGGAAAATGGTGGCTATTCACATCTGTTTTTGTTAAACGAAGATGGCTCAGGATTGCAGCAACTGACTTATGGAGATGCAAATGACATGCACCCTGATTGGGGTGTTGTTGATATGCCCACTTGCGATGTCCATTGCTCAAACTGCGATGACTGCGAAGCAAAGTTAAGTTGGACGAATGTAACAACAGTCTGTATGGATTCTGATATAATTAATTATTCTGGAAGTTGCATTGACAATCCTCCTGGCTTTGACAATAAAACATTTGATTGCCAGGGACATTTAATAGACGGAGACCGTTCAGCATTGCCTGACCCCTCTGATTACGGTATTTATTTGAATGGGAAATCAGGCAATACAATTAAAAATTGTTTAATCCATGACTTTAGTTACGGAATTTATTTAAAATATTCTTCAGGTAATAATTTGATCAAAAACAATGCAAGCAGCAACTGCTATAACATGAACCATGACGACGACGCTGGAATCTATTTATATTCCTCCTCAGATAATAACTTGATAAATAACACGGCAAATAACAACTGTGATGACGGAATCCGGTTATGGTCTTCATCAAACAACAATACTTTAATTAGTAATATATTTATGGGTAATAATGATTACGGAATCCGTTTAGGTTCTTCATCAAATAACACATTAATTTCAAACACCGCATGCGGTAACCCTGACTCAGACATCTATGACGGGGGAACAGGAAACCTCGGAGAGGAAAATACTTGCAATAAAACATACGGCTGGGATGATTATGGGTTGAATGGATGTACTTATGTTTGCGGGAAAAAACCAGAATATAATTTACCTGACTTAACAATAACAAACTTAACTCTTTCAAATGAAAACCCGCAAGAAGGAGAAGAAATAACAATCACGGCAACAGTTGAAAATATCGGCGGAAGATGCGGGAATCCAGATAATTCAGATGACGGCTTAATTTACTCCGAGGACTTTTCAGGCGACCCGGGTTATGATTCCCAGGCACCTGGTTCTGTTTACTGGGATTCCGTAGAAGAGAATTACTACGCTAAAGTTTATGATGTCTCAAGCGGTTATGGTCATTACGAAGCATACAGCCCTAAATTTGACACAATTAACGGCTCTTTTACGGTAGAATTTGATTTTAATATTATTACGCCGAATTGGGGTACTTATCCGCGAATAAGTTTTATAAATAGAGATGTACCGGAAGAAAATAAAAGATGTGACTATAGAGAAGTGTTTAACTTTGAGTATCACTGGGACGACCACAATTACAAAAAATTCTTTATATACGGACCTAATATTACTACCTATTGGTCGTCAGGAAGCCCACAACCAGGTGAATGGTATCATATACAATTGGATTATGATGCGGCAAAAGAAGAAGTCGGTTTGAAAATTACTAAAAAATCAGATGGAAGTATATTTGATACTGCAAACTTAGATTTCTCATTAGATTCCGGTTTCAACCAGCTTTACATAGGGGGAATACAGCAACCGCCTAAATACGGAGTTTGGTCTGATATACGAGTGGATAATATAAAAATTTATAAAAAAACACAAGAAATTAATGAAGATGGTTTAGTTGCGTACTGGAGTTTTGATGACGGAACCGCAAACGATGAAGCGGGAAATAATAATGGGGCAATTTACGGTGCAAAGGTTGTTGAAGGGATTTCCGGGAAAGCGTTGGAGTTTGATGGATTGGCTGATTATGTCGCCCTACCGAAAATAGATATTTCAAAAGATAGGACATTTGAGCTGTGGGTGAAAACAGATTCAGATGATCAAAAATTAATTTACCGTGGAGATACTTATTGGGGGGATTACCATTATCAAATTGAAATGTGGGATAATGGGAAATTACATTACAGGCATGTTCCGCATATTTATAAGGTTAAAACCACGGTTGGATTAAATGATGGAAAATGGCATTATTTTGTTGCTACATGGAATGGTGTTGAAGCTAAACTGTATATTGACGGGAACTTAGATGTGGTTTATAATTATACAAATTCACCTACAGGGATACCAAGCAATAATGCTTATATCGGTGCAGCATTTGATTCAAGCAAAGGAATTTACGGGCATTTTAATGGGACACTTGATGAAGTAAAAATCTACAACCGCGCTTTAACAGCAGAGGAAATAAAAGAAAATTACAATAAAATTCCAAATAAAAATAAAATAATTCAATTAACCTCAAATCAGGGTGGTAACAGTTACCCTTCATGGTCTCCTGACGGCAGTAAAATAGTATTTAATTCCGATCGCAGCGGTAACACGGAAATCTGGGTTATGGATGCAGACGGCAGTAATCCTGTTCAGTTGACAAATGACAGTTCATGGTACAGCTGGGCTCCTGATTGGTCTCCTGACGGAAGCGAGATAGTATTCACCAGACATAACGGACCAAGTGGTGTTTGCTGGACATGTCAAACTCATGAAATATGGAAAATGAATGCAGACGGAACAGGTCTGGTTCAATTGACAGATAATAACAGAAGAGATATGCTTCCTCGTTTTTCACCTGACGGAGCAAAAATAGCATTCAATCGCGCTCAATGGGAATCTGACTGCTGTAATGCCGTTGATGTTTATGTTATGGATGCTGACGGCAGCAACCCTGTCCAGGTAACAATTGACACAAAATATGATTGGATGGGTGATTGGGCGCCGAATAATAAAATTTTATATGCGTGCAGCGGATACAGTTCAAATGATGAAATCTGCTATATTAACCCGGACGGCTCAGCTTATACCCGTTTAACAAACGACAATTACTATGATGTCCCGACTGACTGGAGTCCTGACGGAGAAACAATAATATTTAATTCAAAACGGGACGGTGGAAGCGACCTTGATGTCTGGACAACAGATTCAAACGGGAGTAATTTCTTTAAGTTGATTAACTGGAGCAGTGATGAAGGCGGTGCAAAATACTCGCCACACGGGAGTAAAATTGTTTTCACATCAAACAAAGATGGTAAAAGCAACATATATTTGATGACTCTGGAAGAAGATGATGGAATCTGCGAAAATTTAAAAAATATTAATGTCTCCCTGTATGTTGATGGGAACTATAAGGAATCAAAGTTTGTGGATTTAAGTGAAGTAAATTCAAAGAAAATTAACTTCTCATGGATTGCCGGATCAGGAGACCACGACATAAGGGTGAAAGTTGATCCCGCTAATGAAATCCCTGAATCAGATGAAAATAACAATGAAATTTCAGTTACAACTTCCTTTTATTTATCAAATTGGTGGGACTGCTCATGGGACTACCGGAAAGAAATAAATATAAATGAAAATTCAGGGGGTAATTTAAGTGATTATCAAATAAGTATTGAGGTAGACACACAAACCTTAATCCTTGAAAACAAAATGAACGCAGATTGCTCTGACATACGGTTTATTGATGACGAAAAAGAAATCCCGTACTGGATTGAATCCGGGTGTAACACAACGGAAACAAAAATATGGGTTAAATTAAATATTTCGGGAAATTCAAGCAAAACAATTTACATGTATTACGGTAATGCGTCTGCGTCTTCTGTGAGTAATGGAATAGCTACCTTTGATTATTTTAATGATTTTTCTACAGAGGATACTATTGCCGTTTACGAACTTCCAAACGAACATAACAACTATGTGCAATCCACATTTCCAGCGCTCAATTCAAATGAGATTATAGCTGAATTTGACATAGACTTTGAACAACTTATAGCAGAGTACTGGGGAGCTAGTGTGCAGTTTGGATTTTCAGACGCAAGCATAGCAACCTCTGCTGCCCGCATTAGGTTTTATGTTGATACACATAGTAACTATACCCCTGCTGCTCAGGCTAATAGACCCCGTATTCAGGGTGTCGTAGATGACAATGTAACAGGTGTTTTTATAACAGACACATTGGATTATTCGCATATTCATAAGTTTAGAATATCGCCTCTTAGTGATGGTTCCGGATATAATTTCTCAATAACAGACACTGCTGATGGTGATGTGGAATGGTCAAGAGATGTTATTTCTGACCAATCAATAGCCATTGATAGATTTGCGTTTTATGCACACTGGGGTCGGTCGCCAGATGGCACCTCACACTATACTTATCAAGGCGATAAATATGAATGGTATGCTAAAAGACAAACTTTTTTGTATAGGATGGGCTATATTGATAATCAGATTATTCGCAAATATGCCTCAACTGAATCAACAATTCAACTTGGGAATGAAGAAGAAAGCAACTGTGAAACTCCGGAACCCGCAGAATTACCTGATTTAACAGTAACCGACTTAACTTTCTCAAATGAAAACCCGCAAGAAGGAGAAGAAATAACAATCACGGCAACAGTTGAAAATATCGGCGGAAGTTGTGGTGACCCGAACAACGATAATTTAATAGCTTACTGGAATTTTGACGATATAACAGGAAACACAATTCATGATTTATCAGGTAACAATAATTATGGAACTATTTACGGCGCCAAACAGGTTGACGGGATTTCAAGTAATGCATTGGAGTTTGACGGGATAGACGACTATGTGGAAATACCCGATGACTCAAGTCTTGACCTTGATGATGATTTTACAATAATGATTTGGGCAAAATTAGACAATGGAGCATTTACCTTGAATGGCGCCCCAACTATTCTAAATAAGGAAATAATAGGCTGGGACGGTGCAGGTACTTACCGGACGAATTATGGTCTCCAAGTATATGATGATGGAAAATTTTGTGGGTTCATTGTTGATAATTCCGGAAATCCCACAGTTTGTACATTGCAGGGTGAAGTTCAAGAGGAAGAATGGTATTTTTACACGATTGTATTAGATGAAACTGCTACTAAACTGCGAATTTACCTTAACGGCGAGTTCAAAGCCGAAGTGGATTATATAGAGGGGGGTGATAAATTAACTGATGTTCCTATCGTGCTGGGCAGATATGGAATAAATTATGAACTTAATTATCATAAGTTTAAAGGTAAAATGGATGAACTTTACATCTACAACCGCGCTTTAACAGCATTTGAAATAAAAGAAGAATATGAAAAATATAAGCCAGAAGATGATGGTTTAGTTGCATATTGGAGTTTTGATGACGGAACCGCAAACGATGAAACAGGAAATAATGATGGGACAATTTACGGTGCAAAAGTTGTTGATGGAATTTCTGGAAAGGCGTTGGAGTTTGACGGGATAAACGATTATATAAATGTAGGGGGCAACGAAAATTTAAAAATGACTGATGATTTATCTATTTCTGCGTGGGTGGATATGGATACTTTCCTACCAACATATCAAAATATCGTCTCGGATCATACTCCTAATGAATTAACTGAAGGTCCGGGAAAGATATTAAGGTTTAACCGTGAAACGGTTCAATTTATAGCCGGCGGCATATATGGACATGGTACTGCCAAATACGCAAAATATTCCTTTAATTCCGGTGACTTAGGTAAATGGCAGTACATAGTAGGTACATATGACAGAAACACAATAAGGCTTTTTGTAAATGGAATAGAGGTTGACTCCAGAACATATACTGCTCCTTTAACTGTTAACGAGAACCCTATCTTAATAGGTAAATCCGGTTTTGGAGAGTTTTTGAATGGTACTATTGACGAAGTGAAAATCTACAATCGCGCATTAACAGCCGATGAAATCAAAGCAAATTACAATAAAATCATGAACAGCCCCGAGTCCTGTGAAAATTTAAATAAAATTAATGTCGCCCTCTACATTGACGGGAACTATAAGGAATCAAAATCTGTTGATTTAAGCAAATTTAATTCAAAGAAAGTAAACTTCTTCTGGATTGCCGGATCAGGAGACCACGACATAACTGTTAAAGTTGATCCAGACAATGAAATTGATGAAAAAAATGAAACAAACAATAAAATTTCAAGAACGTATACTTGTGACCCGGATCCCGGGGATAATGCAAATATAATTTACACACTAACTCCAAACCGGATTTCTCCGGGCGGAACAACATCGGCAAATATAGTTATAAACAGCCCCTCGGGTGTTTATTCATCCCAGATTAAGTTGGTTATTCCGCAAGAGTTAACGGTTGGCACTGCAACTATGTCCGGTTTTGTAAGTGGTTCAACTTATATGCGGGATTTAAATGAACACAGGTGGTTCCAGTTGAGTGCTAATGGAGAAAAAAGCGGAAGTTTGAGTGTTCCTGTGACAGTGCCTTTATCTGCATTGTATGGAACACAATATACAATAAATTTAACAGGTATCTCTATAAAAGACACAAACGGTCAGACCATATCTTTAAATCAGCAACTTCCACTTACACAAACGCTATATGTTGGATGCCCGACAGTGCAGGATATTTTCACAACCCTGGATTCATACTTTGAAAATGAACCGGTATCAATTTGCGGCGGCAATGTTTGTACGGTAGCGGATATATTTAAGGTATTGGATGATTACTTTGCCTGTTAAAATATCAGTTAAATAAGGATTGTGGGTTAAATGTGATGATGCCAAAGAAAAAACCGAAAGGTTGAGAGTTGACTGAAGAAGAAAAAGTTATAAACAAACTGATAAACGGAGCCGGGGAATGCAAAAATTTTTATAAAAATTTTGGTTTTACCTCGTATGACCCGGCAATGGAAGCAGAACCTGCAATCCGGGGAGTTAAAAGATTTAAAATAGTTTCAGATATTTTTCGGAACCGAACGGATAGACTTGATGATAAAGTTATGGAAATTTCATGCGGATTGTGGAAACTAACATTTATTATGTTGTTAATCTAAATTTAACAGGGAGTTTCACAGCCCGTTTAAATCCCTTAATTTCACCTACCTCAAGACACCCACTTGTAACCCAACTTTTTATTCCCAAACCATGGTATCTCCCAGGATTTCTTAAAGACTTCGTTCGATTTCAATACTGGCGTATGTGCCTTTTTTCTCATTTTTACGACTGCTTTGTTGCCTTCCACTTCCACAACTCCTGGGCTGTTTATAAATTTTGAAAATAGTGTTTTAGCTGTGTTGTTCTCAAATCTTTTCAGATCACTTGCCAACATCTTGTATAGCGTGTCTGCCACCATCGTCATCACTACATCAAACTGTATGCGAATCATAAGCGGAGAACTTAATGCGTTGAGATTGAAAAACTTTACTAACTCTGCAATTTTGTTTTCAATTCTCCATCGCCGGGCATAATGGGTGACAAGTTCTTTGAGCTCAATATCCTCGTTATTGGTTATCACAAATGTTGGCTTCTGCCTGCCGTTATCCGTTATGATGACCTCCCGCAAGTCCATATCGTGCCCTTTTGGTTGGAATCTATGTTCGTAAACTGAAGGTGTGGGATATTTTCTCTTTGGTATATCAAGTTTCACTTCTTTCCAGTCGCTGGCAGGAATCTCTAACGCATCATCTATCATTTTTTTACCTCTAC
>MCBE01000280.1 GCA_001723845.1 Candidatus Altarchaeales archaeon WOR_SM1_SCG
ATATCTCATACTAATATTTTATACACTTAAACACTTAAACTAAAAGTGTATAATAATATATAGAACTTTAAAATAAATAAAGTGTTAGAAAGAAATCACTAACTTCAGTATTTTAAAAGATTTATTTGATCAGAATATCAATATAATTAATGAAGTTTCGTTGAAATCAAAAACTGTTAATGACTTGGGGACATCAACCGAAATAGAAAACAAAGGAAAAAACAACACAGACGATGTGCAAATCACCCTGAAAATAGACACAAGTATTATTGAAACAAAAACAGTGAACATTTCGGGAGGCTCTTATGAAATAATAGAATTCAACTGGACAGCAACATCCGGAATTCACAACATAACAATAATTGCTGACTCGGACAACCAGTTTAATGAATCAAACGAAACCAATAACGAGATAACTGATGAAATTGAAGTTTCAGAGGCGCTGCCGGATTTGAAACCAACTTCAATAGAATATGGCGACTTGTTGGAAGACAGGACTTCAAATTTCACGGTAACTATTTTAAATCAAGGTCTGGTATCTGCAAACAACACAAAAATTTCCCTGATAATCGGCAACGCAACCATAAACTCAACAACAGTAAATATCTCAGCAAATTCACAGGTAAATGTAACTTTCAACTGGACAGCAATTCGCGGAATCCACAACCTGACAATTGCAGCAGACCCCGATAACGAAATAAACGAATCCTATGAATTTAATAATAATTTAACAGTTCAGGTTTTTGTGGTGGATGCTTTTGTCTCGGATGACGCTGAACTTACAGCGCCTTCGTTTGTGGAACTTGGAGAAGAATTTAATATTTCGCTTTTCATAAAGAACACCGGGACACTGGATTTGGAGAATGTCAGTGTTTCTTTAAACTTATCTTCCGGGTTTAACACAACAAACTCAAATGAAATTTATGTCGGGAATCTCTCGGTTGGCGAGGAAAGGGTTGTTAACTGGACATTAAAAAGTATGAAGTTAGGACACGGTGAAATAACAGTTAATATAACTTCACAGGGTAATCAGATTAATGTATTAAATAATGGCATACATTGTAAGTATCCATGTGATTTCAATCACGATGGAATAATAATTCACGATTACAACGACTTAATGACCGCCTACAAATGCTTTCTTGGAATAACTAAAAATTGTGATAATCATTACCGGAACTGGACTTTAATGAAAGAGGAATATAAATGCTTCGCAAATTTTAATTAAAATTATTTTTTCCCCCGAATTTACCCCCCGCTTTCCTGTAAAAATAAATTAAAACATTATGCTTATAGGCATTCATCGCATCTTCAACACCCATCTGTGCGGCGATATTCAAATTAAAAACTGCGATTTTAAGTTTTTCAATAAGGGGAGCAATTTCAAAATCACCTGCTAAATTTTCGCTTTTTATTATAATTTCAAGAATTACAGGCATGAAGTGAAACTCCCGCTTTTCAATTAGTTTTTCAATTCTTTCATCCGTAATTTTTTCAGAATACCCTGCCTGCGGCGAAAATTCCTGTTTTTCGGTTTCCATGAATTTCCTTACATTTCCAAGCAGTGCTTCCTGTATGTTTTTATTATTTCCGATATTTGAAATCTCTGAAAATGACTTTTTAATTACTTCATAGAAATCTTTTCGCTCTCTTTCAAAATCCATTTCTGCGGATTCTATCATGAAATCCAGATGCTCTTTTACCTCGCGCTTTACCCTGCTTTTTGTAAATTTTCCCTTTCTGTACTCCGTCCAGAAATCCCGGAGTTCCGGAGAGGGATGCGGCGGAAGTAATTGTTTCTTTTTTTTAATTTCTGCAAGCGCCCCGATTCTTTCCGCGAATATTACCTGCATTGAAGTTCTCTCAAGGTCTGCCATAAATTCAAGATAATTTTTCATAACCCACATAACAACGCCGGGGATATTTTCATCCGCGACACCCGGCAGATATTTTTTGAATTTTTCAATATATTCTTTCCTGTCCTTTAAGGGATGGCTTTTGATAATATCCTCTTCTGCAGGGGTTAATTTCTCGCCGAGGTGATACGCTGAAAGCATGTAATAGATGTCTTCTGCGAGAGGGACTAAAATTCTTTTTACTTCTGCATCACCCGGCTCTTTTTCCTGCGAAACAATTTCAAGTTCATCCTCATCTCGCTTCTCCGCATCCATCCTTAATGAATTCATAATTTCTTTATTATTTAAAAAATTCCTTGTTGTTTTTTGCACATAATCTTTCAGGTATTTATCGTCATACATTTTATGAGGTGGTGTTATAAATGGTGTTATAAATTAAGATATATATAAATTCATATATAATTTCAGAATTAATTATTAATTATGGACAGTGAAATTAAAAACGGCAGCAATTCAAAAAACGACACAATAATTCTAAAAATTGCAGAACCCATTGAAACAGACATCGGAACATCTGTCGTGAGAATCGGCGCAAAATTTATTGATAAATTAAACGCAGCACCCGGCGATATTGTTGAGGTCGCGGGAAAAAGATTGGCTCCTGGAATACTGCAAGCGTTGCCCGTGGGATGCGAAAGTGAAATTGCGAGGATGGATGAAATTTTAAGATACAACATTGACGGGAATTTCGGAGAAGATGTCTCAATCAGGAAGGCAGAGGAAATTCCTGCAAAAAATGTTTTTCTTGCGCCCGCGCAGCCGACAGCTTCCGGCGGCGGTCTTAACGACTTCATAAAAGAGAATTTACTGAAAAAACCGTTATTGAAAGGAAATCTTATAGTGATTGATGTTATGGGAACACAAATGAAATTTTTGGTCTCAAATACAAAACCGAAAGGAATCGTTTTAGTTGATAATAAAACAAAATTCCTTATTTCCGAAGAAACCGCGGAAGAAAAACAGGATATGCCTGCTGTAACCTATAAAGACCTCGGCGGGCTTTCAAAAGAGATTGAAACAATAAGGGAGATGGTTGAAACTCCCGTTGACTATCCTGAAGTTTTTCAGCACCTGGGAATTGAGCCGCCTAAAGGCATCCTGCTCTACGGTTCACCGGGTACTGGAAAGACCCTGCTTGTACGCGCCGTCGGAAATGAGAGCGGTGCTTATTTTATCTCAATTAACGGCTCCGAAATCATGTCAAAATGGTTCGGCGAAAGTGAAAAACGCATGAGAGACATTTTTGATGATGCCCGCAAGAATTCTCCTGCAATAATTTTTATTGATGAAATTGATGCGCTTGTGCCGAGAAGAGACGAATACAATTCGTACCTTACGGAATTTGAAAAAAGAATCACATCCCAGCTCCTGACCCTGATGGACGGGCTGCATGCAAGAGGTGATATTATTGTAATAGGTGCAACAAACCGCCCCCAGCAAATAGACCCCGCGATGAGGCGCCCCGGGAGATTTGACCGGGAAGTCGTGATACCCGTCCCTGATGCTATTGCAAGAAAAGAAATTTTCCATATACATACAAAAAGAATGCCTTTTTCAGAAGATGTAAATCTTGATAAATTATCCTCTCAAACGCACGGTTTTGTCGGTGCGGACATTGCAGCACTTTGCAGGGAATCGGCGATGCACGCATTGAGAAGAGTGATGCCCGAAATAAGAAATAAAAAATTAACAAAGGAAATTTTAAAAAAATTAGTTGTTCAAAAACAGGATTTTTTTCATGCACTAAAGACAATTGAGCCGTCTGCAATGAGGGAGGTTTTAATTGAAATGCCTGATGTTAAATGGGATGACATCGGGGGACTTGATGATGTGAAAGGAGAACTTAAAGAGATGGTAGAATGGCCGCTTAAATACTCGGAAACATTCAAAAAAATCGGTATAAAATCACCTAGGGGAATAATGCTCTACGGTCCTCCCGGCTGCGGTAAAACGATGATTGCAAAGGCGGTTGCAAACGAATCATGTGCAAATTTTATTTCAATTTCCGCCCCCAGTTTGATTTCAATGTGGTTCGGGGCAAGTTCAATTGCGATAAGGGAAATATTCCGGAAGGCAAGACAGGTTGCACCGTCAATTATATTTTTTGATGAAATTGACTCTCTTGCGACTACAAGAAGCCAGGGCCTGGGAGATTCCGCATCAAAAGAAAGAGCCAGTATCGTAAATACACTGCTTACTGAAATTGACGGCATGCAGGAACTGAAAAATGTCGTTGTAATGGGTGCGACAAACCGCCCCGATTTAATTGACACCGCTCTTCTCAGACCCGGGAGATTTGGAAAACTTGTTTTCATCCCTGTGCCTGATGAAGATGCAAGAAATAAAATATTAAAAGTTAATTTAAAGAATATGAGTATCTCGGCTGATGTAATAATTGATGAAATTATTTCAAAAACAAACAACTTTTCAGGAGCGGATATAAATGCACTGTGCATAGAGGCAGGGCTTTTTGCGGTGCGGGAGAACAGGCATGCAGAAGAGGTTAAAATGAAGCACTTCAAGCAGGCGATGAAAAAAATCCACCCCAGCATGAGCGATTATGAAATTAAAAAATGGGAAAAATTAAAAGATTTCAGGGTCGGCTCCAGATTAGGAGAGGAAAGTGTTTCTTACCGGTGAATCGATAAATTTAAAGTTTTATCTCCTCCCCGTCCTTTACAATTCTAACTCCCCTTCTTATTCATTTTCATTCGCTATAAAATCGCTTTATCACACTCATAGCTCTTAAGGTAATCCATTTACTCGGTTTGCCCTTCTGTTCGATATTTATTTGAAAACGACCATTGAATGTATTTTCCAATTTCCACCTGCCTTGTTCGTCTTGCTTTGAAACCACCAAATCCACAGCTTCTTGCATTCGTTCGTCTCTATAACCCAGATTTGTCAATATTCCTAAAATCTCCAGAGCATCTGTCTGATACATTAACGGAAAACCAAATCGAAGCCACCCCGGTTTAGAAACACGGTTCAGATCATGACTTCTCTTATGGATATGATGTTTAAGCATATATTCGGCGCCCAATTCAATCGTATTTTCCACATCCCCGGATTTCTTACTGTGAGGTATTTCTGCCAACGCCTTTAACGTTTTTACAACCCCCATGTGGCAGCTATGTTTTCCCCAGCAAGCGAATGCTTTATCGTAAGGCCAGCCCGTTGGTGGTTTTTCCGTTCCATCGTCAAACCTTTGATACGTTGTAATCCAGTTAATTGCATGCCGGACCCTATAATCTTCCAGATACCCGAATTTGATCAAACTATAAACCATATTGCCGGTTAAGCAGGGTATAACTCCGCTGTGCCTGCCTCCCCCTTTTTTGGCACTGACCCACATGGAAAAACCACCGCTTTCAGGATCTTGAGAATTCTCAAGAATAAACTCACATGCCTTTTTAATGCCATTATTTTCTTCATCCGCTCCGAGTTCGGCAAGGATAAGAAGTTGCCAAACGGTTCCCCTGTATTTGGCAGTGTAAAAACGACCGGGATTTTCCCAATTACCCTCATCCTTCTGATTCGCTAAAATCTTTGGCACCACCCCGGTTTTCATTATTTCCTGTTTTGCTGCCATTACCTCAGGGTCGTTCTCAGGCTTTTCTAAGATATTAATCAAAGTAAAATATCGCACGGAAGGATTGTCTTTTTCCAATAGCCAGTCTGTTGGAACAGCTTTCAGCAGGGATTTCCAATTATTCATTTTTCTTCACATATTAACGTTCGGGTTCGGAATTCCGTCTATAAATTTATTAAATTATTTTGGATTCGAATAAAATTTTTACCGGATATTTTCCCTGAAAAATCCTAAAGTTTTATCTCCTCCCCGTCCTTTACGATTTTAACTCCCTTCTCTTCAACAACCCTGCCGATTATTTGCATCTCGCAGTCCTCATTTTTTTCAATTTCTCCTGCAATTTCCGGGCTGCAGATTATGCAAAAACCCGTTCCCATGTTAAAAGTCCGGTACATCTCCCTGTCGGAATTTTTAGAAAATTTTTGAATCTGGTTGAACACCATCTGCGGTTTCTGGGGGTTGTCAATAATAAAACCATAATTGCAGAGCCGGGTTAAATTTAAAAACCCGCCGCCGGTGATGTGTGCAAGCCCGTGAATTTTACTTCCGTAATTATTCAGTAAATTTAAAATTTCATTTACATAGATTTTTGTCGGCTTCAGGATTTCAGGATACATGGCTTTAGGAAGGACCTTTCTTGCAAGCGTCAGCCCGTTGCTGTGAATCCCGCTGCTTTTTAAGCCGATAACAAAATCACCGGGTAAAATTTTATCCCCTGTTATAATTTTATCTTTATTTACAATCCCTATTGCACTTCCCGCGATATCAAAGCCCCTGTTATCAATTCCTTTTATTACATCGCCAAGCGTTGCCGTTTCCCCGCCGATAACCGCGATACCTGACTGTTTCGCACCTTCATAAATGCCGAGAGCAATCTCTTTTACGATTTGTGCATCTATCGCTTCCATTGCAAGATAATCCACAAGTGCTATGGGTTCTGCCCCGACGCAGATTAAATCATTAACATTCATCGCTATCATGTCAATTCCTATTGTGTTGTATGTCTTCAATTCCTGTGCAACAAGAACTTTTGTTCCCGCACCGTCAGTACACATCGCAAGCGCAAAATCACCCATGTCAATCAAATTTGCAAATGTCCCTATATCCCGCATTACTTCCCCGAATTTTCCTTCCCTGAATTTAAAGGTTTTTTTAGCCCATGAAACAATACTGTTTACCGCGATTTCCTCGCTTTTTATATTGACGCCTGCTCTTGCATAAGTTGTCGGTACTTTGTTATTTGTATCTGTTTTGTTATTTTCCAATTTTTTTTTGTAATTATAAATTATATTTAAAATATTATCAAAAATTTCAATTAAATTTTTATGACGATTTCTCTATGCACTTTTCTTTTTCATAAGGGTCTTGTATTTTCTCGCAGAGAGATGCATCCTGTTTTGATTCGGCGACCATCTTGATACAGATGTCTTTCCCGTAGACATCCGATGCTTTCTCGCAGAGGGATTCGTCCTCTTTTGCTACGCCGACCCATGTAATACAGTCCCCCTTCCCGGATACGGTTGATAATTTATCGCAGATTGATATGTCTTCTTTTTTCCCGGCAACGAATAAAATACAGCCGTCCTTTATCCTGGTGCTTGATATTTTCTCGCAGACAGAAACATCCTGTTTTGTTGAAGAAACCCAGATAACACAACCGTCCTTTTTGGTTATGTCATATATTTTCTCGCAGAGAGAAGCATCCTGTTTTGACCATGCAACCATCAAAATACAGTCCTCTTTCAAAAGTTCACCTGATATTTTCTCGCAGAGAGAAACATCATCTTGTTTTACCGCAGCCGCTGTTAAAATACAATCGTCCCTATCAGGCATATCGGTTATTTTCTCGCAGACAGAAACATCATATTGTTTTGTTTTTGCAGCCCATGTTTTACAATCACTCTTCATAGAAGTATCGGGTATTTTCTCGCAGAGAGACTCATCCTGTTTTGCTACTGCAAACCACAGGATACAATATTCCTCTTCAAGTATGGTTGAGAACTCGCTGCAAATATAGGTGTCCTGCAGGATATGCCTGAAATCAACTGTATTAACCTCTGTTTTTTCTGTTTTATTTATTTTCTCTCCCGTTACCTCTTCGGGGGAAATGTTTTTTTCCGCGGGTTTTTTGTATGATTGGTTTTCAGGCGAAGGAATGACTTTTTCATTTTCATTTTCTTCAACAATACCTGGTTTTTCATAAGATTGGTTTTCAGGCGGGGTAATGACTTTTCCCTTTTCATTTTCCTCGCCGATACATCCGCTGATCGCTGCAACAAAAATTAAAACCAATACTAAACTTGATATTGTTCTTAAAATTTTATTTTTATATTTTGTGCTTTCCATGTAGTTATAAATTATTTTTCAATTAAATTTAAGATTTATTATGCTTAAAGATAATTTCGGGCGCCGGATAAAGAATTTGAGGATTTCCGTTACGCAGAGGTGTAACCTGGACTGCATTTACTGCCACAGGGAAGGAAACAAAGCATCCGGACAAGAAATAGGCATCGCTGACGCTTGCGATATCTCCTCGTATAACTCGGAGATGACAACTGAGGAAATTGTAAGAATTGTAAAAATTTCTGCCGGGTGCGGGATAAGCAGGGTAAAAATTACCGGCGGGGAGCCGATGTTAAGAAAAGACATTGAAGAAATAATCAGGGGAATTTCAAATATTTCAAGTATAGGAGAGGTTTCAATGACAACCAACGCCGCAATTGATGCCGACTGGAATAAATTAAAAAATGCCGGCTTAAAAAGAGTAAATGTAAGTCTTGATACGCTGGACGGCGAGAAATACGCGGGGTTAATATCATCAAAAATCCCGGTTGAAAAAATAATAAAAAATATTAAAAAAGCCCGCGGCGTTTTTGATGTTGTGAAGTTAAACATGGTTGTCATGAACGGGATAAATGAAAATGAAATTTGCGATATGTTCGTGTTTTCAAAAGATAATAAAATAATTCTTCAATTAATTGAACTTATTGATTCGGATAAAGAATTTTTCAGCAAGTATTTTTATGATTTATCAGGGGTTGAAAAAGAACTTGAAGACCGGGCAGACAGGATAATTACAAGAAAATTTATGCAGAACCGGAAAAAATATGTCCTGAGTGATGCGGAAGTTGAAGTCGTGCATCCGATGCACAATACGGAATTTTGTAAAAACTGCACACGCATGAGAATTACATCTGATGGGAAGTTCAAGCCGTGTCTCATGAGAAATAATAATTTAATTGATTTTTTAACTCCGATGCGTGCAGGCGCAGGGGATGAAAAATTAAAAGAATTATTTATTGAAGCGGTTGGGAGAAGGGAGCCGTATTTCTGTGATTGAAGTGAAAATTAAAATTCTAAGTGTATTGCAGCGTTTCCGGGTTATACGAGGATTTACGAGTCATACGAGTAAATGCTTGAACGAAGTGAAAGGAAATATCGCGAGCGACAGCGAAGCATATAGCGGAAATACGCTCTTTCTCGTCGGGAAACTCCGAATGAGAAATAATAATTTAATTGATTTTTTAACTCCGATGCGTGCGGGAGCGGGGGATGATAAATTAAAAGAATTATTTATTGAGGCGGTTGGGAGAAGGGAGCCGTATTTTTGCGAGTGAAATAAAAATCAAACAATTATTCATGCCCCGTGCCGACAAAGAGAATCGGGTTTTTAATCTCGTGCCGGAGTTTCCCGGCGAAAAATCCACCCGACTCACCGTTCTCAAAATTCAAAGAATTTTGGAATAACGAGAATCTTCGATTCTCATTATCGGGGGCTTTCATTGTATGACCTGGAAAGGGCGGATTTCGCTTTGCTCCAGCCCACCGGGAATTTTAATTAAATTTTTACCATAGGAAAGTTCGTTTTACAATGTGTCAAATTTAATAATACGATATATATTTTTACAAATTTCAGGTAACGAAATCAGGCTATATGAAGTCTGTGATAGCCGATTTGGGCGAACGGAGTGAGCCGTATAGCCCGTGTTATATGAACCATTAGAGCAAGGAGTGACGCAGCGCCCATCCGCCGAACCCTCATTATGTTCTTTTGTGGTTTAATATGTCTCCCTCAAGATTATTCCTTTAACTTTCGTTTTTGATTAAAATCAACAAAATAAACAATCTCCTCATCCAGTTTTTCCAGGTTCAGCAGCACCTTTTCCCTTCTCGGCGAGCCATCAGCATTTCTGAAATTTCTCTGGAATGATCCTGATTTCACAAGAACATCATCATCAATCCTGATGAATGAAATTTGTTTGAGATTAAGTTCAACCTTTCTTAATCTTGACCAAGCGCCCCTTCTGATTCGTTCTTCAGAATATTTTGACAACCCTCCTTTAAGTTCTTCGTGCCACATTTGAAATGTTCTTTCATCGTCATTGTATTCAACCTCACCTAATGCAAGAATTACACCGACCGCTCCAAACTCATTTATTGCCTTTGCTATTGCCTCGCTGTCATTAACGATTATCTGGTGGCTGCTCGTGTTTATTGCATGCGACTTGAAATCCCAGGGGATTCCTTTAAAGCCGTCAAATTCGGTGTTCCCGTATTTCGGACCTGGGATTTCCATGATTTTATTTAAGTATTTTTCACAAAGAAACTGGAAGTAAAAACCAATCCATTCCATCTGTTTCCATTGATTATATTCAGAATTCTTCATCTCCAAAATCGCTTCTCTTCCATCCCATTCTTTAGGTATTTTCTTTAAGTCATTTGAAATTTCTTTTGCAATCCTTGAAAATTTAATTTTATCCATTTCCTTCATTTTGTCTTGTAAACATTAGTTTTCTTTTTAAATACCTTCTTATAAAAAACTCAAAATCGGGTTCGGGTAGTTCAGAAAAATCCATGATTTTATACGCGATATCAAGGTGGTTTAACATATCTGCAATAGATTTAATTTCTTCCGAGTGTAACTCATTTGAAAATAAAATCATCTTGTTTATATCATTGTATTCAAATTCCACTCTTTCTGATTGCCATTCGCATTCCCAGAAAGGCATAGCAGGAAAGCCATCAGGCAAATAAAAATATTGTTCTTCTATTTCATAATCAAACGGATAAATATAATTCTTTGCAAAAAGATTTTCAAAGTTAAATTCAAAACAAACATTACCAAAATCTTCAAGATACTGGCTTAGAAAATCCGCAATACATACCTGTTTTTCGTCGTATTCTCCTCTACCCGGAATTAAAACTTTTTTTTCCAGGATTCCTAAAGTATTATTGAAAGTTGTTAGGTGATAAAAGTGTTTGTACATCATTTTTATGTTCTATAATTATTTATCAAAGATTTATCCTTATTGAAACCTTTACATATCCTATTTAGGGGGCACTTATCACATCTTGGATTTTCGTGATTGAAACAAAAATTAGTTCCCACATAAATAATTCCATCATCAAAATCCCCTATACCAAATTTAGAGTTGAGAAGTATTGCATTTGGTAACTGTTGTATCTCAAATGTTGTTGGTTTTCTTTTTCTTATTTTAAAGAGGCTGTCCGACAATTATGAACACCGTTTAGATTATCGCTATTTTTGATATTTTCTCGATATTTTTTTCTGTGCAATGATAAATCACCATTTTTCAAATATAATGCCTAATAAAAATATGCCTTT
>MCBE01000281.1 GCA_001723845.1 Candidatus Altarchaeales archaeon WOR_SM1_SCG
AAGAAACATTTAGAATCCATTAACATTCACAATTAATACAAAAGAGATTAAGAACAGAAAATGAACAAAAATTGAGATGGACATTTTCATAGTATACCTCTTTTAATTTTTGGATGGGAAATTTGGGCTTAAATATAATTTAAAAGACATTGATAAATATTTATGGCAG
This sequence comes from Candidatus Altarchaeales archaeon WOR_SM1_SCG, assembly GCA_001723845.1. Classification (GTDB taxonomy): domain Archaea; phylum Altiarchaeota; class Altiarchaeia; order IMC4; family WOR-SM1-SCG; genus WOR-SM1-SCG. The sequence goes on from MCBE01000281.1 coordinate 170, forward strand.
GCAGGAAAGGAATATTTTCCAAAAAAATATTAAGATTCGCGGCTTACTACGCCTAACCGCATATATACGATTCAATCCCGTTGGTCGCTTCGGGGTTCGCCACATTTTCATATCCGCTGCGCTACGATGAAAACGTTGTATACCCGCGGAACGTTATATTCAATTTTTTAGGGGGCTTTAAAATGGCAAAAATTATAAAGATATTTAATCAATTATTATCAACATGAAAATTATACTAAGTCGTAAAGGATTCGATTCGGCATATGGGGGTTATCCAAGCCCAATTCTTCCGAACAACAAAATGATTTCTTTACCCATTCCGTGTGAAAGGGATTTTACTAAATATTCTGACTTAAAAATTGACGATGAAACTTATTATTATTTAATGAAGCAACTGAAATCAAAAATAAGATATCAGAAAAAATTGCGTGAATTAACTAAAAACACAAAATGCCATTTGGACCCGGATATATGCAAGGAAGTTATTGAACGATGTGAAAATTGGAAACCTTGTTTCGGTCAAATCAATGGAGCTCAAACCCATTTACGTAATGAGGGAGTTAAAGAGGATGACTTATTTTTATTCTTTGGGTGGTTTAAAAGAACCAAATTTGAAAATGGTAGTTTAAAATTTGATGAACATGAACCAGATTTACATATTATTTTTGGATATCTTCAAATTGGCGAAAAAAAACAAGTGAATAATGGAACTAAAATTCCTGATTGGATGCAAAACCATCCTCATGCAAGAGAGGAATATAGAAAAATATCTAACAGAAAATCTAACAACAATAAAATATATGTCGCAAGGGATAACCTGACATGGGATGAAAGCAAATCGGGTGCGGGTGTATTTAAATTTAATGAAAAGTTAATTCTAACTAAAACGGGCTTCTCAAGATCAAGATGGGAATTACCTGAATTCTTTAAGAAGGCGATAATAAGCTATCATTCAGAAGAATCTTGGAAAAAAGAATATTTTCAGTCAGCACCTATTGGTCAAGAGTTTATTATTAAGGATAATGGGGAGGTTGAGAATTGGGCTAAAGAAATAATTAACAATAATGGATAATAATTTTTGCCATTACTAAATGAAACACCCCCGAAAAAACTCAAAATTTTTGCTTTGCACTGTTGCACTAAAATTTTGTCCTTCGGAGAATATAACAAGGATTATGAGGTTTCGTTCGGCTGCACCTCGCTACACCCAAATTTGCTTCGTAAACTTCTTATATGCCCTCTGTTATACGAAATTCCGACCTTTTTTATTTATTTTTATTTACGCCCAAGACATTTCAAAATTATCCTCTTTAATTTTTTCTTGGTTTTGTAGTCCCAAACAACATTGATCTTTTCAAGCGTAAAAGGATTCAGTCCTGTCCAGTACATGCAGGAGGATATTGACATCGGGGTCGGCGTGAAAATCTGGAACTGCTCAATGTTTTTAAGCCGTGAAATGCTGCCCCTGAGAAGCATTGTCTCATTTTCATCATCGCCGGGATGGCATATCATGAGGTAATATCTAAGGTACTGTTTTTTGTCCTTGTTCAGGGACTCGAAAACCGATACGAATTCATTAAACCGGGAATTGTCTTTGTTCATGAGCTTCAGGACTTTACCTGAGAAATGTTCAGGGGCGATTTTCAGACATCCTGAAATGTGATGCTCTGAGATTTCCTTTATGTATTTTCTGCTGTTCACGGCAAGGTCGTATCGTATGCCGCTTCTTATGAAGATTTTTTTGACTCCCGGAATTTTTCGCGCTTTTCTGAGAAGCGAAATTATTTTACCGTGGCTTTTGTCAAGTTTAGCGCAGGTTATGCAGTCTTGCATGCATTTAATTTTAATTTTATTTTTGCAGTCCATGCCGTACATGTTAGCGCTTGCTCCGCCGAGATCATCAATGTAGCCTTTGAATTCAGGATGCTTCGTAAGCTTTTTTATTTCCGCAAGTATGCTCTCTTGTGTTCTTGATATTATTTTGTCTCCCTGATGCAGGGCAATCGAGCAGAAATTGCATTTCCCGATGCACCCCCTGTGTGTCACAACTGAGAATTTCGCCATTTCAAGCAGCGATCCGGGTTTCAGCTTCCGGGAGTAATCCAGCGAATACAACCAGTCAAGATACTCCGGCGTGTACTCAGGATACCTGTACTGGAGCACGTAATTATTGTCATATTCCTGCGCAAGGTTTTTGGAATTTGAAAATGCGGCGTGCATCCGGCAGAATTTAATTTTATCATTATTCACTTCCTCAAACGACGGAAGCAATTCAAACGACGAATCAATGTCTTTACAAAGAATGCATGTGCCTTCTATCCCGGTAATTTCCTTATTATTTTTCAGCCTCTTAGCGATCTCAATAATCTGTTTTTCGCCGTTGCCGTAAACTAATATATCAGCCCTTGAATCAAGGAGTATGCTTTTTCGTATGTCGTTGTCCCAGTAATCATAATGCGCAAACCTTCTTAATGACGCCTCTATGCCCCCTATGACAATTTTTATGTCTTTCCCGCAGTACTCTTTGATCTTATTGCAGTAAACGATAACCGCCCGGTCAGGCATTTCAGTCACAATGTTATGCTCGTCTTCCGATCTTTTCCTTTTCAATGGCGTGTAATTGTTGAGCATGCTGTCAACGGAACCTGAAGTCACGCAAAAGCAAAGCTTTGGCGTGCCAAGTCTCGTGAAATCCGCTTTCGTTTTGGGCTTTTCAATTACCCCGACACTGAAACCTTTTGCGTCAAGAACCTTTGCTATCACTCCCGCAGGCGACAGCGGATGGTCGCAGTAATACTCGGCGGTGAATAATATTACATCAAAATTACTCCCTTTTTTGGATATCATCTTTACTTAATGAATTTTGATTAAATGAAATTATTTAATTCATTCCGAATTGATTAATATTGAGATTAAACAATTAAAAACGCTGTCTTTTCCCGGTTCGCAGATACCGGATCATAAATCACCCTGCTGAGCATTAATACACTTTTTTAGATTACCCCGCGAGGTTCATATCAGGAGCCAAAAATTTTATTAAAATTTTGAGAACATCAAGAACATTCAAAGGTCAAATATCAGTTATCCAAATGACCCGGGAAAATAATTCACCGGGTTGTTATTGCCCGAAAATATGCGATTGATTGTTATCCTGCCCTCAAAGGTTTTTATGCTTTGAATATTAATTGATTTACGGGTGTTTGTGTTAATGTGTCCATAAAAAAATAAACTAAAAATAAATTAAAAATAAATTAATAAACTAAATAATAAAATATAATAATAGTTAACGGTTATTTAGATTATTCCTCAAATATCATCTTGATAAACAACACATCAAATTCAAATACGTATGGAATTTATTTATTGGATCCTTTAAATATCATCCTGACAAACAACACATTAAAAGAAAATTCAGAATATGATATCTATTTTTATATTTGGACAAATTCAGATACTCGGTGCAATAATATTATGGAAAACAACACAGTTTCAGGAGACACGCCAATCAAATTTTTCAATTCTACAGTAAACTTACAAAATGAAATTCTCTCTGAATTAATCTTATGCAATGCAGATAATTCAAACATTAACAATGTAACAATTATTGGTTCCGATAGTAAAAAGAATAATGCGATTCTTGTTTGGAGAACCGATAATTCAAACTTTACAAATATAAATTCTTCAAATAATTATTATGGGATTTATTTAAGATATTCCTCAAAAAACACCCTGGCAAACAACATAGTAAGTTCAAATAAGTACTGTGGGCTTTATACTCCATATTCAAACAACAACATTATTACAAACAACACGGCAAATTCAAATAATGTGGGTATTTCTACAGGATGGAGTTCGCACAATAACCTCATTACAAACAACACCGCAAATTCAAATGATAATACAGGTATATCAATCGGTGAATATTCAACTAATAATACCCTAACATTCAATACAGCAAACAATAACTCCCGTGGTTTACGACCCGATATTGATTCAGTCAACAATACCTTAATGCACAACACATTCTGCTTTAATTTTAACAGAGGTTATATTTACTCTACTTGCAAAATTTTTATTTTAGTTTAAAATTTAAACTAATATCATCGGATAATAGATTTATAAGTTTATGATACAAACCGTCTTCAAATCCATACCCTATTAATTTATTAGGAACAGATTATAAAATATTCTCACTCTTTTTGTTCAGATATAGCATTGTCTTCTTCTTCAAGTATCACTTTCCGAACATATACTTCTGCTTTATCACTTAGAAAATCAATAAGTTCTTTCGCATCCTCTTCTCTTACAATAATAACTGCCCGGATAAGCACTCTATGGGAGATGTCATCAAGAATGCCTTTTCTCTTGTATGTGTACTTTCCGTAATACGATTTATCTGTGCAGCCATACAATTTTCTGAAAAATCTCGTTCTTTCAGTGGATTTAACTTCTTTCTTCAACTTAAACGCTATTAATGTTCCGGTTTCTTTTGAATTTATTTCCATTTTGAGTTATACGAATAAATCTTTAAATTCGTTTGAATTTAATGATTTTATACTATATTATAATATAGTAGATTTAAAATAAAAAAAGTATCAAAAAATGGCAGAACCTAAAGTTACAAGAATCCCGGTAAAATTGGAAAATATGTTAAGAGCGTTTAGTGATATGTTTACTACTCCCGGTTATAACAATTTTGTCTATATAGTGGCTGCAATTACCACATGCATGCTCCCGAAAAACACCCAGAATCTTCATGAAACAATTGCAAATACCTGTAAGAACAAGAAAGATTACCAAACCTACAGGTACTTTTTCGAGAAAGCAAAATGGAACGAGAACGAAGTCGCACAGAAAAAAGCAGATATTTTCTTTAAGGCGATTGGTGCAAAAAAAGGAAAACGAATTCTAATTATTGTAGATGACACTTTTAAAAAGAAAAAAGGCGAAAATACCTTTGGTGTGGGCTGGTTCTGGGATCATTCTGTTGGAAAACATATATGGGCAAACAATATTGTGACATCAATCATACAACACAAAGAATACTTTATTTTCCATAAAGCAATGATGTATGTTAAAGAGGAAGATACTGAAAAATGGGGTGTGGAGTTTAAGAAAAAACATGAGATTGCTTACGAAGAGATGGTAAAACCGTTGAAAGTTCCCAAAGGAGCGAATGTGTATGTAGTTTGTGATGCCGCATATTTCAACAAAGAGTTTATAAGTAACTGCCGGAACAGTCCTGATTCTTATCATGTTATCGGGCGCGTCAAGTATGATCTGCTTATCACCCGGGATGATGATTCCAATATCAACGTAAAGGATTACTTTACGGAAGAATTTAAAAAAGAAAATTACAAAAAGATAACAATCACTGTCCGGGGTAAAAAGAAAACCTACTGGATTGTTGAATCTATTGTAAACCTCAAATCAATCGGAAAGTGCAAAATCGTTGCCTCTAAAAATGATCTTGAGGGTGATGCAAAATATTACGGCAGCACAAACACCATTCTCTCCGGGAGAGTGATTCTTTCAATTTATGAGAACCGGTGGAATATAGAAACCGCACACAGAGAAGGAAACCAGAAATTAGGATTTAAAGAATACCAGGTGCAGAGCAAAGAGTCAATAGAACGCTTTTTTCAAGTAATATTTGTTGTCTGGACAATTTTACTACTCCTTGAACTTGATAAAGATGAGGCATTAGAAGGTATGAAGTTGCTAAGCGAGATGTTAGATTCCATGAAGACGATGCATCTTATTGAACTGTTTTGTACAATATGCGAGCACCTCGGTATGGTGCGTCCCCCTTCGGGGGAACTTATTCAATGCCTTCAAAAGATGGGGTATGCCGTATGAAAAACTGCGCAAAAAACATCCAATTTTTAGAATTTTGGGTCAGCGTAAGCTTCCAACAAAATTATGAAAAATTTATGGGAGACAGAAAAATAGAAAAACTCAATCCTGTTTTTATAAGGGTAAAAATCTAAATATGTAACGAGCGAGTTAATATGTGGTTATCTGGAGTGAATTTCAATAAATTTATGGAAGATTAATCACAAATGCCAAAAAAACTTTTCATATAGAGTTATATTTATATGTATAATTACCCGACAGACATTGATAATGCAGGTTATGATAATATTGGAAATAACAACACCTGCAAAACCACCCACAACTGGAATGATTCGGGTAGTGAAAGATGTGAACATTACTGTTCAAATAAACCTTTTCAACCATTTATAAATGCAAAATGGGAACTGCCTGATGATGATCAATATGTTGTAGGCACTCGAATTTATTTTAATGATAGTGAGAAAACAATAACTAAATGCACCGTTGCTTGTGATTATAATGATGTTTTAGATATGGCAAGTGTTGAAGCGTATGTTTACTACCCCAATAACGCACTTCGTGAGCATGAATTTCTCCAAAAAGTAGAAAGTAATCTATCAAAATGCTGGCAGACAATCCCAGATAACTTGACCTGTGCAATATTTGAAGGAAGATTAACACTTACTGCATTGGACCCATTTGGCGATTATACCGTACTTGTTAAGGTGAACGATACAGATGGAATCTTCAGGAATATGAGTAATACCTTCGAATATATAGATATTTGTGGGAATGATGCAGATGGCGATTCTGTTGGTGAATATTGCGACAACTGTCCCAGTACTTACAACCCTCTTCAAAATGACATTGATGTTGATGGTTTAGGAAATGCATGTGATAACTGCATAAATATATCTAATCCAAGCCAGATAGATTCAGATAACGACCGTATTGGAGATGCATGCGACAAGGATATGGATAACGATGAAATAATAGACAGAGAAGATAACTGTCCAAAAGTCAACAATTCCAATCAGAGCGATGCAGACGGTGATGGTGTAGGTGATGCATGCGACAACTGTAAATATATTAACAATTCAGATCAAGGTGACTTAGATCATGATGATTGGGGGAATGTATGCGATAACTGCCAAAAGGTTTACAATACTGATCAAAATGATAGTGATAGTGATGGACTTGGGGATTTGTGTGAGGAACCACCAAAAATATGGTCGGCAAGTTCGTCTGGATTGGAAAAAAAATGTATTTTACACTGGACAGGATGTTTATGTTAAAGGTCAAGAACTTCCAACAAATACAAATGTTGACATCTACATAAAATATCCGGATAAAAATTCTGGATGGAAAAACGGCGAATCATTGGCAAATTTCCATAAGGATACAAGTGGTGTTGATACTGTAATTACTGATTCAGATGGAAATTTTCCAGCAATAGTGATATGGCCAAATCTTCCTCATTGGTCAACACTGCCCCGCCCGACAACATACTTTGACATAGTTGTAGATGTAAACAGGAATGGAAAATGGGATAAGGAAGTTGATGTTGTTGACAGTTTGCATACCTTCGGATTTGGTGTTGATCCCTAACTTCGCCTGTTTTAAGTAATAGGTCACATCTTCTTGAAATTTTAGGATAGCTGAGCCAATATTCTGGCAAAATATCTATTTATTCCTATTACTTAAATAAGTAATAGTCATTTATGCAGTTTTCATTCGCAGCATAATGAAAACACAATCATATTACTTAAAATGTGAGAAGTTAGGGGTTGATCCAATATGGGCATCGGATTCAAATGGGGATCCCAAAGACATATTTTATACAAATGAGATAGTTTATGTAAACGGAACGGGACTGCCTGTAAACAACACAAACATTACGCTTTATATATTTTCGGATTTCAATGACTGGAATAATTCCCGACTTAATGGTAACTTCAATGACTGGAATCCTATTGCAGTCATACCAAATACATACATTGATATAAACGGGAACTTTATAAACGTTGCCATCCTATGGGGTGATCCCTATGTTGGGGATTACGATGTGGTAGTTGATTTGAACAATGATGGGGTTGTGCAGAAAGATGAAGTGGAGGGGATGGATGCTCAAGATGATAAAGGATTTGAAGTTGCAAAGAATGTCTGTGACCCTAATAATGATGGAATAATAATTCACGATTACAACGATTTAATGACCACCTACAAATGCTTTCTAGGAATCAAAAATTGTGATAATTATTATCAAGATTGGAATCTAATTAAACAAGGATATCAATGCTTTATAAGAAATGATATATGATGCCCCCGAAGAAACTCTCGCTCCATATTGGTCGCTCGGTGCTATCGCACTCACATAGCAAAGAGTATCCGCTACGGACTTCGTCCTTGCACTTCGTGAAATTGCCCTATAGGGCAACTTCGGATACACTTACTCCGTTATACAACCCCCCCCAATCCCCAAAAAGTAAAGGCACTAAGACACCCCCCGACAAATAAACAATTAAGAATTTAAATATTCCCCTTTCACCCGGCGTATGGTTTCATAGGATAGTTATCATTCTTTATAAATTTTTTTAAAATCAGTTAACCAGTTAAATCATAAATTATTTAAATTATTTTATACACATTTAAATTTTAATTTAATAAATAAACATGGCTGACGAAATCATAGACCTGAATGACGAAGAACCTCAAAGAGTTTTTAGAGGAGTCCCCGAATACGAACACTATGCACGGGGAAGTTCCGGATTAACAAGATTCAGTTTCAGTAAAAGAGAACTTACGGAACTTGCAATTTCAATAGCCGTGATGTCACTTGCATTTTCATTTATAATTGCTGAGGATATGTTATTTTTACTAAGGGGAGACATTGCACCTTTATTGATTTCATTTATTGCCGTCGGCTCGGCATTTTTCTTTCACGAGATAGGACACAAGTTCATGGCACAGAAATATGAACTCTGGGCGGAGTTTCGGATGTGGAAGGAGGGCTTGATGCTTGCATTGTTCCTTGCGGTGGCATCGGGGGGTAGTTTCGTATTTGCGGCACCGGGAGCAGTTCATATTTCCGGCGCCAATATATCCCGAAGAGTTGACGGCATAACTTCACTTGTGGGTCCTGTTGTAAACATATTAATAGGAGTTATTTTCTTGTTGGGCTTGATTATTTTGATGGTTATCGGGATAGGAGGTTTTTTATGGAATTTGTGCGTTTACGGATTAATAATAAATTTATGGCTTGCCGCATTTAACATGATTCCCTTTCCTCCACTGGACGGGCATGCTGTCATGAGATGGAATCCCTTGATATGGGGAATTATCGGAATACCCCTGTTTATTGTATTTATATTCTTATTTTTGTTCTGATAATTTACCTGGAAAATTCTTTATTCTTCTCTGCAAGTTTTACATAGTCCAGTGCGTTTTCCTTTATGTGTTCTCTCTCCTCTCGCGTAAGTTCTCTTGCGACTTTACCCGGGATCCCGATAACAAGAGAATTCCCGGGGATTTTTTTGTTTTCAGTAATTACTGCGCCTGCACCCACAATGCAGTTCTCTTCAATTACGCATCCTTCCATCACAACCGCGCCCATTCCGATTATACAGTTATTTTTTATTTTGCACCCGTGAATTATTGCACCGTGCCCGATACTGACATAATCGCCTAAAATCAAATCATGTTTTTCGGCATGTAAAACACAGTTGTCCTGGACATTTGAAAATTTCCCCATTATTATTTTCTTCCTGTCCCCCCGCACCACGGCATTATACCATACGCTTGAATATTTCTTGCATGAGACATCGCCGATGATTTTTGCCCCGCCCGCGATGAATGCTGTTTTGTGAATTGTTTTGTTAATCATTTTTTAATTTTCTAAATTATTAATTCATTTATCCTTGAGTTTCAAAGATATTAGATTTCTAACATAATAAATTTTATTTACCCCATTTACTGATGTTGGTTTTTGTTATCTCACTTTTTGTATTTTGTTGCCATGTCAAAATTTTAAATAAAATCAGTGTGCTTTAATACTTTAACTAACAAATGTTGCCATGTCATTTAATTTATTTAATATCTAATACAATAACATGGAACTAACAACTAAAGAAATAATGGCAATAAAACCCTACATTGAAATCATTAGAAAAAAAGGTAGAATGCCTCAATATACTCTTGTAAGAAAAAAACGGGTAAATGGAGAAGTAAAAAGAGTGTGGAGTAAGTATCTGGGCACAGCAGAAACGATCGAGAAATTCTATAAAAACTGTGAAGAATGCACTGATATGAAACTCAAAAGTTTTGAGTATGGAAGAACGGCAGCACTAATGAAAATAGCAGAAGAACTAAATTTTGTTGAGATCGTAAATAAACACACAACCAAAAAGAAGATTGAAGGGCTGACAGTTGGTGAATACATGCTATTGATTATCCTTAGCAGAGCCGATGAACCAATAAGCAAAAACGGAATCTCCGACTGGTTTGACGATTCTTTTCTCGATTTAATGTGGGTATTTTCGCACAAACTGAACACTCAAAATTTTACGAACCACATGGATTATCTCACAGATGAAGTAATGCGAAAAATCGGGGATGACCTGGGAAAAAGACTTGTTGAGCTTGGTGTGGCACCAACAAAGTTATATATTGATATGAGCAATGTCTTCACATATATGGAAAATGGGGGAACGTATTTGTTTAGCTGGAATAATATTCCCGGAAACGACAGCAAGCGACTCATAAACCATCTTTTGGATAATCTAAAAATAGGTTGGGTAAAAAACGCAACAATCAATAAAAACAATGACTGTAAAATAATAACAGTTACGGAAGGGGAAAACTCAGTTGAACTAAAACTTAACGAGAAAGAAAACAAAGTAGTCTTAAAAATCAGTGGCGGTAAAACCTATGAATATATCTTAAAAGAGAAGAAGGGTAAGCTAAAGGTATACGGCGGGGAGATGCCTAAAAAAGGTAGGGGTAAAGAGAAACGATATGATAAAAATATAATCGGCATAGGAATAGTAACAAGTGATGAAAACATCCCAATGCTTCACGAGTCATATCCCGGAAACAAGCACGATTCACAAATATTTGCCGGGATTTTTATG
>MCBE01000282.1 GCA_001723845.1 Candidatus Altarchaeales archaeon WOR_SM1_SCG
TTTCTCCAAACGCGCAACTTCACATACACTTACTTCGTCATCCAATATCCAAAGCCCAAATAAACGAAATTTTTTTGATATTTTTATTGAATTTTAATTAATTATTTATACACATTTAAAGTTGATGGAACAAAAAACAAACATAAGTACCGCAGACCTTGAGGAAATATTCGCAGATAGGCGAGATGTACAGTTCTGGAAAAAAGAGGGACCCAAACACAGTTATTTATTCTGGGTGCGTGCAATGCTCTCTAAAGACCCGTTATTGATTGAGAGGGTGCAAATTCCTTGTACTGCTCCGGATATGCCTATAAGGGAAAGAGGGAACCTGTATGCCATGCTTGCAAAGTGTTTTGATGTACCAACGCAAGAATTAATCAAAAATTTAACGGATGGTTCATTCTCCCGGGCGATGGAGTCGCTGGAATCGCAGGATTGCATCAATAATTCCGGGGTGCGGGAGGGTAAAAAATTGATTCTCAATACAGGATGCCCGGATAATGAAGAAGCACTAAATGTTCTAAAAAAAGAATATACTAATTTATTTTTTGATTCATACATGCCCTTCATCCCGCCTTACGAATCCATTTACCGGGGAGAGAAACATGTTATGGGCAAATATTCGCTGGTTGTTGAGTCATTTTATAGGAAGATCGGTTTGGGAGTAGAAGCCGGATCGGATATGCCTGACCACATAAGCCATGAGTGCGAATTTGTTTCAATTTTATGTGAAAAAGAGGCAGATGCTTTGAAAGAATGCGAAAAAGAAAAATACCGGGTGATGCGAAAAGAATTCCTGTGTAATCACCTTCTTGTATGGGCGCAGGTGTTTTGCAGCGATCTCTCATTGCTTGCAAAATCAGATTTTTACAGGGGCATTTCCTTGATAGGAAAGGAATTCTTTGACCTGGAATGCGGCGTAGTTTGCCCTGAATAATTGTAATTATTTACTCTTTTATCTAATTATTAAAATGTCAAAAAATGCAGTGAAAACAAACAGGCAGCAAATGCTCAAGGATGCGTCGGAAGAATACGGCAAAGAAATCCTTGTCGTTTTAGGAAAATGCGATGGCTGCGGCGGCAGTGCCGAGTGTGTGAAAGCATGTAAAGCAGTAAATAAAAAGAAGGGGGATGAGACCTCAATGATCACGATCCGGAAACATAATAATGATTATATTCCGATATTCTGCCATAATTGCAGTCACGCTCCCTGTGTATCTGCCTGCATGACCGGAGCCAGGATCAAAAAAGACAGCGGCTGGGTTGAAACAGATTATTCCAGATGCGTCGGATGCTGGATGTGTATAATGCTGTGCCCGTTCGGAGCAATAAAAAGAGATGGGAAAGAACACACGGCAAAAAAATGCGACGGCTGCGCATCCGAGGAGACCCCGCCGTGCGTTTCCGCATGCAAACAGGGTGCTTTAAAACAGACCGGGGCAAATGAATTTACACATAATATCAGATTAAATTCGGCAGCAAAGCGTTTTTTACCTGCTGATAAGAAATAAAAGGAATAAGATTTGAATAAGTGGGGGGGAATAAATGCAATAACCGGGTTTATGCAGTGGTTGTATAACATATTACCCTGCGAATATACAAAACAAAAAATTCAGATTTAAAATTTAATAAACAAAATACCGTAAGGGACTTACCATTTTGTTAATACAAAAATTTTTAGTGTGGCTGAAGCGGCTGAAAGGAGCGGAATTCTGCACTTGATAATCAAACTTTCAGAAATTAACTCCGGTCATTACTGGTGGTGTGTAAAGTCGGAAAATTATGTGCGTTGGTGCGGAGAAGAAGGACTAACTGCGATGGAAAATTAAACATAATCAATCAGTTCTATCTCTCCGGAAATTTAACCGGGAAAAATAGAAAGATATTTTATTTAATGATTTTTAATTGTAATAGTTTATAATATTAAATAAATAAAATGCAAGTCCAAATATCGGAAGGAGCATATAATGAAGTAAAGCATGCTTCTAATCTGCTGGGATTTAACGAGCAGGACATTGTAGAGAGAGCAATTGTGGTTTATCTTGACATAATCCAGAAACAGGTAGAATTAAAAAAGGAATTTCAAGAATGGGACGAGTTAAGTGATGAAGCACTTGATAATTTTGAGGGTGCATTATAAAAATGGAAAAAGGCGAAATACGGCTTGTTGAAATTCCAACGGCAGGAGGTCATGAGCAGAGTGGTGCGAGACCGGCAATTGTTTTATCGGAATTAGAAGCAGGGATTGTTATAATTATCCCTTTCACATCTAATGCTCAAGCATTGCGATTCCCGCATACGATAGATGTCAATCCTTCAGTAGAGAATGGCTTAAAATCAAGGTCCATAGCATTGGTCTTTCAAATGCGGGCAATTGATAAGAGGAGAATAAAAAACAGGGTAGGTACGATTGAGAGCAAAACGATGGAAAAAATTGATGAGATGATCAAAGAAATGCTTTATCTTTAAAAAAATAATTAAATCGCCTGCATCTATATAACAAAAGTATATCCGCCGCATGCTATCGTCCTTGCATTTCGTGAAATTGCCACATCGGGCAACTTCGGATACTCTTATTCCGTTATATCAACCCCCCAACATTTAACAATCATAAATCAATACTTCTATCGGAATATAGAATACATTACAAATTAAAATTTACGGAGCAAATTTTTTGATTGAATTTTAATTTAATTTATTTATCCACATTCAAACAAAAACATAAACAAATACTAAACTAAAAAATGCATTATGTGATTATTGGTAATTCGTATGCGGGCGTCTCTGCTGTTGAGGCGATACGAGAAGCAGACCCTGACGGAGAGATAACGATTATCTCAAATGAGCGGTATAGCGTGTATTCCCGTCCATTGATATCTTATTATCTTGCCGGAAAGGTAGATGAAGAGGGTATGTGCTATCGCCCGAAGGATTTTTATAAAAAGATGAATGTCAATGCCATGCTGGGAAGAGTGGTGATTAAAGTTGATACCGACAAACAAATTGTAACTCTTTCCGATGGGGATACAGTTTCATACAATAAACTTCTCATAGCAACCGGTGGAAAACCGTTTGTTCCGTCAATGAAGGGAGTTAATGCAAAAGGTGTCTTTACTTTCACCACTTTTGATGACGCTAAAAATCTGTATGAGGCGGCAAAGAAAACTGGTGCGAAGCATGCCGTTATTATTGGCGGCGGCTTGATTGGCTTGAAAGCATGCGAGGGTGTTAAAGCATTGGGGCTGAAGGTGACGATTGTTGAACTGGGAGAAAGGGTGCTTGCACTTGCTCTTGATGAGGAAGCAGGAAAAATCGTCGGCAGACGGCTTAAAGAAGAAGGTATCGACATCATAACAAGCCATACCGTTAATGAAATCCTGGGTGATGAAGACGGCGTTTGCGGCGTGATTCTTGATGACGGAAGGAAAATGGACTGTGAATTAGTCGTGGTTGCAATTGGTGTCAGACCGAATATTGATTTAATTAAGGATACCGGAATTAAAGTCAACAGGGGAATCGTGACGGACGAGTATATGCAAACTTCCGTTAAGGGAGTGTATGCCGCAGGTGATGTTGCCGAATCTTATGATATGATTAATTGCCGCGGGAATGTGATTGCAATTGTTCCGCTCGCGTACGACCAGGGCAGAATCGCCGGCTATAATATGGCGGGCGTTAACCGTAAGTACGCAGGAGGTATGAGTATGAACTCCGTTGAGATTTACGGCATTCCTGTAATGACTATGGGCATGACGCTTCCGGATAAAAATGATGAAAATAATAAAAAAGAAATTTTGATCTATAATGAGAAGGGAATTTACAGGAAATTTATTATTGATGATGGGGTTCTTGTCGGTGCCATACTTGTGGGAGAAGTGGATTACGGCGGCATTCTCACATTTATGATAAGAAATAAAATGAATATAAATCACTTAAAAGAGAATCTTATCAAGGGCGATTTTCAGGTACATATTGCAGAGATTGAAAGTGAAATTTCTAATTTTAATTTCTAATTTTAATTTTAATTATTAACAATGTTTAATTATCAATGTTTAATTATCAATAACAATAGAAAATATGGAACTACAACAAAGACAGGAATCAATGAGGGATTATGACACAGTAAGAAGAACAACCTGCGAGAACATGTGCGAAACCGGCTGCGGGATGAAGATTTTTGTAAAGGACGGGAAAATTGTGGATATATTCGGGGATGATGAGCATTCACAGAGCAAGGGCTCCTTGTGCCCGAAAGGTCTGGCATCATTCCAGCATATCTATAACCCGATAAGGGTGAAATACCCGATGATAAGGGAAACCCTTGATGATAAATTCAGGAGAGTGTCATGGGATAAAGCACTGGATTTCGTTGCAGAGCGAATGAAAGCAACGGCAAAAAAGTATGGACCTGAAGCCCTCTACATCCACAGGACGGGAAGGTCTTCAATGGGAAATAAATGGGGTGGCGCAAGATTCGGTAAACTTTTCGGAACGCCCAACATTTTCGGGCAGGGACCGATATGCACGGAATCCCCGGGAATTGCGACCAATTATACATTCGGGGCAAAAGACCTCGGCAGATTAATGAATCCGTCGCAGGACTGGGTGAACAGTAAGTGCATAATGATCGTCGGCTCAAACATGGCTGCATGTGAAGTGATAACATTCAGGTGGGTTCTTGATGCAAAAGAGCGCGGTGCAAAAGTTATTGTCATTGATCCGAGATTTAATGCCACGATGGCAAAAGCAGATATTGCGATGCGGCTTCGCCCCGGAACCGATGCTGCGCTTACAATGGCAATGGCGAACATCATTATCCGGGAAGAGTTGTATGATAAAAAATTTGTTAATAAATGGGTGAAGGGCTTTGAGGAGTGGGCGGAGGAATGCAGGAAATGGACTCCTGAAAAGGCAGAAAATGTGACATGGGTTCCAAAAGAAACAATAATTGAAGCAGCAAGAACCTTTGCACAAAACACGCCCTCTCAGGTTACAGGAAACCTCGGAACTGCGCAGGTGTATAATTCAATAAACATTAACCGGTGCTATGTGGGGCTTCTTGCATTAACGGGCAGTATAGGCGTTCCCGGAGGAGGATGGAACTGGCTTCACAACTGCCGCCCGCCCATAAGTTACGGAAACCCCTTAAAGAAAGGCAGGACTTATCCTCACCCGAAAAGACCGCCGCTTTCGGATAAACTCGTCCCGTGGGGAGATAACAGTGCAGGAGGAATTCTAAATCCTATTCTCACAGGAAAGCCGTACCCGATTAAGGGGATAATCTGGAACGGGAATTTAATGGCGCAGCTCCCTAATGTCAATAAATTCAAAAAAGCGATGAAAAATATTGATATTGCAGTGCATCTTTCAATACACCCTAATTTAACATATCAACATGCTCACGCGGTATTTCCAATAAGCTGCTGGGTTGAGCGCGAAGGTCTTGTGCATCACGGGAACAACCGCCTTATGCAGTGGTATAACCAGATCATAGAACCGTTATGGGAATGCCGTGCAGATATTGACTTCTGGGCAGGACTTGCCGACCGCTTTGGATGGGAAGAAGAATTCCCGTGGAGAAAGGATGTTACCGAAAAAGACGGGAGTAAGGGCTGGAGAATTGATAAGAGAAAGATGACTGACTGGTTTAATTCACTTGAGCCGATGACTGCCGGGTGCATGAGTGATGTTCTTGACCCTGAAAAAAATCCGCCGGGAGGCATTATGTGGCCCTGCTACTCTCGCAAGGAGGCGGTTTTCGATAAAAAGCATAACGCAACCGTTCGCGGGAAATGGATCATGTACGAGGATGAGCCGTACCCGGAGTCAGATCCGCCGCAAAGGTTTCCCACTCCTTCGGGAAAAATTGAAATGGCATCCGACGAACTTAAGAATCTCGGATGGGACAGCGTTCCGATACACAGGGAGCCAAGTGAAACACCGATCGCAAGTCCTAAATTATACAAAAAATATCCTCTTGTGCTTTCAACGGGACGGCTTGTCGCGCATTTCCATGAGATGGGGCACTGGTGGCCGTGGACTTCTGAAGTAGAGCCGGACAGGTTCATACAGATTCACCCAAGGGTTGCGAAAATTCTTGGAGTTGAAGACGGCGACATCGTTGTTGCAGAGAACGACCGCGGACCCATTGAAGGTCCTGCGTGGGTTTCCGAGATGGTTGACCCGAGAGAGGTTTGGATTCCCGAGGGTTTTGACGAAGTCCAGCCGTTTCACCCTTATGAAAGCGTAAACGTGCTTATTGACGACATCATTAAAGATCCCGTTTATAACCAGCCGCAGTATAAGTGCGCACTCATCAGGGTTTATAAGAAAGGAAATGACCCGGATGATGCGGCAGGGAAAGTTTATAATTTCATTAAAAAAGAGTTCCCTGAGTATGACACGGATGTTTGTCTCGGTGTTTATGCAGAGCGGAAATTAACCGAATAAAAATAAATAATAATAATAATAATAATAATAATAATTGAAAATTGAAAATTGAAAATTGAAAATTGAAAATTGAATATGATAAATAAATATAACATAACGGAATAAATCAAAAATGGAATTCGGCGTCAAAAAATTTGAACTGGAAGGCAGGGAAGCAAGAATTACCGAACCCGGCAGTACAAACCAGGTGGCAATGTTCGTGGACCTTGACAGGTGCGTCGGCTGTTTCGGCTGCGAGGTAAGCTGCAAGTTAGAACACGATTTACCGGTTGGTCCGAGAAGAATGAGGGTTATGCAAATCGGTCCGAAAGTTGCAGGGGGGAAATTAATGACACTTTATCTTCCGATGAACTGCATGCACTGCGAAAAGCCGGCATGCGTTGAGGTCTGCCCGACAGGAGCGATGCAGAAGCGCTCGGACGGGATTGTCTTTGTGGATGAGAAAATTTGCATAGGATGCAAGAGTTGTATTATTGCATGTCCCGCGGGCTCCCCGCAGTATAATGCAAAAACAGGAAAAGTCACAAAGTGCGATTACTGCAAGGACAGGGTTGATGCAGGACTCTGGCCTTCGTGCGCGACAAAGTGCGCGATGAAGGCATTATCTTTTGGAAATATAAATGAACTCTCAACTGTTACAAGGGAAAAAATGGCAAGGAAATTTGGTGAGATGTTTTTTGCGGAAAAGGCGGAAAATTTAATTAAAATTAATGACCGGGGGGTGAAAAAATGAAAGTCGGAGTAATTGAATCAACACCCATACGGCTGGATTACATGAACGGCGATTTTGAAAAGGCAGAGGATTTGCTGAGGAAGGAAAATATAAATATTATTTACAGGACAGTTGCAACCATTGAGCCGTATCACGGGACGATATTCGTGGATAAGCCGCAGGGCGATTCGGCAAAAAAGGTTATCGGGAAAAATAAAATTAAAATTTATCGACAGAAGCCGTTTTTTTAAAGATTAACTATGGATGTTTTTGACATTTACAAGGACAAAAAACAGGCGAGGTTCTGGGAAAAAACAGGCGAGGAATTCGGGTATCTGCACTGGGTTCGCGCGATGATTTTGAAGGATGCGGATGCGCAGGTTGAAATCCCTGAAATAAAAATAAATTTTCCCGGGAATTATTTTGATAACTCAAAAATCAGAGCAGAAATTTACGGGCTGCTTTCCGAAGCATACTCCGAGCCAACACAGGAATTTGCAGAAGAAGTTATGAATGGAAAATTTTATGAAAAATTAAAAAATTGTTTTTCAATTATCGGGATCAAGATTGACGAAATACCTGAAAAATACGGTTATTCCGATCTGCTGGAGGACTACACAGGTATTTTCCTTGAACCGTCCATGCCTTTCATCCCTGCGTACGAGTCAATTTACAGAAGTGAAAAACAGGTGATGGGAAATACAACGGTCATTGTGAAAAAATTTTATGAAAATTGCGGATTTAAAAGTTCAATTGAACTGCCCGATCACATAAGCAATGAACTTAAATTTATGGAATTTTTATGTAAAAATAAGGATGAAGAAATTCAAGGGAAGTTCTTAAGTGAACATTTGCTGGAATGGGCGCATAACTTCTGCGATGATTTATCAAAAGTTGCAGACACCGGTTTTTATTTTGATACGGCAAAAATAACAAAAATATTTACGGGTATGGAAAAGTTCGCAATGTCTACAAAGAACTTATATCAAAAAGAAGTTAAATTTTTTTAAAATTATTTATCTAAATCTAATATATTACATAGTGTTTAAGATTTTCCGGGCCCGTGGCTCAGCATGGTTAGAGCGCTCGACTGATAATCGAGAGGTCCTGAGTTCGAATCTCAGCGGGCCCAAATTCGGATTAGTTTAACCTTTCCCAAGACATTGTCTGGATCCTGTTTAATGACAGGATGATGGAATTTTACATACATGGTCGGGAAGAAAATAAAAAAGAAAAGTAACATTTTACTGGCACTTACTTTTATTTAATGAACAAATCCCAAATAATAATATGAGGTGTGCGCTAACTATCACCGGGAAAGTGCAGAATGCAGGTTACAGGGGCTTTATTGAAGATAAAGCAAGGGATAGGCACTTGAGGGGTTATGTCTTTAATGCCTCCGATGGCTCGGTTCAATTGGTTTGTGAGGGTGCCGGGGATAAAATTGATGACTTTGTTGATGTTATAACTTTGCATGAAAAAGATATTTTTGTGGAAAATATCCTGAAAGACAATGTTGTTGATCCTGTTTCGCCCTTACCGGATACTTTCGGGTGTGTTAAAACAGATACCAAGGAAGATACTAACCGGAAACTTGATAGAGGTGTTGATGCAATAAAAAGTGTGAAAGAAGACACCCTTGCAATAAGAAATGATACCAGTGCAATGGTTTCAATTCTTGAGAAACACACAGGATTATTAGAAACAAACACTAAACTATTAGAAACCAGCGCTAAGTTTTTGGAAAGAATTGCCGAAAAATGATTGTATGTTCCTTTAACAGGAAACTTGATAGAGGTGTTAATGCAATAAAAAGCGAGAGAGGATACTGTTTTATCGCCCGGTTTGTTACAGGATATTAAATCGGGACAGGAAAAAGGATTCAATGATTTAAAAGAAATTTCAAATAAACTTTAATTCTGAAATAAATTATCTTTTCTTATTTTATCTCATCATGCCCAAAATGCAATCTCTGCAAAAACGCATTGAATTTAAAACAACAGGCAACAAACTTTCAATTAAATATAAATTCAAGAAATTAAATTTTTTAATTTAAATTACTTCACAAATTCAAAAAATTAAAAATGTTTATGCCTTCTTCTTTTCAACTTCCTCTATGAGTCGCTTTACGCATTCCTCATTTGTCCTGACCCTGAACTTTGCTTTCCATTCCACGAATTTCCAGTAGGTGTCGTCATCAATGTTAAATGTTATCAGTTTTTTCTGGTCCTTTTTCTTTTTTGCTTGCTCTGTTGCCATTTTAGATTTTTAAGATATTTTAAATTATTACAATAATTTATTAGAATTGAATTTTAATTAAAACACAAAAATTCCTGCAGAAGTTCATTAATTTTTAAAAGATTTAATAATAATTTTAAAATTTAATTTTAATTGTTTAATACAATGAAGTCCAAAATTTTACTTTTCTTGATTGCAGGAATATTATTAAGCGGCACAGCAGCAGAGGAAACGGAACTGTGTACAAACTTTCCCATTATAAAAGGAATAGTTTCATATCCTGACGGCTCTCCCGCAACGGAAGCGACAGTTACCGCTTATATAAACGGCAAGAATTCAGGGTATGTCATATCCGGCTCATCAGGCGGCGGCTATGCAATCTCTCCCAATGTTCCTAAAAGCGGTGCTGTTGAAGTCACACTGGTTGCAACGGATAAAGTCGGTTATACCACCGGCACAAAAAAAGTTACAATCGCATGCGGCGAGACAAAAGAGGAGGTACATATCAGATTATCCGAACCTGAGACGCATGAGGAAAACTACACGGAAGATGATTCAAATGTTACATCAAATACAAGCGATGAGGATATAACGCCGGAACCTGAACCGACTCCGGAACCGATACCTGAACCGACCCCAATACCGGAACCGATACCTGAACCAACTCCAACTCCAACTCCCACACCCACTCCAACTCCCACACCAACTCCAACTCCCACACCAACTCCAACACCTACACCTGAACCACCGCCACCTTCTCCGACCCCGACTCCCACTCCAACTCCCACTCCCACACCAATCCCATCTCCCACTCCAACGCCCTCGCCGCCGGGTATAACTATCATAACTTCCCCGTCAACGCTAAAATCAGGCGAAGACATAGAAATAAAAGTTACATACCAGAATAGACCGATAGCAAATGCAAAAGTAACGGTAACTCTTCCAAACGGCGATACTATTGATGAAATAACGGACTCCGAGGGAAAAGTTATTACGCGGCTCCAGGCAGGCGATGCGACCATAAATGTTGAAGCATCGGGCATGACCGATTCAAAGAAAATAACTGTTGAAAGCGGCGGGTTTCCCCTGTATTTCCTGCTTATTGTCCTGGTAATTATTCTGGTTCTGGCGTATGTTATTTTTAAAAAGGTGAGGGGCTAACGATGGTAAATGAAAATAAATTAAATAATAAATTAAATAATAAATTAAAATTTATTGTAAAGTCAGCCCAGATTGCAGCGGTTCTTGAAGCAAGTTCTGCAAAACCCGGGAATGTTAACCCCCTGCATAATTTTGAAAACACAGGATACGAGCATTTTCTTGCCGGGAGCATATCAATCGGGGATTCTGTTTGCGATGCTGTTTTCGGCGGGTACGATAATGAAATTAAAACCGGGAAATACATTCTTAAGGGAGTTTCCGATGTTAAAAAGTCCCATTCCGGCGGGAATACGCATCTCGGTATTTTAATGCTTTTCATCCCTCTCGCATCCGGCTGCGGAATCTGTATCTCTGAAAATGATTTAAATTTTAAAAATTTACAGGAAAATATTGTCCTCAA
>MCBE01000283.1 GCA_001723845.1 Candidatus Altarchaeales archaeon WOR_SM1_SCG
CTCTTGATCTTGAGAGTGTTTTGAAAGAGGTCAACTTTTAATAATTTTGAAGTTTAATTAAATAATTGACACGGCAACATAAAACGATATGCTGAAATGTCATTTTTAGACATCTTTGAAACTCAAGTAATAACAAATATATAAAAATTTGTTGTAACTAAATCATGGATTTAATAGTATTTTCTATCATTTTGGGTAGTTTGGGAACATTGGCAGGAACTATCCTGTATATGCAAAAACATTATATCGGTAGGGATGAAAAAGAATTAGATGATATAGAATCCAGTTTTTATAATTTAGTCAAATGTAAACTGGTGTCAGTAAACGATGAAACTGTTAGTGGAGAGATTGATAAGATTAATGCTTTACTTGATTTAAAATACTGGTTCAAGGCTACGAGAAAAAATATTCATAAGCTCAAAGATACCATCCTTATACATTGGTTGGTTCTTATTCTTGGTTTAACTCTCATAATTTTTATTCTTGGAAATTTGGATGAAACATCCAAGTTATATTCGGACTCCATAATGTCCTTAGCAGTTATTTATGTTGTTGTTTTCCTATTATTAATAGACCATATTAATAGGTATCGTAAGGAGTTAAATGACTTAAATGAACATATAAACAATGTGAAAGAGGAATTAAATAGGAAGTAACTAAATCATAAATCCCTCCGAAAAACATATCCTTATTCCGTTGATTCATAAAACAAATTAATTTAATTCTCTTTAACTCGTTATCAATTAAGAATTTTCGTAATATTATTTTCACCGCCCAATCAACCTCGCAAAAGTAATAAACCCTGTATGTCCAAGCATTCTTGAGAATGGGCGAACAACCTTCAAATCCCAGTTTCTCACAAGACATTCAACCGTTTCAATCGTAAACCTCGCATCGCTTTGAATTAATTTATCATAGAATTTTTTACTCTGTTCGTCGGAAATTCCCGACGAGAATGAGCGTATTTTCGCCACGCTCCAATACACTTAGAATTTTATTAATATTATGTTCCTCTCCCGATTAACCTCGCAAATGTAATGAACCCGGTATGTCCAAGCATTCTTGAAAACGGGCGAACAACCTTCAAATCCCAGTTTCTCACAAGACATTCAACCGTCTCAATCGTAAACCTCGCATCGCTTTGAATTAATTGATTGTAAAATTTTTTGTTCTGCTCGTCGGAAATTCCCGACGAGAATGAGCGTATTTTCGCCACGCTCCAATACACTTAGAATTTTATTAATATTATGTTCCTCTCCCGATTAACCGTGCAAAAGTAATGAACCCGGTATGTCCAAGCATTCTTGAGAATGGGCGAACAACCTTCAAATCCCAGTTCCGAACCAAACATTCAACCGTTTCAATCGTAAATCTTGCGTCGCTTTGAATTAATTTATCATAGAATTTTTTACTCTGCTCAATGCTTGGCGAATACGATGTAACATAGCCGCCGATCTTCAAGCTTTCAATTGCGGGCGAAACGGCTTCCCATGGCTCAGGAACGTCAAGGGAAATTAAATCAATATTTTTTTCATCAATTCCTTCGTAAATGTTTTTTAATTTTATCGCGACATTTTCAATACCTGCCTTTTCAAAGTTTTTCCTGGCAATTTCTGCAAAGTCCTCCCTGATTTCATAACAAATAAGTTTTTCAGGCGCCACAATATTTGCAAGAAACATCGCATTAACGCCTGACCCTGCACCTGCATCAACTACCCTGCTTCCTGATTTTATTCCCGTGAAACCCGCGATAATCGCAGAGTCCTTCATAGCCATTGTCTGCGGTCCGCGCTTTGCTTTTTCCATGAAGTCAATTATGCCCGGCTCAATAACATTTAATTTATTTCCGATGTGTGTTCTTAAAACTTCCCCGGGAGTTGTTTTTTGCAGTTCCTCGCCGCTTACGACACCGTAATTTATATGGACATCGCAATCTCCTTTCACCAGGTATTTCCTCTCCTTTTCATCAATTAGCAGTCGCATGTTCATTTTATTATTTAGTTTATTATAATTAATTATTTAATTATATATTATTAATTTAATATATTTACCATGCCATCAGCATTTGAGTCAGAAAAATTAAAAGAGGTCTCAAGACCGTTTGAAGGAATCGCACACCAGCTCAGCAGGTCGTTATTCCCGAATCTGGCATGGGATTTAAAACAGGCGGGCTACGGCATTAGTGCGGCAAAATACATTGCAGTCGTGCTTTACTTCACAACCGCGATATTTTTAGCAGTACTCGGTGCGATACTTATACCTTCATACCTGGTCGGCGATCTTCAAAAAGGAATAGAGTTATCTGTAACGATACTTCCTGTTGTGACAGTGTTATTGTTCGTTTTTTTCATATTCATGCCAAAGGTTAAAACAAACAGGAGGGCAACCCAGATTGAAAACGACCTGGGCTATGTTTTAAAGGATTTGCAAATACAGGTGAGCGCAGGAGTCCCATTGTTTGACGGTATTGTAAATGTTTCGGCAGGCGATTACGGTGAATGCGCAAAGGAAATCAAAGAAGTTGTGCACAGGGTTGAGGCAGGGGAATCATTGATTAAATCCATTGAGGAGTGCGGGAAATCAACACCCTCGCCGTATCTGAGAAGGGTAATGTGGCAGCTTGTAAATGCGATGCGCGCCGGCTCCGATGTTTCTATTGCGCTTGATGCGATTTCAAAGGAACTCCAGATGGATAAAGAAGCAAAGATAAAGGCGTATGCACAGGAACTTAACATGTGGGGTTTGATTTATATGCTCGCAGCAGTTGTTCTGCCGTCAATGGGAGTTACGCTGCTTGTTATCCTGTCATCTTTTCTTGGCGGTGATATTATCGGGGAGTCATTATTCTGGGGGATACTCCTGTTTTTAATAGGATTTCAAATATTTTTCATTCAATTTGTTAAAAGTAAAAGACCGATTATTTAGATGAATATTTAGATGAAAATTGAAAAACGATTTTTAAACTGCGAAAACGGAAAAGAAAAAGAGTGGCTGATTGCAAATGGTCTGGGCGGCTATGCGTCTTCCACTGTTATCAATTTAAATGCGCGAAAGTATCACGGTCTTTTGGTTGCAGCAATCCAGGAGCGTTTTCTTTTACTTTCAAAACTCGCTGAGGAAGTTATGATCGGAAATAAAAGTTATGAATTATCCGCCAATAAATATCCTGGCGCGATACACCCTCAGGGATTTGAATTTTTAAAAAATTTTAATTTCAATTATTTCCCTGAATTTGTCTATAATGTTCGCGGGATTGTTGTTAAAAAAAATATTTTTACGATTCACGGGTTTAATGCAGTGGTTGTGTCTTATGAAATTGAAAATAACGGGAATAATAATTTTGAACAGGAAATAATTTTTAAGGTAAAACCATTAATCAATGCAAGAGATTTTCACGGGAACCTGCATTCAGAATTCATTGACTGGCATTTCCGAGAAAACCCGGGTAAAAATTTCACGGGAATTAAGGCAAGTTATTATAATGCCCCGGCACTGTTTATTGGTTCCGATTTAATGGATTATAAAAGCCGAGGATTCTGGATTAAAAATATGGTCTATGAAAAGGAAACAGAGAGAGGACAGGATGATCTGGACGACCATTACTGCCCAGGTGAATTTTTACTAAATATTAAAAATAAAACAACGAGATTTAATATAATTGCTGCTGCCGGAACCGGTAAAAGTGCGGGAAAAATATTCGGGAAATTTTATGCAAAAAATCCCGGGTTTTATGAAAAATTATTGAACAGCGAAAAGTTAAGAATTGAAAAAATTATTGAGAATGCTTATGAAAATTGTAAAATAAAAAATAAAGACGGAATAATTGATTTATTAGTGCGGGCATCCGACTCGTTTATAATCAATAAACCGGAAGGAAAATCAATAATTGCCGGCTATCACTGGTTTTCGGACTGGGGAAGAGACACGATGATTTCTCTTCCAGGGATCTGTCTTGTCACCGGTAGATACGACGACGCTCGCGAGATTTTAAAAACTTACGCAAAATACTGCAAATCAGGGATAATTCCAAACAGGTTCAATGATTACGGCGGGGTTGAATACAACACTTCTGACGCTTCGCTGTGGTTTTTCCAGGCGGTTTATAAGTTCTTGCAGTACACAAATGATTATGAATTTGTAAAAAACAATTTATGGGAAACACTAAAAAGTATTATAATTCATTATTCCGAAGGAAACGGAGTTGCGAAAATGGATTCCGGCGGGTTAATTGTTTCAGATGCACAGACAACATGGATGGATGCTAAAATCGGAGATTTTGTGGTCACGCCGAGAGCAGGAAAGTGTGTTGAAATCAATGCACTGTGGTATAATGCACTTAAAGTCACGAAAATATTATATAAAAAATTTGACGGGAACCGGGAAAATTATGGAAAATTATTGGAAAGGAATAATATTATAAATATAGATGATATAAAAGAAAATTTCAACAAAGAATTCTGGAACGAAGAGAAAGAATGCCTGTACGATTTCACAACAGAAAATTACAAAGACGATTCAATAAGACCGAACCAGGTTTTTGCCGTCTCGCTGCCGTTTGCGCTTCTTGATATATCTAAAGAGAGAAAAGTTGTTGAAAAAGTTTACGATGAACTTTACACACCTTTCGGGTTAAGAAGTTTATCTCCGGATGACGGGAAATATATTGGAAAATATCTCGGTAATCAATTTCAAAGGGACTCTGCATATCACCAGGGAACCGCATGGGCGTGGCTTTTAGGACCGTTTATAACCGCTTATGTAAAAGTCAATGACAGAAGTATTGGGAGCAAAAAACAGGCGGAAGAATTTTTAAGTGAAATTTTCAAACACTTAAATGATGCGGGAATTGGAAGCATATCTGAGATTTTTGACGGAGATGCTCCTCACAAACCCCGCGGGTGCATATCGCAGGCGTGGAGTGTCGCGGAAGTTTTGAGGTGCTACTGCGAGGATGTATTATGAATTTTTATAAAATTTGCTAAAAACCAAAGTTATCATTTTTGATAACCATAATTAACTTGACTTTGTCACAGTCTGCAACGGACACACAACTAATCAAAGTTCCTCTAAAAGAGGCATGTCCGGGGATGCGGGGTTGGGAATGACCTTACCACTTCTACAGTCCACAAGCAGGTCATAATATCTGTTAGATTTAAAAACATAAATATTAATTTGACATTGTCAGGTTAATTAGAAATTTTAAATTTTAAAATTTAATCTTTGAATCAAAATTTATAACACTAATGCAATATTAAAATGGCAATCAAAAAAATCAAGGCAAGAAAAGTCGTGGACTCGAGAGGAAACCCGACAATTGAAGTTGATGTAATTACAGATAAAGGAATTTCCCGTGCTGCCGCACCGTCAGGCGCAAGTACGGGTGAGGCGGAGGCGAATGCTTTTCCAGAATCCGTTGATTTTCATGTAAGAAACATAAATAATAAAATTTCAAAAAATTTAACCGGGCTTGAACCTGACTTATTGAGAATTGACCGGTTATTCAGGGATTTGGACGGAACGGATAATTTTTCAAAAATCGGCGGGAATCCTGCAGTTGCAATTTCAATGGCGGTTGCAAAAGCCGAAGCCCTTGACAAAGGAATTCCTCTCTGGAAATACCTGAACAAAATTTTAAATAAATTTTTGAAAAAGGAACTTTCGGTTGAGTCGGTTGTCACAAGACCGCTTGGAAATGTCCTGGGCGGCGGGGCGCATGCCGTCGGCGGAACTGACATCCAGGAATTTCTTGTATGCTCGCGGGGTGAAACTGTCTCGGACTCAATTTTTACAAATGCAAAGGTTCATGGAATGGTAAAGGAAAAATTAAAAAAGAAATTCCCGGGTTTTGCAATAGGAAAAGGCGATGAAGGCGGCTGGGTTGCACACATAACAGATGAAGAGGCGCTTGAACTTGTAAAAATATCCTGTGATGAAGTTAGTGCTGATGTTGACTTTGAAATCAGGGTTAATCTTGATATTGCCGCAAGTTCGTTTTACAATAAGGACTCAGGATACTACGAGTACAAGAACTCAGGTGATAAACTTGATACTGACTCCCAGATTGATTTTATTCTTGAATTAATTAAAAATTATAATCTTTATTTTGTTGAAGACGCCCTGGAGGAAAATGACTACGAAGGGTTTGCAAAACTCACGGGAAAGGCAAAAAAATTAAAGGACTGCCTGATTTGCGGCGACGACCTTTTTGTCACAAACGAGAAACGGCTGAAAAAAGGAATTGCGAGAGGCGCATGTAATTCAATATTAATAAAGCCGAACCAGATAGGAACAATGTCGGATACTTTAAGAACGGTAGCCCTTGCAATTAATAACAATTATGTCCCTGTTGTTTCACACCGCTCAGGAGAGACAACGGATGAGACAATTGCCCATCTTGCTGTTGCTTCCTGCGCACCGATGATAAAAACCGGTGTTGTCGGCGGCGAGAGAATTGCAAAATTAAACGAATTGATACGACTTGAAGAAAGCATTTAAATCAGAAATTATAATTTTCCTGAAATTTTTAGTCCCGGGTTTTTATTAAACTAAAACCCAATATATAATGTATAATATATTAGTCAAACCTAAAAAAGTTAAACGAATCTAAAATTAAATGATTTAACATGGAAAAACCACTTACAGAACTGGGAGAAGGCAAAACCGGGATAATAACAAAATTATCGGGCGGTTCCGGCAGTGGGCAGGGCGTCCACGGCAGGGGCGGGGGAGGAGTAAAACAACTGGAAAATTTAGGAATCAGGGTCGGGAAATCAATTAAAATTGTAAGCATCCAGCCCTTTGGTCCGATAGTTGTGGAAATAGATAATCACAGAGTAGGGATTGGAAGGGGCAGGGCGGCAAAAATTTATGTTGAGTTGGAAAATCCCTGAATATTCAACCACCTCACGGGAATTGATGTGATTATTTCAGATTACTCCGGGACAAGGGTTGATTTCACGAAAGAGGGTATAAAAATTGATTAAAAATTATGAAAGGAATATTTAATAAAAGGATATAAAATAAAATAATAATAAATTAAATACAAAATTTAAATATGGCATTACCGATTAACTTAAGTGAGCTAATAAACGGGCAGACCGTTGAATGGGAACGCATCGAATTCAAGCAGGGATGGAACCCTGAAAAAATTATGCACACCATCTGCGCGTTTGCAAACGACCTTAACAACTGGGGCGGAGGATACATTATCATCGGGATTAAGGAAAAGAACGGCAAGCCCGTTTTACCTCCATGCGGCTTAAACCCCGACCAGATAGATGCTTTCCAGAAAAAGCTCATTGAAATTTGCCATAAAATCACGCCAAATTATTTTCCGATTGCTTTTCCTGTTGTTTTTCAGGAAAAACATATCCTGATATTATGGGCTCCCGGGGGAGACAATCGCCCATACAAAGCCCCTGTAAAATTAAGTAAAAATTCACCGCAGGTATTCTTTGTGAGACGGTTTTCCTCAACAGTTAAGGCAGGTTCGGAGGAAGAACGGCAGTTGTTTCAATTGGCTGCTAAAATCCCTTATGATGACCGCATTAACCATCATGCTGACTTAAACGACCTTAATATTAATTTAATCCAGTCCTTTCTAAAAGAGATAGGAAGTGATTTACACTCATCACTGGCGCAAATTCCCTTTTCTGACCTGTGTATCCGGATGCAGATTGCAAGAGGACCGGAAGAATATATCAAGCCCCTAAATGTAGGGCTGCTCCTATTTAATGATCAACCTGAACGATTTTTCAAAGGAGCGAAAATTGAAATTGTTGAGTATCACGATGAAATAGGTGACAGTTTTTCAGAAAAAATCTTTACGGGTCCGATAAATATGCAGTTGAGGGATGCTCTCAGGTACCTGAAAAATAATGTGTTGAAAGAAGAGGTGAGAAAAATTCCGGGACAACCCGAATCTGTAAGGTTTTTCAATTATCCTATTGCAGCAATTGAGGAAGCACTTGCAAACGCAGTATATCACAGGAGTTATGATCACTTAAGCCCGATTGAGATTAATATTAGAAGTGACCGCATAGAAATATTATCATTCCCGGGTCCGCTTCCTCCTGTTGATAATGAACTTTTAAAAAAGCCAGTGGTTGTAGCAAGAGCATATCGCAACCGCAGGATCGGCGATTTTCTAAAAGAAATGCAATTGACAGAAGGAAGAAGTACAGGGATTCCCAAAATTAGAAGGGCAATGAAAAAGAATGGCTCACCGGAACCTGTCTTTGAAACTGATACTGATAGAACTTATTTTTTAACTACATTAATGATTCACCCGGAAGCAACAGTAAGTGAGCAAATAAGTCCAAAAGAAAGAGAACATGTTGGTATTTCTCATGGATTAAGTCCACCAGAGTTCAACAAGTTTGTCTCAAGTTTGTCCTATGTCTGTCCTATGTCTGTCCCAGGTGAAGACGCAGCAATTATCCTTCTGTCTGCAAGAGAGGAAATTGATTTGAAATCTCTGATGTTATTAATAAAACAAACAAATAGAACTCGTTTTCGCGACAAATTTATAAACCCAATGATAAAGGCAGGGTTACTTGAATTAACCCTACCAGATAAACCAAAAAGTAGTAAGCAAAAATATCGGACAACTAAAGAAGGTTTAAAAATTATAAAAGTAACTAAGAAGTAACTAAGAAGTAACTAAGATGAAACAATACAATGATAAATACAAGGATTCATGCGTTGAATGGATCGGAGAGATTCCAGAGCAGCGGGATGTTAAAAAGGTTGGATTTACAACCTATGTTGAAGGAAGGATCGAAGGACAGGATTTAACAAATGATGAAAGAGATCATTTTTTAACCATTCTGAAGATTCACCCATATACAGAAGCAGGTAAACAAGAAAGTCCACAAGAAAGTCCACAAGTAAGTGAGTAAGTAAGTGAGCAAGTAAGTGAGCAAGTAATCCGGATTCTTGGATTCTGCAAAACCCCACGAAAAAAACAGGAGATGCTGGATTTTATAGGTCTATCAAGGGACTATAAAAATTATAAAAGACATATACTGCCTCTTGTCCAAAAGCGAATGCTGTCAATGACACACCCTGAAAATCCAAGACACCGCAATCAAAGATATGTGACTACTCAATCGGGCTTGAAATTATTAAAAAAGCAAAATGAATGAAACAGACGAGCAAATCTTACAATCAGCAGAGATTTACAGTAACGAACCAGAAGAATTCATTGAGTTAATGGAGATTTCATTCCCTATTCCAGAAAACAAGAAAGGAGGTTTGTTTTTAGATGTAGGAATTAGACTATTTAATTTTTCATATTTCAAATTGGCATTAGCATCATGGGAATATGCACTTGGATATTTCATTCAAAATAAAGACAGAGCAGGAGAAGCTAAATGTTATGGAAATTTAGGTGCTGCTTATGGTAGTTTAGGAGATTTCAGAAAGGAAATTGAATACTATGAGAAATCTTTAAAAATCTTTAAAGATATTGGTGATAGAGCAGGAGAAGCTAAATGTTATACAGGTTTAGGTATTGGTTATGGTAGTTTAGGATATTCCGAAAAAGCAATTGAATACCATGAGAAATCTTTAAAAATTGCTAATGATATTGGGGATATAGCAGAAGAATCTAAATGTTGTGCAAATTTAGGTATTGCTTATGCTAATTTAGGAGATTTCACAAAAGCAATTGAATACCACGAGAAATCTTTAAAAATTGCTAATGATATTGGTGATATAGCGGGAGAATCTGCATGTTATACAAATTTAGGCAATGCTTATGGGAGTTTAGGAGCTTTCAGAAAGGAAATTGAATACCAGAAGAAATCTCTAAAAATTAAGAAGGATATTGGTGATAGAGCAGGGGAATCTAAATGTTATACAAATTTAGGCAATGCTTATTATAGTTTAGGAGCTTTCACAAAAGCAATTGAATACCACGAGAAATCTTTAAAAATTGCTAATGATATTGGTGATATAACAGGAGAATCTGCATGTTATACAAATTTAGGCAATGCTTATTATAGTTTAGGAGCTTTCACAAAAGCAATTGAATACCACGAGAAATCTTTAAAAATTGCTAATGATATCGGTGATAGGGCAGTAGAATCTGCATGTTATATAAATTTAGGTGCTGCTTATGGTGGTTTAGGAGATTTCAGAAAGGAAATTGGATACTGTGAGAAATCTTTAAAAATTGATAAGGATATTGGTGATAAAGCCGGAGAAGCTAAATGTTATGCAGGTTTAGGCAATGCTTATTATAGTTTAGGAGATTTCAGAAAAGCAATTGAATACCACGAGAAATCTTTAAAAATCTTTAGAGATATTGGTGATAAAGCCGGAGAAGCTAAATGTTGTGCAAATTTAGGTGTTGCTTATGCTAATTTAGGAGATTTCAGAAAAGCAATTGAATACCACGAGAAATCTTTAAAAATTGCTAATGATATTGGTGATATAGCAGGAGAATCTGCATGTTATGGAAATTTAGGCATTGCTTATGCTAATTTAGGAGATTTCACAAAAGCAATTGAATATCATAATGAATCTTTAAAGATTATGAAAGATATTGGTGATAAAGCCGGAGAAGCTAAAAGTTATGGAAATTTAGGCGAAGCTTATCGTAATTTAGGAGATTTCAGAAAAGCAATTGAATATCATAATGTATCCTCTCAAAAAATAGAGTGTCTCTAATCTGCCACATATCTCTCCTCAATTAATTAAAAACACACCTAATTATCCACATTGCTAAAAATCTATTATATCCAATGAGACACGAGATACTCAATCC
>MCBE01000284.1 GCA_001723845.1 Candidatus Altarchaeales archaeon WOR_SM1_SCG
AACCTGAAGATACTTGACCCCGCCTGCGGAAGCGGCGCCTTCCTGATAAAAGCGGTTGACGTGCTGTTGGAGATACATAAAGCCGTCCTTGAAGCAAAAGAAGAAAAAGGGGATTACGAAACAAGAGCGAAACTAAAGCGAGGCGGTGAAAGCACATACCTGTCCTTTGACAAATACTATGACGAAAACGAAGCAAGGGAGATAATTAAAAATAATATTCACGGCGTTGACATAAACGAGGAATCCGTTGAAATAACAAAACTAAGTTTATTTTTGAAGATAGCAAGAAAAAACAGGAAACTGATTGATTTAACGGGGAATATTAAATGCGGGAATTCGTTGATTGACGACCCGGAAGTTGATGCGAAAGCGTTTAAATGGGATGATTGTGTTCCTGCAAATGTAGTCCGTTATGTATTCCGGCGTGTAGAAAACGCCTTCTTTTTTCCGCTTGGAAATCTCGCCTTCCTTCAATTCCTCAAGGTCAGATAAACTCTGTTCAAAAACATGACCAAGGATGTTTACGCTGACTTCTGTTTTGAAGTCAAAGGATGCCAGGATGATAAGGTTTTTGATTACCGGGTTTAAGTTATTTTGATATTTACTAAAAATCAGTTTTGAGGCATTGTCTAACTTCAATTCTTTTTTTAATTTTGAGTTTTGATAAACCTCCTTGAAGAATTCTTTATCTCTTAAATCCTTGAAAAATATGTGCGGCGGAATGTCTTCTTCAAATAATCCGCCGTTGAACCCGAAAATCTTGTAAGGCGTTTCGGAACCTTTATCTAATCTCCTGAATAAACCGGCGATTACATCGGAAACCATTCTTGATTGGTCGGAAATCAAAAGCTCGGTTTTCAAAACAGAAATCACCGAGTCCTCAAAAATCCGCTCTTTCAGCTTACCTGTGTCTTCGGCGAAAAA
The DNA here is from genome assembly GCA_001723845.1 of Candidatus Altarchaeales archaeon WOR_SM1_SCG. Lineage (GTDB taxonomy): Archaea > Altiarchaeota > Altiarchaeia > IMC4 > WOR-SM1-SCG > WOR-SM1-SCG. Next base: position 925 of record MCBE01000284.1, read on the forward strand.
GATGAACATCAGGCGGTTTAAAAACAACTGCGAGTAATGAATCGCCTCATCTCTGGTTGCACCGTTTTCTTGAAAGGCGTGGATCAGCATGAGCCGTGTTTCATGGAATAATTTATAAAATTCTTTTGTGAATTCCCGCTCCTCAATTGCTGATTCTTTCTCTAATTTTTCAATAAACCCACCTTCAATATTTTTTCTGGAAAATATCGCGATGAATTCCCTTAGTTTTTCGTCGTTGTCTCTAATATCTGAAAAATCAAATTTATGATATTTTTCATATCCTTTGTCTCTGTCAAATAAAACAAAAATCCTGTAATTCGTAAGCACACCGTAGGGAATCCGGTATTTGTAGATATAATCGTTAATCTGGTTTACAGGCGTTTCTCTTGTTTTCGTTGCCCTGTGCTGGTACGCCCAGAGGTCTTTTGTGTCGGTTCCCTTTGCTTCAAAACAAACAAATTTATTCCCGGTTTTATCTTCAAAGGAGAACTCCATGTGCTTATCTTCATGTTTTAAGCTGTCAAGACCTATGTCATATCCAAGCAAGTCCCTCAAAATAGTGGTTGCGAAAGGAATGTACCCCTGCTTCTCTATTTTTAGTTTATCTTCGTCAAGAAGTTTCAGCCATTCTTCCGCCGCCTTTTCCTGTGAATCCGTAACCTCGGTTTTAGAGCATAACCTCTTCACTGTTTTCGGATTGAATAATTCCTTAGTCATGATACTTATCTAATTTAAATTTGATTTAAAAAAATTCAATTAAAATTCAATTAAATTTCACACCTTACAGCGAGATAGTCATTAATAATTATGTTAAAATTTAATAATTAATTAATATTAATAATTAACTAATCAAAAACCCGGTGAAATGAAAAAGAAATATATTGAAACTATTGCGAAACCGAAGCCAGAAGAATATGAATTTGAAAACATCATTCTAACGACAATAGATAAAGTCCTGAGCTGGGCAAGGTATTCATCTCTGTGGCCCCTTACATTTTCAACCGCATGCTGTGCAATTGAGATGATGGCGGCAGCATCCGCTCATCACGATATGTCAAGATTCGGTATGGAGGTCTATAGGGCAACGCCAAGACAGGCAGACCTTATGATTGTCGCGGGAACCATCACCTATAAAATGGCTCCCCGCGTAAAGAGATTGTATGACCAGATGCCTGAACCCAAGTATGTTATTGCGATGGGTGCGTGTGCAACATCAGGCGGTCCTTTTCACATGTCTTACGGTGTTATGAACGGGGTTGATAAGATAATTCCCGTTGACATCTACATACCGGGATGCCCTCCGAAGCCGGAGGCGCTTCTTGACGGTATAATGAAGTTAAGGGAGAAAATAAAGGACGATCGGCATCTCACGAGAAAAGTTAATGAAACCATTAAAGTTTTAAAGAACATGAGAAAGAAATGATTGAAATGATTGAGGAAATAAAGACGAGATTCAAAGGCGACATAGAAGTTGCGAACAACAACGATATTTACATTGAAAAAAATAAAATTTATGATTTATGTAAATTTTTAAAAGATTCGGGTTACGAGCATCTTTCCCTTATCACGGGAACTGATTACTCCGGGCAGGGATACTTTGAGGTTGCCTATCACATTTATTCTTATTCTAAAAAGGAGCAGCTTGTTGTAAAATCAAAAATTCCGACAGGAGAAGCAGCGGTAAAAGAGGACATTAAAATCAGCGAGTCCGATTTAAGCCCCAAAATAAAGGAATTAATTGATCTCTGCGCAGGATGCACGATATGCACAAAAAAATGCCCGCAGGAAATTGATGTTAAATTAATTATATTTGACTTAAAGCAGGGTAAGGAAGTTGACATAACTCCTCTTGAAAACTGCGTTGAATGCGCGGTATGCCAGGATAAGTGTCCTAAAAAATTGGAATTACTGAAAATATTTAAAATTTTGAAGAGCGTAAAATTAAGAATTAAAAAATTAAAGGAGAAGGAGCAGGAGAAAAACAAGCCAAAAAAGGAACTCGTGATTGAATACGATTTATCGGTTCCCTCAATCACATCGCTTTACAATGCAGCCGACTGGCATGAGCGAGAGACATACGACCTCGTGGGTATTAAATTTGAGGGGCATCCTAATTTAAGAAGAATTCTTCTTTCGGACACATTTAAAGGACACCCGCTGCAAAAGAGTTTTGATTTAACAAAAAAGCAGGAGATTGACATGAACAAGGAATACGACATTGACAGGCACTACCTTGATAAATATAAAAAAGAAATTGAATCAAAAATTGAAACAAAATTACTGCACATCAATATGGGCCCGCAGCATCCTTCAACCCACGGCGTTCTTCGCCTGCGGCTTCTTGTTGACGGTGAAACGGTTGTTAAAATGTATCCTGTTCTCGGGCATTTGCACAGGGGCATGGAAAAGATAGGTGAAAATTTAAGATATATTCAATTTATCCCCTACACCGACCGGCTTGACTACATAACCGGGATGTTTAACAACCTGGCGTATGTTAAGCCGATTGAGGACTTAATGGTGCTTGAAGTTCCGGAGCGGGCGGAATACTTAAGAATTATTGCAATGGAACTGAACAGGATAACCAGCCATTTAATATGGTTCTGCACATGGGCAATGGATATGGGCGCACTTACCCCGTATTTTTATGCGTTCAGGGAGAGGGAAAGAATTTTTCAAATATTTGAAGGACTCTGCGGTGCAAGGATGACCTATAATTACATCCGCCCCGGCGGTGTTTCAGGGGATATGAATGAAAAAACAGAGGAAAAGTTCAGGGATTTTATTGAGCATTTCCCGGAAAATTTAAATGACTATCACACGCTTCTCACGGAAAATGAAATAATTAAAGCAAGAACCGGAGGTGTTGGAAAACTGAAAGCAGAGGATGCGATAAATTATGGCATTACAGGTCCCATGCTTCGCGCATCCGGGGTTGAATACGACATAAGAAAAGCACATCCTTATTCCCTGTATGATGACTTCAAGTTTAAAATCCCGACAAGAGAGGAAGGCGACACTTATGCAAGATACATGGTCAGGATGGATGAGATGAAACAGAGCCACCGGATTTTAGAGCAGGCACTGGATAAAATCCCTGAAGGAAAAATTATGGCAAAGGTTCCTAAATTATTAACTCCACCGGCAGGCGATGCCTACGGGAAAATTGAGACATCAAAGGGTGAACTCGGTTTTTATGTGGTAAGCGACGGAACGCCGAAGCCCTACCGGCTGAGAATCAGGTCTCCTTCGTTTTGCAATCTATCTATACTGCCCTTCCTGTGCGAGGGTGAAAAGATTGCAGATATTGTCGCAATTTCAGGGAGCATTGATATTACGCTTGGGTGTATTGATAGGTAATGGAAAAAATTAAAAATAATATTCATAAAATTCAAAATGAAAACCGCGATGGTATCAATCCCGGAAGAAGAGTACAGGAAATTAACCGAAAATATATCCATTTCCAGGTATGAGTATGAGCGTATGAGAGAAACAATTGAGCTTATGCGCGATAAAGAAGCATTAGCAGATATTGTGGAAAGCACGGAGCAAATCAAGCAGGGTAAATTCAAGACAATTGAGCAGTTGCAAAAAGAACTGCAATTAGATGATGAAATATGAGGTAATCATCCCGGAGAAACCGGAGAGGCAGATCAAAAAGTTGGACAGAATTACACAAATGCGGGTGATTTAGAAGATTACTGGAGTTAAGAGAAAATCCCGATTTGGGGAAACCGCTGCACCATTGTAAAATATGGAGTTTGCGAGTTGGTAAATACCGGGTTAGATACGAGATAAATATGAACAAAAAACGAGTAGAAATAAAAAGCGTGAGGCACAGGAAGAAAGCATATCAATGATTCAAATTAAATAAAAAAATTAAAAATAATATTCATAAAATTTAATTAAATTAAAATTAATGAGAGACGATATAATGATCAAAGAATACATTAATGCAGCATTGTCCAATGCACATTATGAAATCATTGAAGATGAGGAACCGTACTACGGCGAGGTTCCGGAACTAAAAGGGGTCTGGGCAACAGGTAAGACCTTGGAAGAATGCCGACTTAAATTAAGAGAAGTTATTGAGGGCTGGATAATCATACGACTGGGGAAAAAACTGCCAATTCCTTCCATAGGCAAGTACAGTATCGAAAGCCCTCATAAACTGGCAATGGCACATGGATAAACTCGTGCCTGTTTCGTGGAGGGAATTTGCCAGAAGATTGCACAAGCTGGGATTTGAAGGACCTTATGTTGGTGGAAGACACCCATATATGGTAAGGGGGGATTTGGTGTTTACAATACCGAACCCGCATCGCAAAAAAATAGAGGTGAATCTCCTGTCGCGAATATTAAAGCAGGCAGGAATCAGCAGGGAAGAGTGGAACAATGTGAAGTGATTTAAATATAATAAAAAAAAATTTAAAAATAATATTCATAAAATTTAAAACTAATTTAAATTCAAAATGGAGCGACCACAAAACCTATATGAAGTAATTGAATATCTATTACGATCAGTTGAGGCATGGCAGCCGGTTTACGACCTTTTCAACAGTTACGGGCTTGTATGGCTCCTGAACTTAATCATTTATGCAGTGGAGGCAGGAGTCCTATTTGGTGTCGTGGCTGTTTCTGTTCTTGCTTTAACCTATATTGAAAGAAAAGCCCTCGGCGATATCCAGTTAAGGATAGGACCCAATGTATGCGGTCCTTTTGGTATTTTACAGCCGCTTGCAGATGCGTTTAAACTTGTTATGAAAGAGAACATTACACCGAAAAATGTTGATTTCTGGGTCTGGTGGGCGGCTCCGATGGTGGTTTTTGTGCCGACATTCATGCTTTTAATTACGATTCCGTTCAATGAATTTCTTGTAATATCAGACCTTGACATCGGAATTTTATTTATTATCGCGGTTTCAGGTATTACGCCTCTCGGTATTATAATGGCAGGCTGGGCGTCTTCAAATAAATATACATTAATAAGCGGGCTTCGTGCCGCTGCACAGATGATGTCCTATGAAATCCCGATTATTCTTGCCGTACTTGCGGTTGTTGTTTTTTCGGGCAGTTTAAGTTTAACAGGAATCGTTGATGCTCAGGAAGGTTATTATCTCGGGTTCATACCTAAATGGAACATCTTTTTACCGCCGCTTGCGCTTGCAGGTTTCATATTCTTCGTATGCTCGCTTGCGGAAATGGGAAGAACTCCTTTTGATATAATTGAAGCGGAAGGCGAAATTGTTGCGGGACACACAATAGAATACAGCGGCATGCGGTTTGCCTTCTTTTTCCTTGCGGAATACGCTCATCTGTTTATCACGGGAGCACTTGTAACTTTGCTTTTCCTGGGAGGGTGGCACGGACCGTTCAGTAGTCACCCGGTATTCGGCTGGCTTATCGGCTTGGGGTGGTTTTTAATTAAAACATTTATTGTTGCATGGATGGTGATCTGGGTTGGCAGGGGGACACTCCCAAGGATTAGAATTGACCAGATGCTCTCCCTTGGCTGGAAGTGGCTGCTTCCGATCGGGCTTTTCAATATTGCCTTTGCGGGAATAATAAAAATAATTATGGTCGGGGGAATTTAAAATCAAAAAAATTTGCGAGTTCAAAATAATAATATTAATTCATAAATAATAACATAAAAATTTATAAAATGTTTTATAAAGCCAGTATTGTTATTGAAAAAGACAAACAGGGTTACTACGCGTATTGCCCCGAACTTGAGGGCTGCCAAACACAGGGCGATACATTAGATGAAGTAATATCCAGTATAAAGGAGGCAATAGACCTCTATCTGGAAACACTGCCGTATAATGAAAAAATATCCTGTTTGAGCAGGGAAATTTTAACGACATCAGTATCGGTAGAGGCGTAAATTGGCTAAATTACCTTATCGTAATACAAACTATCAACTAAAAATTTAAAAATGGAAACCATAACAATAAATAATGTGTATGCCCTTTTGCAGGAAATAAATCATCGGCTGAAAACACTGGAAATAGAAATGCATGAGTTAAAGGAACACGAGCCTGAGTTAAGACCGGAATTTATTGAGAAAATGAAAAAAAGAGCCAATGAACCGACTGTTAAAATCGGGACTCTTGAAAATTTCAGGAAAAGATATAATTTAGATTGAAATGTATAAATTTGACACGCGATCCGGGGTAGATAAAATATTTGCAAAATTAAGTAAAAAGAACCCCAGGCAATTGGAGATAATTTACAAGAAAATTTCAGAAATCATTCAAGACCCACATCATTATAAAAATTTGAGGCGTCCCCTCCAGCATCTGAAACGGGTGCATATAGATAAAAGTTTCGTACTCACATTTTCAATTGACGAAACCGGGAAATTGGTGATAATTGAGGATTACGATCATCACGATAACATCTATAAAAATAGATAAAAAAAATTAAAATAAATTAATTTAATTGAAATTAAAATGTTAATAACAGGAATATTAAAAGGTCTTGCTATGACCCTGAAGCAGGGAATTTCAGCAATGATTGCAAACAAAAATGTCGTGACAACGCAGTATCCGTTTGAGAAATGCAGGGAACCTATAAAGTTTAGGGGAATGCATAAAATTGACCCTGAAAAATGTATTGCATGCCGGCTTTGTGTGATGGCATGCCCTAACGGCTCAATTGAAATGGAATTAAAAGAAGGCGGGGAAAAATCAAGGAAATTAGTTGATTATAGTTACAGGATAGACATCGGGAAATGCATCTGGTGCGGGCTTTGCTATGAAGCATGCCCCACTAAAGCCCTTACAATGAGCAGTGAATTTGAACTTGCGGATTACGACAGGAAGAATTTTATCGTGGAACTTTCAAAATAATCAAAAAAAATTTCTCAGGAATTAAATTTATATTTTAATTTTCAATCTTAATTTTTAAATAACACCATAAATTTAACCCGCCTTAGCGTAGCCTGGTTTAACGCGTCTGGCTGTAGTTGGTTTCAAGGGCAGATGCTCTTACAGTACGCAGCAGCTACCGGAAGATCCCCGGTTCAAATCCGGGAGGCGGGATTAAATTTAATTATTTTTTACTTCTTCTCTAAATTTCAAAAAAATGAAAATACTCTTAATAGGAAACGGGGCAAGAGAGCATGCAATCGCCTGCGCGTTACACAGGAGCCCTCAAAAACCGGAACTGTATGCTTTCATGACCGCTAAAAACCCGGGGATTGCTAAATTATGTAAAAATTTTAAAATCGGCGATACCTGCGATGCAAAAGCGGTCTCCGGTTATGCGGTAAATAATAATATTGATTTTGCCGTTGTTGGTCCCGAAGCACCTCTCGCAGCAGGCGTTTCGGATGAACTGGAAAGCAATGGAATCGGATGTGTCGGTCCGAAAAAATCGGCGGCACGAATTGAAACAGATAAGGCGTTTGCAAGGAATTTAATGAAAAAATACAATATTCCCGGGACTCCCGAATTCGGGGTTTTTACCGGTGCTTCCGGAGCAGTTGAATTTATTAAAAATTCAGGGAAGGAATGGGCAGTAAAGCCCGCGGGACTCACCGGCGGAAAAGGCGTTAAAATCATGGGCGAACATCTGAAAAATCCTGATGAGACAGAAAATTATATAAAAGAGGTTCTAAATTCGGACAGGGTTGTAATTGAAGAAAAATTAACCGGCGAGGAATTTACAATCCAGGCGTTTGTTGACGGCAAAACCGTTCTTGGAACGCCGATGGTGCAGGATCATAAAAGAGCTTATGAAGGCGATGTCGGTCCGAATACAGGCGGCATGGGTTCCTATTCCGATAAGGGCTATATTCTGCCGTTTTTGACGCAGGATGACTACGACATTGGGATTAAGATTATGGAGCAGGCAGTTTCTGCAATAAAAGAAGAAACAGGTGTTGAGTACAAGGGCTTTCTTTACGGGCAGTTCATTGCAGGCAAGGATATAATGGTTATAGAATTCAACGCCCGCTTCGGAGATCCTGAAGCAATGAATACAATCTCAATTATCACGAGCGATTTTGTTGAAATCTGCAAAAAAATAATTAACGGGAATTTAAATGAAATTGAAAATTTAGAATTTAAAAATAAAGCAACCGTCTGCAAGTACCTCGTTCCAGAAGGTTATCCTGAAAACCCGAAGGCAAACCGGGAACTCGCGGTTGATGAAAATAAAATTAATGAACTTGGTGCGTTGATTTATTATGCGGCGGTAAACGAAGAGGAAGGGAAAATTTACACATCATCGTCAAGAGCGGCAGGTGTTGTCGGGATCGCGGATACGATAACTGAAGCGGAAAAAATTGCTGAAAGTGCTGCGGGATGTGTTAAAGGAGATGTTTTTCACAGGAAGGATATCGGAACCGATGCACTGGTTCGGAAGCGATTTGAGAATATGAAAAAATTCAGGGGGGAAAATTAATTTTTATTGAATTTTGAATTTTCAATCAATATTCTGCTCCGACACTCCGGTATTCGGTATGCAGTTCTTTTTCTATTTTCCATAACGCAGAAAGCCGGTTTCCCGTAAACGGGTGCGTTCTTAGAAATTCCCCACCCAACATTTTCTTTTCACCCTGGATTGCCTTTTCTATTTCCTCTGCGTTTTTTGCATCTATTGCTCTTGCAATTTTAGCGATTCTCTGCGATTCAATGCCTTTAGGATCGGCAATGTAAAAGCACCTGAGAGCATCATCCCTTGTTTTATCACGCCCCTCTGCGTGGTAGTTTTTCATCCCGTAGGTAATCCTGGCAAGACCTGACATCAGGGCAACGGGGTTTTTTGTCACATAAGCGCTGAATGCGTCTGCGTAGTATTCCCTCTTTCTTGAAAGAAACAGAACAATCAACTGCCCAAAAAACTGGGCAAGCATTGCCCCGATCCATATAGCAATGAAACTTCCGCCGCCTCTTCTTGAACCTCTCGGCGTTCCTATCAAAACAAGATAATAAAGAAAGATAGGAAGCATTGATGCAACCGTCATTGTTAAAACATCCCTGTGCTTTATATGCCCGATTTCATGCGCGAGAACACCTTCCACTTCTTTTTCGTCAAGGACATTTAAAAGCCCTGTGTGAACGGCTATGCTGCTGCTTGCAGTCGTTCTCCCGAAAGCGAATGCGTTTGGCTCGGAATTATAGACAACATATAATTTAGGCACAGGTATCCCGGCAATCCTTGAAAGACGCTTTACTGTCATTTGAATTTCCGGAAATTCATTTTTTTTGATTTCCCTCATGTTTGCCATGCTCCGGATAATTGTCGGTCCCATGTACCACTGGATTAAAACAACGACTCCCGCGAACAAAAAAGCAAGCACAACGCCAAAAATTCCCCCCACCCCGCTGTACCACAAAAACACCGCAGGTATGAATGCTATGAACCCGAACAC
>MCBE01000285.1 GCA_001723845.1 Candidatus Altarchaeales archaeon WOR_SM1_SCG
AGGGATCGGTCATTTTTTAAATTTTTTTGGTTCTGGTATTGGGTTTTTAAATTTATTAAAAATTTTATTAAAGAACAAAACTATCTCTTATAAATATACTTTAAAAATTTCACATACGGATTTAATATGGTCCTCACAATACCTTTTATTCTATCCTTTTTAGATATAAAATCTGCAATAGGTGGGCTAATTTTATAATAGGTTCTTATGAATAACCGACCAATGGAATGCTTTAACAAAAAGGAATCCCTCCAATGCCTCAATATATTAATCTCTTCTGCAAAAGGGGTCCCATAAGCGGCTGTAGCGATGAAACAATATCTTGATTCTTCTCCTTCTTTTTCACACAATATTGCTTCCTCATATCGCCCTAAATCCCTATCCCTAAGTAACCTAATCTCAATTGCTTTGTCATAGCACGATAATGCTTCCTCATACCTCTTTAACTTTTCAAGTATCCTACTTTTAACTACCCAGAAACCATCATATTCTGGCTCTCTCTCAATTGCTTTGTCATAGCACAATAATGCTTCTTCGTGCCTTTCCAATTTTTCAAGTAACTCGGCTTTCTTACTCCATACCCAAGGGTCATGAGGACACATCTCACTTTTTTTATCATAGTACTCTAAGTCCTTCACCAAGTATTCTTTTGCCATGTTACACCTTTCTGGACGCACACCCATATGTGGATGAGTACTTGCATGACAGTTCTCACAAAATGTAACCAAATTATCTACTTCATTACTGCCGCCTGAAGAAAGCGGCACAATGTGGTGAGCATGCAGTTCTACATCAGTCGCACCGCATTGCTGGCAAGTGTAGTTATCTCTTTTATAAACATATTTTCTAATCTCATCCCAGTTCTTGGGATATTCATTATAGGGCTGCGGCTCATCTGCTGGTCTTTTGTTCAGCCACTCTCCACAGTGTTTGCATTTGATTGCATCAAATTGAATTTCCTCTGCACAAAAAGGACATCTTTTTGTTTTTGATTGGTTTTTTTGGTTCATCATACTTCTGTAATTTTTTAAATTCATTTGAAATTTAAATATTCTCAAGCAACCATCCATTAAATTCTGGTAAATCTGGAATTATCCAATTTAAATCCTCAAAAAAGTAACCATCAATTTCTCTACTTCGCACATATTCAATAAATGATTTTGGCAAACTATTTCTTATAATACCTCTCGTAAGTTCAGAGTCAACATCTCTTAATGCAAAAATCAACACTGCTGTGCCTTCATAATTTTCTGGTTTTGTTTGAGATATACTATTTCTTAATCTTATTTTTGAATTCTCATCGAATTCTAATGTAAAGTTAGGATCAATGTTTTTTAACGAATAAATCAAACCCCCTGTGTATTTATGGTTCTCTGGTTTTGTTTGAGCCATACTTTTACTTAACCTTCTTTTTGAGTCTTCATCAAAGTTTAATGCTAGTTCAGGATTGACCTCTCTCAATGTAAAAATCCATTTTCCGGTATCAAAGTGATTTTCAGGCGTTGTTTGAGATATATTTTCAGTTAATTTTCTCTTTGAACCCTCATCAAATTCTAATATTCGTTCAGCATCAACATTATTTAATATAGTAACCCAGTCTATTGTATCTGGGTAATTTTCCGGTTTTGTCTGAGACACAATTTTAATTAATCTTTTTCTTGAGTCCTCATCAAAGTTTAATCTAAATTCTGGAGAATTATGACTTAAATAGAAAATAGCATCCACGTGGTTTTCTGGTCCTGTTTTAAGTATATTTTCATTAATTTTGTTGAAGATTTTCTCTTCCTGCATCAGATTTTTAATAATTTTAGGATATTTATAAAACATATATTCCCATTCTTCTGGAAACTCCCCCACATACAAATGAAACAACCCCTCAAACCAATCCTTCCCGGTCTCTTCCTCAATTTCCTTTTTTATCCCCTCTCCGACCCCTTCAAACTCTAAATTCTGGAAAAAATTCAGATAAACTTCTGCCATCTCCGAATGATGCAAACCCAAATATTTCCACCCCTTCTCCTTTGTCTCATTTATCTCCCGAATTTTAATTAATTTTTCAATGTCTTTTTTGCTGCCGCAGACAAGTTTCTCCACGAATTTTCGCCTCACCGGAATTTCATATTTATAGAAAACAGAGAGAATCAAAAATATATCCTCAGCATTTTCAATTCCCTGTTCTTTTAATTTTTCAAGGTAATTTTCAACTTCCCTGCAAACAGCATCCCTGCAAACATCCCCTGTTTCTTTATAAGCCCGCAGCTGCCACGCTAAAACCCACAAACTCTCCTTACTTAATTTCTCTTTAATTTTTCCAGACATGGTTTCGCCCTGTTTTTCAATTTTAAGGAAATTCTCTATTATCTCCTCTCTCGCATCAACACTTTTTATCAAAATTGCATCCCTGATATACTCATAAAGTTTCAGATGAGAGACCTGAACGGAATCCTCGTTAATATCGCGGGTTGAAGCAAGAACCTTTACATGATTAGATAACATCTGCCGTATTTTATCAACAAACCCAAAATCTAAATGCGCATCGTCAATAAAAAGATAACCTTTCTTTAATTTCAAAACCTCTTCTATTCCAGGTGTCGTGTGTTTGAGTTCTATGACATAAACATCCGTGCCTTGATTTGCAAGTTTATAGCCAACATTTCTTAAAATTACTGACTTCCCGCTTGCCGGATTTCCCTTGATTACAATCAAATTATTGTTCTCAAATTTTTTCAGGATTTCATTAACCTCCGGTCTTTCAACAACAAAACCTTTTTCAAAATCAATCCATTCCGGACCCCATGAACGGAAAAATTCTGCATCTTTTGATTTTTCTTTTTCAAGGATAGTTTCTATTCGTGGGATAGTTATTTCCGTAAGTATTCTAATTCCATCTTCAATTACACCAAGTGTAAGCCCCTGTTTTTCTAACTCCTCCGTTACATAACATCTAAAAGCATATTCATTTTTCTTTCTCGTCTCTTTAATGATTTCATTGAACTTCTTACTTATTTCATCGTAAAGCTCCGATGCAACATATTCTATAACTCCTTCTTCAGATAAAATTTCACAGAATGTTCCTTTATCAATAATTTCCCTGCCGACAAACGCCTCTGGTTTCTGTAGCAGTCCGAAAACAAAAAACAAATCCTTATCGTATTTCTTTTCTACTTTTTCAACACTCTCTTTAAATGCTTTTTCAAAGGGGTCTTTTTCCAATACTTTCTTCACTCCTTCGTGGATTATAGATGCTGCTACATGCCCAAATGCTCCGGCTAAAATTTTAATTATTATTTCATTCATCCTTCAAATCTTAACTATTAATCTATTATAACCTATTAATTTAATACTTTTTAATACTTTAATACTTCCTCAATACCCCCTTTCAGGAAATAAACCCTCCGCCTTTTTTCCTTCCTTGATTTTAATACCCCTTTATTTTCAAGTTCTCTTAGAATTTGTGTTAATCTTGATTGGATAACGCCCACGGATTTCTGGAAGTTCTCATCACTTGAGTATCCCTCTTTATTTTCCATAAGATAGGTAACTACCTTATATTCCGTGGATATGTGGTTCATTGTCATTAATTTAACTGCTGCTGCTGCCTCTTCACGAACACGAACGGAATTAAAGACATCTTTGTCTATTCTCTCTTTCTTTTCACTGCATGCTTTTTTAATGCACTCGCCGCATAGTATCACCGCATCTCTCATCAAACCATTGCTTTCTTCATACAGTTCCGCAAGTACTTCCTTATCAAAAAAATCATATATCTCTTTTTCACCAACTGATTCTGATTTGTACATTTCATTAAGCGCCCTTAATACATCATCCTTTGAAAGAGGAGAAATGAAGTTGTCACTAAATAAATCTTTGACATCAAGTTCAATCACATCTCTTGCACATACAACCATCAGATGGTATTTTGCATCAGCATAGAACATACCTTTAAGAAGATTTAAAAGCATGCGCTCCAATTCCGCATCATTTAGTTTATCTCCGTCATCAATACCCAGTACAATACCTTTAAACCCAAATTCCAATGTGAGTTTATGTGCGGATTTCAATATTCGCATAAGATCAGTTTCAGGTATATGTGCATAAGATGTCATTGTTTTTGCAGCATTCACATATTCGGATTTCATGGTAAAACCTATGGGTACGGGACCCAAATGCAGGTTAATTGCTTCTTTATCTTGTGTACTTTCCTCGTAAGTTACCTGATCACTTGAGAATAGGAAAGCCAATGCTGCCGTTGCATCAAGTTCCTTTACCGCGCCTGGCTTGAAAAATTGTTGAATCTTTTTTCTTATACTCTCAAGATTCAATCCGTCGGTTTTAAGGATCCGTGATGTTAAAGCAGTGGCAACTGCTCTCAATATCTTTTTTTGAAACACCTTTTCATTTACATCTTCCTTTAAAATTCGTATTTTTATTGTGATGTAATCATTTGAAAGTGCATATAAACAGAGGTTAAGTATGCTGCTTTTTCCAACACCCTTACTGCCATACAATACGGATTTATATGAGTCGCCTGCTCTAATTCCCGTAATTATACTCTCAACGATTTCTTTTCTACCCTGAAATACCCTGTCATGAGTTTTCACCTCATCAGCTGTTAGTCCGTCGGAGAATAACTCTTTTGGAGTGAATGGATTTTTATTCAGGTGGAAGTTTTCCCTGAGGCATTTATTTATATCAAACTTTTTAATTTCATCTAATATTGGCATTTTAATTTATGTGTTTTTTATATATTAAATTATTAATAATTATTGGATTAATAGTTTATAATAAATTAATAGTTTATAATATAAGACTCCATTTTATCTCATCAACATACTTATCCTATAAAGTCGCAGTATCTGCTTTGAATGCTATGTTTTCCAACACCTTTGAATCAAGAGTTAAATGATATGTTGTTGATTGACAGTTTCATTCTAAATTTCAATTAATTTTAAAAATATTCATGCCTCCTCTTCTTCAATAAATAAATAAAAAACGGCGCCCCGAATAGAGAGGTAATGATTCCTACGGGAATATCAACCGGGGAGATTATTGTTCTTGCAAGAGTATCTGTAAGAAGCAGGGCAATACTTCCGATAAATACGGATGCGGGAATTAAAATCCTGTGATCGGGTCCTATTAAAATCCTTGTGATGTGCGGGATTACAAGCCCGATAAAACCTATCAATCCCGACACCGAAACAGCTGCTGCGGTAAGCATCGTTGCGCAACCAAGAAGAACCTTCTTTACGGTTTCCGTATCAATTCCAAGGGCTTTTGCATCTTCTTCTCCCAGAAGCACCACATTAAGGTCGCGGGAAAATATATAAATAATTATTGAGCAGATAATAAAATACGGGATAATTACAATTATATTATCCCACGATGCAAAAGACATGCTGCCGAAAAGCCAGAACACGATACCGTGCAGTTTATTTCCCGCAATAAACATAAGAATTGCAATACAGGCGGAGAAAAAAGCGCCGACCGCGATTCCCGATAGAAGCAGCGTCTGCACGGGAAGTGATCCCTTAATTTTTGCAATATTATAAACAATTAAAATCGCAACTATCCCCCCGAAAAAAGCACACGCTGAGATTCCTGAAAAGCCGATAAAAGTGAACGATATTCCAAAAAGCATGGCTGCTGCCGCACCAAATCCCGCGCCCGATGAAATTCCCAGTATGTAGGGGTCTGCCATCGGATTCCTGAATAATGCCTGTAAAACCACGCCTGAAATTGAAAGAGATGCTCCGACAAGTACTGCAAGAATCGCGCGAGGAAAGCGAATTTCAAAAATTATTGTTTTTTCGGTTTGCGTTCCGCCGCCTGCAAGTATTTCAGGTAACCTGCTTACCGGGATTTCCGCTGCTCCTTGCGTGATTGAGAATATAAATGAAACGAATAACAGGGAAATTAAAAATATTATTATAATTCCGTATTGCTTTCGTTTTTGTTTGTATTGCTCCATATAATTATTTGAGGGTTTTTGCATAATTCAAAACCACCTAATTTCCTAAAGAATTAGATTTGTTTTTAAATACCGATTCTTTGCATATCTGCGCAGTAAAAAGTAAAAGTTTGCAGTCCTTCAAGATCATCATTTGTTTTATGAGTTTTTTGATGGTTCCCCTGTGCAGTGGTTTTTTACGATCTCATTATTTGCCTTTGATTGTTGATTATTGCCAGATTAATACTTTGAACACATCTTGTACTGCTGTTTTTCTCCGTCGCGGGCTAAGCAGAGAGCCAGTTTATCTCCCGGGTCAAGCATCCGGGCGTCTCCTGTCACTGCCTCAGAAAAATATCAATTGATCAAACGACACCACTCTTGAATCACGATTTACATCTTTATTGATGATATATTCAACATCACCTGTGATATTAACCTGCGATTTACTTAATGGTTTTTTCTTAATTTTTGGTCCGGATTTCGCCATTCTCCATTCGTTCTTTATTATTAATCGGAATCAAAAAATTAAATTAATATTCCTCCCTCAAACTGAACATCTCCCTGAGTTTATCGTTTGATAATTCGGTAACCCATGAATCCCCGGCACTCAATATGGCATCAGATAACTCTTTTTTTGCCTCAATCATCTCATCTATCTTCTCTTCAAGTGTTCCTTCCGTGACAAACTTATACACCTGGACATTCTTTTTCTGTCCTATCCGAAATGAACGGTCTGTCGCCTGGTTTTCAACCGCGGGATTCCACCACCGGTCAAAGTGAAATACATGGTTTGCGGATGTAAGGTTCAATCCAAGCCCTCCTGCCTTCACCGAAAGAATGAATATCGGCGGAGCATTTTTATCCTCCTGGAAAACGGTTACCATTCTGTCTCTCTTTTTCTGCGGGACACCGCCGTACAAAAAGAAAACTTCCCTGCCGTAAGATTCCTCAAGATGGTTCTTTAGCATTTCACCCATTTCAGAGTACTGGGTAAAGATTAATGCCTTTTCATTTGATGAGAGAACATTATCAAGCATGTCCTTTAGTTGTTCAAGTTTTCCCGAACGCGCATCAACGGAACTCCCGTCATGCAGGAACAACGCGGGATGATTGCATATCTGCTTTAATTTAGTAAGTGCGGAAAGCACAAGTCCGCGCCGCTTTATTCCTTCCGATTGTTCAATTTCCTGCATCATTTCATCAACCGCTGCTTTGTAAAGGGTTGTTTGTTCAACTGTCAGTGTGCAGTATGTCTTCATTTCTATTTTATCGGGAAGGTCTTTGATTACTTTCTTATCGGTCTTCAGCCGCCTTAGAATAAACGGTTTAACAAGATTTCTTAATTTTTCAGACACATCAGGGTTTTTATGTCTTTCAACAGGGATAGCAATATTTGTCCTAAATTGCTTGAACGACCCCAGATAACCGGAATTTAAAAACTCCATAATTGACCATAATTCGCTTAACTTGTTCTCAATGGGCGTTCCTGTTAAT
The DNA here is from genome assembly GCA_001723845.1 of Candidatus Altarchaeales archaeon WOR_SM1_SCG. Classification (GTDB taxonomy): domain Archaea; phylum Altiarchaeota; class Altiarchaeia; order IMC4; family WOR-SM1-SCG; genus WOR-SM1-SCG. The sequence goes on from MCBE01000285.1 coordinate 7,445, forward strand.
GCGATCCTATATCCGGATTTTTTACTGATTTTTCTAATACTTCCTGCCTGTTTTGTGTATGGATTCTTGATACTCTGGGCTTCATCAAGGACTATACCGTCCCAGTTAATTTTATTTAAATTCTTTTCATCTCTAACAGAAAGAGCATAAGTTGTGACCACCACATCATGTTTTTTTGCCTCTGCCGCGAACTTCCCTCCTGCCAACCTGTTTGCCCCGTGATGGATCATACATTTGAGTGTCGGGGCAAATCTTGCCAGTTCATGATGCCAGTTCCCGATTACAGAGGTGGGGGCTATTAAAAGTACCGGTGAAGGTTTACTTTTTTCACCTTCCTCTTTGTCATGAAGCAGCATTGAGATAACCTGGATTGTCTTCCCCAGACCCATGTCGTCTGCGAGACATGCTCCAAGCCCCTTGCTTTTAAGAAATGAAAGCCATGAAAACCCACCCTCCTGGTAGGGTCTGAGTTTCCCGTTAAATGTTTTTGGTGTTTTAATTTTCTTAAATTTTCCGTTTCCTTCCTTGACAAGCATATCTTCAAGCCAGCCGGAACTTTCAAATTCCATTGGAATGCCGATGTCTTCAATGCCGGAGTTTATATGAAGCGCTTCTGCAAGGGTCATCCCTTCCTTTTCAAATTTATTTAAAATTTTCAATGCATCCTCAATTTTATCTTTTTTAAATTCAATCCATTTACCTCGCACCTTCACAAGCGGGATTTTTAATCCGGAAAGTTTTTCAAGTTCCTCCCTGGAAAGAATTTCATCGCCGATTGCAATTTCCCAGTTGAAATCCAGGATGCTGTGTAATCCGAAAAATTTCCTCCCGGGTGTATCTGACAGTGATTTTGATCTGGACTTTGCCTTAATCTTGATGTCTGATGCAGCGCCTTTTTTACTCCACCACGAGGGTATCAGTATCCCGTAGCCGCTTTCCTCAAGCAGCCACGCACCCTCCTTTAAGAATGCGTAAGCGCCTTCCGTTCCGATACTGCATTTATCAGGTCTTCTTGTTTTTAAACCCTGTTCAATCGCGGGAAAGAGCCGGGCGGCTTTTGCAAGATCCCCTAAAAACATCTCCTGCGGGTTTTCAAATTCAATATCCTCGCGTCTCATTGTTTTTGACTTCCATACGGTTTCGGCGGGAACAAGCAAACTCTTATCATCCATTGCCTGCATAAGAAAAGAAATACTCCAGTCCAGTGCCTCATGTTTATCACCGTAGACATCCATTTGTTCTCCCTGCGGCTCTTCAAGCCGGAAACATGTCCGAAACGGTGTCTCCCTGCCCGATGTTTTTATAGCATGCGACCATTTATCCATGCCTGTTTTTAAGACATTACGCTCGTGAGTTGTGCCTCCAATCAGCCCGTCAACAGAACCAAGACCCGCGAGCAGTTTAGAAGCGAGCGTATCCTTTGTTGTTTTGGTCCGCCACATCCCGGTTCCCGCGATTTTTTCCTTAAACCAGCCCCGGCAGGTTTTGTCAACTGCCGTGTTCAAAAAATCAATAATTAATTTTGCAGGCGAGAATTTTAAATCCGGGGCTGCTGCTCCGCAGATGTACGGCATTGAGTCCGCAAACAAATCAAGTCGTTTTGAGTCCTCGCCGTAATTATAGACGGGATGCCAGCGAGCATGCAGGTTATTTTTCTTTCCCTTTCCTGTTTCAATATGCTTCGCTGCCGCTCGCGATATTTCCTCGTATGACTCGGAAATTGAAGGAATAAGCCGCTGCCTTGCAATCAACTCGTACCCGAATTTAGATGCCAAACTCCAGAAAAGAATATCGTCGCCGAATTTAATATTAATATTATTGTGGGAAATACTAAAAAGAGGAAGACGCTCAAGCAGTGAAATCGCCTGGCGTGCAGGTAACCTGGCAACAGGAACATTCCAGTTTGAAAGTTCTGCTTCCTCTTCAACTCTCTTAAATGACGGGTATGGAAAATTTCCTTCACCCGGGAGGGACATAACCTGGTAATCGGGTGATGATTCACTGGAATCAAAATTAAGATTAAAAATTTTAACGATTTCATTAATTTCATCAGGAGATGTACAAAAAGGATGATCAGGGATTTTCTTTTTCTTTTTCCTTGCATTTTTCCCCGGCTTTTTGGTTCCTGTTCCTGCGGCTTTGACCTTTTCACCCCATAAAAAGAATTTATTTCTTCCGTTTTTTGCACCGTGCATGTCTCCCGGGATCCATGTCCCGTGCAGGATAATATTATTTAAATTTTTGCCTGTTTCACTTTCCTGCCGCATCCATTCATCACCCTGTGCATAAGATTCTTTTATTGCCGAATCGGTCATAAGTTTATAGAGTTTCTCCATATCCTGCCAGAAATCATCATCCTGCCAGAATCCCGGCGCACCCAATCTTTTAAGAATCGCTAACGGAACAGTTGGCTGTGTGATTGAAACATTAATTTTATTAAAATTATCACCGAGCAGCCAGAAATCAGGGAGGCATTCATTCAGGGAAATCGTTTCGTAATCTTCCTCTTCATCCGGAGGCAGTTCTTCCTCTTCCGGCAGCGCATCAAGACACCTTAACGCACGGAGTTTTGCTATCACCTGCTCTTCCGGCATTCCGCGCAATTTAAATATCATAAACGGGTCACGGTCAAATTCTTCCCCGATAACATAATGAACAGCAGCAATGTGCTTGCAGGGATTTTCCCAATCAGGACATGAGCAGTGCGTTTTAATCTGGCTCCTGCTCTTCGGGAAAAGTGAAACACCAGCAGCGGAGAATGCTTCATCTATGTCTTCCGGCATCTCACCATTAATAAGTTTAGCAAGAAACAACGCCTGGTTGCCCATCTCCTTGAGAATTTTATTCCAATGATTT
>MCBE01000286.1 GCA_001723845.1 Candidatus Altarchaeales archaeon WOR_SM1_SCG
GTTAGAACATGCCTTATTAATCACCCTAAACGACAAAAATACATCATATTTCATGTCAAAATTCTAAATTCATTAAACACAGGTATAATCCCCCGTAGAATTTAATTAACAAGCTGGGGACACGAACAGTTCTTGCTATCAACAATAATTTCATCTCCCGCAATATTTCTTATCTTCAACTTGAACTTATCTGTCGGCAGGTAGTACACTCCTTTTATTTTCTCTTTTACGCCTGCTTTGTCTTCTAAACTTAGATTGCTTGCCCAGATATCATTCCCGTTTTTGTCTTTTTTCAGGGTTGTATCAAATTGAACCGCTTCAATTAACTCCAATCCCGTTTCACTTATCTGCATCAAGTCTTCATCTGATGTTTCTTGTTTTATTTTGCTTACCTTCTTAGCGTTGAATTCATCTATCTTGTTTTTGAGATAGCTGCTGAAAAAGTGTTTGATTTCTACTTTGTAGCGGTCTCCTTCTTTTGTTACTTCTAAATCTGCATTGTCAGGAGCAAACAAAACATCGGCTTTTTGATCCAATAGTTCATCAAGGCTGATTAACTGAACTGTTATGTTTGATTTCCCAACTCTGCGAATTTCCTTATTAATGTAGTCCTGGCTGATTTCTAACTCCTTGTGTGCGTAAATCAATTTCACGGCTTCCGTTTCACCTCCAGTATCCTCTAACGGGTAAATTTCCTCTAAGATAACATCCACTAACTCCTTAGTTAATTTCTTGTCTATGCCTATGAATTTTATTGGAACATACGTGCCTTTTTTACCGACTATCCCACCATCCCAGAACTCGCCTAATTCTAATTCCGCACAATTCTTAAAGCCGTCAATTAAACTGAATATTTTAGCCGTTGTTTGCGCAGGATTTCTGAACAAACGAAGACCGTCATTGATTTTAAGAATATCAAAGTTTGCTTCTGATTCACTAAGCCGATCTCTTGAAATTTGAATAGCGTTAATACCGATATCACAAACGATGAATTTTCTGTTTAAGTCGTTAGCAACTTTTGCAGTTGTTCCAGAGCCACCAAAAAAGTCAGCAACAATCATGCATTCATTTGAAGAGGATTTAATAATTCTTTCTAAAAGGGCTTCGGGTTTTTGGGTATTATAATCTAACCTTTCTTTTGCCATGGGATTAACTATCGGTATGTCAGTCCAAATATTTTGAATCATTTGTCCTTTGTAATCATCAGCAAATATTTTCCTATAAATTCTACCATTTCCATTTTTGGGAAATACAAGTTCATTATTTTTATACATTTTTTCCATTCGTTCTTTTGAGTAAAGCCATCCAGTAGTAGGTGGCTTAACCCCGTGAAATTCATACCTTAAATTAGGTCTATCTAAAGGATTTACAAGTGGCGATTTCATATATTTTCTTCCATCACCATCATCAAAAACGAATCTTTCCTTAATGTATTTTTGAGTAGCTTCATCATCTTTGGAATAAGTTGGATTGAATATATGTTCATCACTCTTTGAATAAAAGAAAATGGTATCATTCGTTATTCCAAACTGATTAGAAGCCCATGCTTGTGCTTGTTTTCTCTGCCAAACAATTTCATTAACAAAGTTCTCCTCCCCAAATATTTCGTCAATTAAAATTTTAACATAATGCCCGATATGCCAATCCAAATGCATATATATGCTTGCGGTTCCGCTCATAACATCCCTTATGGCTAAAAGTCTTTCATAAAGCCAGTTCAAATAATCTTCTTTCTGCCAGATGTCGCCGTACATGACTTCTTCGCCGATTGAATTATCCTCGTTTTCAATTGAGGTTTTACCGCCGTTTCGCAGGTAAATCTTCTTTGCGTAATTAGCGCCGCTTGCAAATGGCGGGTCAATGTAAACCAGATCAACCTTCATATTTTGTGATTTAAGATAAGCGCAGGCAGAGAGGCAGTCGCCGTGGATTAGCAAGTTGCGAAAATCAGCGTGGGGATCAGTTTGTTTTTCGGTTTCTATTTTTTGCTGCCAGCCATTTTGCCTTATCTCCTCTACAACCTGTGTTTCAAAAGCATCAATTTTATCTGGCATTAACCTTCCCCGAAAATTCAACAATGCCTGCCCCTTCGCAGGAGTTATATTATATGACGTTGGTTTTTTCATCCTTTCTTTATTCTTATTTTATTAAAATGCTTTAATTAAATTTTTAAGTTCATTTAAATGTATTGAAAAATCATTTTTGCCCTCGTCCTTGAAACAGACATATCCAAAGTTGGGGTTGTGTTTCTTGAAAACTTCAACTACGAATTTTTCCTTTTGCCTGAATTCATCAGTGTAATAAGGTATTCCCTTGGTTTCAATAATCAAGACTTTTTCAATATCTCCCTTTTTGTTTTCAGTTTGATATCTCAAACCGTTCTTTCTTTTTAAAACCAAAAAATCAGGGGTGTAATTGCCCAACTCAGTTTTAATGTAAAAGTTTTGCAGTTTATTGTCTGTATAGCCGTTGTAATAAACCTCAAGGTTTTTCAGCTCTGCTAATTTAATCATTTCAAGAATGGCATTTTTTTCAAAATCGGAGTCAAATCGGTACGGCAGATAGTTAAAACTGATGTCATTGGGGTCTAATTCTTCATCTTCAAACTCTTCCTTTAATCTGTTATGGTGTTTTTGCATTCCATGTATTTGATTTTTAGTGATTTCCGGCAAAAATTTGCCGCTTCCATAGTCAATACCTGCCGGCAGGTTCCACTCCAATAATTCAATTTCAGCATCCTCTGTAATAATGTCTGTTTTATATGCAATTTCATTTGCAAAGAATGATGCGATATACTTCACCAAATCCTGCATAGTTATAGTTGGGTTGTTGGTTAACCAGACAAGGTTTTCTTTTACCTGTTCAAAAATCGCTTTCAACTCGCCGCCGTAATTTTTAGTTAAATCTGTTTCATTAAACCGGGCGTATGTGTATTTTGAAATGTCATAAACCATATCATTAAATGCGTAATCAAATTTGTTATAAATAGCAGCATCCTCAGAAACCTGTGAGATTAAACCAGTTCTACCGATTTTAGCAGTGGTTTCTCTTGCATCATAAGGAAAATGACTTTTGAATTTTTCTATATCAAACTTTTTTAATCTTTTTGCGTAATCAGTGCTTTCCTGCTGAATTTCAATCTTAAACTGCTTATGTATTTGTTTGTATTTTATTTTTCCGAGTTTTGATTTTCTTACGATTACTGGTATGTCATTACCTCCTTTGACTTTCAAGTCGTCAATAGTGAGTTTGTAATTTTCCCTTAATTCATTATCCAATGTTTCGTAATTACCCGGTTCAAGAAAGATAAGTGCTTTTTCATTCTTTGCATTTTCAACTTCCCTAAGGCATCTGCAAGTCGTTTGAAGAACAAAGTTTTTTGTAGTTTTCTGCCTTGGAAGAACAACACCCGTTAAGCTTTTACAATCCCATCCTTCCGTTCCGACTGCAACCAATAGTACAACTCTTTTATCGGAATAAGGTTTATCAAGGTTGTTAAAAATTGCCAGATTCTCTTTTGACAGTTGATACGGTTTATCTTCCTTACGAACATCCGAATAAAATCTGAATATTTCATTTTCTTTTCCGGCACGGTTCTCACGGTACCATTCCTGTATTACGGGCAATATTTCCTCATTCAATTTTTTTATTGATGAGCAATAAAAAGCTATTTTACTTTTAGTGCCGTTGTAGTAAGTTATATCATAATCATGAAAAAATTCATTTAATGCCTGCTTTATAAACTGTAGCTGACTTATTTCCACAGTTTTTACTAATGGAACCTTAAGAAATTTCCCTATCCCGTCAGCCAAAGAATAGTCATAGACCACATCCTGTATCTGGTTAAGACGAACTTCCTGATCTCCCACTTTAATTTTTGTTTTTACAAAGGGCGTTCCGGATAAACCTAAGACAGTTATTAAGTTTTGGTGCTGATTTAAGATGTTTACTGCCACCCTTAGTTTTTTCTCACTTTGACCGCTTTTCTTGTAGGTATGGTGAACTTCATCCAGAATAACCGATAAATAAGGTATTTGAGATAACTTCTCCCTTAACTCATTGGTTTTTTTAATCTCTTCCTTTTCTTTCTGCGTTAAAAAGGTTTGACCAGTCTCAATAAATCTCTTATCTTTTTCATCATATCTCTCCAGCACAACTTTTTCAGCATTTGTGATAAAAACCAATCCAAAATCGTTTGTTTGTGTAATGCGGTTTACTTTTTCAAGATTTGGGTTGTTGCCCTGTAACTTGTCTTTTCTTTTAGAACTTAAACTGTCTAAAATCTCAATGTGGATTATTTGCTTTAATTCCTTTGCTTCATTTTCCGGTAGAATCCAGTCAAGATTAAAATCTCTTATCGTTCTAAGTGAGGGTAAAATTGCAGTTTTTGCAGCGTGCGGAGCAAAGACAACGAAATTATGGGCAAACCGTTTATCGCTTTTATTCAGTTTAGCGAAATACAGGTCAAGATAAATAAAACACGCCATTAAGTAAGTTTTTCCGGCGCCCATCGGTAAACTGAAAAGAAAGTTAGGGTATTCAAAATTATGCAGCAGGTCGTCTAAAACTTTATCCCAATCATGCTCATTTCCTTGCGGGTCGTTCAATAAAACCTTTTGTAAATTTTTCAGCTCATTATCTTGAACGAATTGATTTAAAAATTGGGTGGTGTAATTTTTTCCGAATACGTTATAATAATCGTATTCTTGCGCGATTGTTTCATCAAACAACAATCCTTTCCGGATCATATCAGAAAGTTTATTATTTTCACCGACAAATTTCAGCCAGAGATAAACTCCAATAGCCTTAATTTGCGGCTCTCTGAGTTTATTTTGTTTTTCAATGTGTTTAATCAAGTTTCCGATTGCAGACTGATTGTTTTCTTTTTCTTCCTTGATCCATGATTCGGTCTTCGCGTTTATTAAGTCAAAAATGGTTAACATGATGTTTAGTAGTATAAAATTATTTAAATTGATAGAATAATATAAACTTTTCATTTCTTATAAAACAGATTCAAAATAATTCGTAAATTTTAAGGCGGGTTGAATGTCGCATAACAAAGTTACATCATAACCTAATTTCCCCACACCCATCTTTAAATTAACCTCCTTCTTATATCCTTATCACTAATTTAAATTTCAATCAATAAATATAACCCCAACATCAATTAATTTTAAATTTTATCTTAATAACAAACACTGCCGGATTTATTCAACCGTGCATGTATTAATTATTAATTTTATTTCTAAATAATTGTGTCGTGTACTTTAATTTTTTCAATAAACCCTTCCCTTGTGCTTACTCAAATCAAACTTTGCGGTATCTGCAATTGCCATAACTCCCATAACTCCTGCCTGTATGGGATCGGAAACCACCAGATCTGCAAACTTTGGAACAGACCCTGCCATATTAAGCGAGATTACGGAAATTCCTTCTTCTTTAACTTCTTTAACCGCGTTACTTATTTCACCGCCCATGAGCGATCCCGCAAGAATTAAGATTTTTGCTCTCGGAAGCCGGGCAACAGCACGAACAGCATTTGCAATCTCCTTCTCACCGATAAGAGGAATTGTATCAACACTTATTTTTTCACCCCGGATATTATGGCGGTCGGCTTCGCTTATTGCACCTTTTGCAACCTCTGCAACCTGCGCCCCGCCACCTACGACTATAACCCTTTTCCCGTAAATCTCCCCGAATGTAGGTACGGTTTTCACATCAATAACAACATTTAATTCATTTAAATTTTCAATTAATTTTTCCGTATCATTCACACCTTCAATTTCAAGATAGAGATGTATTCCCTGGTCGGTATGCTCCTCAAACTGCTCAATAAATACAATGTTTCCCTTGCCTTTTGCAATCTCGGAACTTACATCCCGGAGTGCGCCGATGATATTTTTAATTCTTATCCAGAATGCGGTTTTTAATTCGGTTTCCATCTTTACATTTAGATATTAAATTAGATTAAATTTAAATTTACTATGCCGGATTTTAATTAAATCAAAAATTAATTTAAATAATAAAACAACGGATTAAAGATGGCATCCCTGAAAAAAATAACAAATTACCTGGACGATTACCTGAAAATCAATGAAATCAAGGATTCATCGGTAAACGGGCTACAGGTTTCGGGAAAAGAGAATATTAATAAAATTGCCTTTGCGGTTGACGCCTGCACAGAATCATTCTCGGCTGCAAAAGACGCGGGAGCGGATATGATAATTGTGCATCACGGCTTAATCTGGAACGGGATAACATCTGTTACGGGAATAACCTACCGCCGCCTGAAGTTTTTAATTGAGAATGAAATTTCCCTTTACGCCGCGCACCTGCCTCTTGATTTGCATCCCGAAGTTGGAAACAATATTGAATTTTTAAAATTATTTAACGCTGAAAACATAGAAGAATTCGGAAATTATCACGGGATTTTTATCGGGTTTATGGGCGAGTTTGCAGAAAGACGCATAAATGATTTTGCAGGCGAAATTCAAAAAAAATTAAATACAAATTGTGCAGTGCTGCCCTTCGGAAAAGAGAAAGTTAAAAAAGTGGGTGTTGTTTCGGGTGCTGCCGCGCGGATTGTTAATGAAGCGGTTGAAAAGGTTGATGTTTTTGTTACAGGAGAAGCATCACACGAGGTTTATCATACTGCAAAAGAAGCAAAGGTTAATATAATTTTTGCAGGGCATTACGCAACCGAGACGCTCGGCGTTAAGGCACTGGCAAAACTTTTAAAAGAAAAGTTTGATGTTGAGGCGGTTTTTATTGATGTTCCGACAGGGCTTTAAAATAATATAATCAAAAAAATTTGATAAAGTTAGAATCCCGGCAGATGCTCTAATTCGTGATTGTTCATAGGTTTTTTATTGCATTGGGGTATAGATATCGACTTTAAATAGTTCTCAAATGACATCTTTATTATTCTATTTTAATTATTTAAATAAAGTAATTGCCTAAAAATGCTTGAGAACTTATTTGATTTTTTATATTCGGTACCACACCAATTGGATACACCCTGGGGATATGTTCTTTTATTTATTGCAATATTTATTTGTACTGCAACAGTTGTTATCAGTATGCCTGACCCCCTCATTGTGTTCACTTCAGGATACTATGCTAATCCCTTGTTAGTGGGATTGGTAGCGGGAGTTGCTTCTGCGTTTGGTGAATTAATCTCTTATTTTGTCGGCAGAGGCGGAGCAAAAATAGGTGAAAAAGCAAAAATAGAAGGTAAAAAATACAATAAAGTCCAGGAGATTTTTAATAAATACGGGTTCTGGAGCATACCTGTTTTTTCATTCACCCCGTTGCCCCTGGATCTCATAGGGATAGTTGCGGGCTCTTTAAGGTACAATATTAAAAAATTTTTTATAGGGGTTTTAATAGGAAAGATTCCTAAATGTTTAATACTGGCTTATGCGGGGCATTATGGTTTAATGGAAATGGCAAAATTTTTTGGTCTTTAAGAAATTTAAAATGAAAGAATTCAAGCGGTGTATAATCATCTTAATAGATGGAGGGTGCGTTGAAGTAGTTGAAGATTTACTTTCAAAAGATGAATTGCCAAATATCCGGAAGTATATTCTAAAAAACGGGACATATTGCAGGGGTATCTCCGCTTACCCGTCTGCAACAGGTCCTGCCTATGCCCCTTTTCTTACGGGATGCTTCCCCGGAACATGTAATCTTCCGGGTATAAGATGGTTTGACAGATACGAGTTTTATTCTAAAAAAAGAGTTTTTGGGGGGCTTAGAAGCTATATCGGGTTAGAAAGCGTGATGATGAAACGGGACTTAAACAAAGAGGTTAAAACATTATTTGAATTATCAAAAAATCCGTATAATGTGTTCAATCCGCTTTCAAGGGGCATTAAATTTTCAAGGAACATACCGCATCTTTTAAATCCTTATGCTCATTTTACACACCGGTGGGAGATAGTAGATAAAACGGCAGCTTTTTTTATCCGGCGAGCTTTAAGGAAATCAAACCCTGATTTTTTATTTGCGGTGTTACCGGCAGTTGACGGGCTGTCTCATGCGACAGGTCCCCGTTCTTCAAGAGTGATTGCGGCATACAAAAAGATTGATGAAATGATAGGTCAAATAATCGGGGAACTGATAAAACAAAAAAAATTTGAGGATACATTATTCATAATTTCAAGTGATCACGGGCTAACTGATACGCATACTCATTTTGATTTAAGTGAGTTTATGGAAAAGAAAAACTTTAGAGTATTATACTATCCGTTAATATATAAAAGAAATATTAATGCGGTATTGGCGGAAACAGGGAATTCTATGGCGAACATCTATATAAAAAATGGAAACTGCTGGAAAAAGAGATATTGCCATGAAGAGATTGAAGAGAAACTTTTGAAAGATTTAGCAAACAGAGAGGAAATATCTTTTGTATTAACAAGGGGTGGAAAAAACGAGATTTATGTCAATAACAAACATGGAGAAGCAATCATCAGGGAAAAAGACAACAAACTGTGTTATGAATATTCTAAAAAAGACCCATTTGGCTATGGTCTGGAAAACAAATGGTTAAGTTATGAGGGTATACTGCAACATACTTTTAACTCTGAATATCCTGACGCACTGGTACAAATTTCCCAGATTTTCAAGTCAAAACGAAGCGGTGATATAATAGTTGATGCAAAAAAGGGTTTTGATTTAAGGGCAAGATTTGAATATCCCGAACATAAATCCTCTCACGGTTCTTTGTGTAAAGAACATGTTCAGGTGCCTTTTTTTATAAATACTAAAATCAAAAGAGATAAAATCAGAACTATTGATGTATTCCCCTCGGTATTAAAATTAATGGGCAAACAATACACCGGTTTAGTGGATGGGAAAACTTTTATTTAAATAATGCGGTAGGAAGTTTAAAGGATGGGAATAACAATCTAAAGGATGCAGACAATCCGAAAGAATAAACATGAATCTCCCAATAAATTTTTATTAAAATTAGTAAATCATAAAATTATTTAAATTATTTTTATGCAAATTTAAAGTTTAATAATCATAATTATTAACATACTGAAAATTTATTTCAATAGTTCATCTTTTAATTCATAATGGAAAAAATAATAGCGCATCTTGAGCAAATCATAAGAAAAAGCATTGTAATCTATCTTGAAGGCAAAAGCATCTGGAAGATATTTTTCCTGCCCTTTTTTATACTCATGCTGCTTTCTTTAATACTCATGCTTTTTCCCTATTCGCAGGTTTTTGCAGGTGCAAGCTTCCTGCGCTTTGACCTCTACCCTGGAACGGATTTCATAATATTTACGGCAATTCTTTTAATATTAATTTCTGCATTTTCATATTGCGCGGTGGTTGCAATAACTGTTACGAAAAATTATATTACATCGGGAAAAATAGAATTTGCGCTCAACAATTTTGAAGGAAAACTCCTGTCCGTAATTTCCTCTTATATTACTTTATTTATCCTGGCATCATTAGCAACACTCATTGTTGTCTGGCTTCAAGCACTTGAATTCGGGATTTTAACATTTTTTGTTAAACTTGCAATTCTTGCAATATGGTTTGTAATTTTTCTTATATTCTGGTTTGTGCCGCAGGCAATAGTTGTTGATGACCGGTCTCTTGCAAGTGCAATGTCCGCAAGCACGAAATTCGTGAGCAAGGACTTTAAATTTATTTTAATATTTCTCGCGATGGCAGGAATTGCAATGGAAATTTTATATTTATTCGGCTCGCTTCACTGGACTCTCCTGGGAATTGTTTATGCGGTAAACTTCATGTTACTGCTGCCCCTGCTTATTGTAATCCAGACAGCAATCTACATTACACGATACACTCTGCGCGGGATTTCGCTTGAGCAGTAAATTTAATTTTATTTTAACGATGAATTTAAAAATAATAATTTTTATATTTACGGTTTTAATGTCTGCAAATTTTGTTTGCTCATCTGATTTGATTATCGGAAAACCATATCAAACGATAACCTTTGTAAGTTGTACCGGTATTTTTCTCATGCATGTAACTTTTTAATTATGCTGGTTTGACTATACGAATATCTGAAAAATTTACAGGGTTCCGATGTCCTGTTTGCCCCTCTATTATGTGGTAGAGACCAA
>MCBE01000287.1 GCA_001723845.1 Candidatus Altarchaeales archaeon WOR_SM1_SCG
ACAAAAGCATTGAAATTACGAACCACTCCTCTGCGTGGATGAACATCACCATGTTCTACAACGAATCTGATTTTGAAGGCATCAATGAATCAACCCTTGCTTTATATCATTTCCACATCCATATAGCAGCAGGAATATAAGGAGACATACGCAGAATCATTTACTTCCGGTGCCGAATATATAAACGCAGTGTTCTCATAAGTGCTGTCGGTCATTGACGGGCTTGTGTTGGATTCGTACATGAACATACAATATCCCCCGGGATTAAGACCTTCACTGATTGTGTATGTGGAATTATCCCCGTAACCGGAACTTTCCGTACTATTGATGTCTGTGCAATCACCGGTTATATTCGTGGCATGACCGTTTTTAAATCCAGAATCTGGGTAATCCACAACAGTTATGTTTTCAACTTGATTATTACCTATATTCTCAATTCTTACCCAGTACCGCGCTTTTTCACACAATATTATCGTTGGGGTCTCAGTCCATTTCCTTATTTCCAGGTATTGCCTCTGTGAACAACTATACTTGCACAAGCTGCCAATAGATGTTGTATCATTCCAACCATCCGGTTTATCACAGGTGTTATTATCCCCGGAACTTGTTAGCCAGCCCGGAGAATTAAAGTCTAAATTTGAATTATCGCAGACATAATTTGAATTTATTGTTGAATTTGAATGCTGCGAGTAAATTCCAATGCCGTTGTTTAAAATTTCGTTTCCCTGTATCGTATTATTTGTATTTCCATTATCTTCATCACATTTCCGATGACAGGTACCGGTGCCGAGACCACATGAATAATAACAACCATCTATTGCAATTCCATTATTTTTGTTATTTAAAATTTTGTTATTTAAAATTTTATTGAAATTTGAATTTGCATGGAGGTAAATCCCATCACCATCATTTGAATTTGCTGTGTTGTTTGTTAGGGTGTTATTTGAGGAATTCCCTAAATAAATTCCATAACTACGAAGATCAGGATAAATACGAATATTTGAATTTGCAGTGTTGGTAATTATTATGTTGTTTGAGGAAGAAGATAAACTAATCCCAATATAATTTGAATTAGCAGTGTTGTTACTTAGGGTGTTGTAGTTTGAGAAAGAATCTAAATAAATTCCATAATACTCATTTGAATTTGCAGTGTTGTTATCTACTGTGTTATTTGAGGAATACATTAAGCTAATTCCATGACCATTATTTGAACTTACGATATTAATTAAGGTATTATTTGATGAATAATTTAAACGAATTCCAGTCCAGAAACCGGTAATCACACAGTTTTTAATTATATTTCCAGATTTTCCGTTTAAATAAATCCCGCGGTCATCAAATCCTTCCCATATACTATTACCGCCGATCGTATTCCCTTGACAGTCAAAAATTTTGTTGTTGAAATTATCAGGATCATTAATACATGTTCCTGAATGATTAGTGATGTTTGAAATTAAAGTAACAACTGAACATGATGAATCATTTAGTTTTGCGTTGCATTCACTGCAATTTGAGCAGAAACAGTTTACAGTAAAAGTGCAGGAATGAGTGCATCCTTCTGTATTGCTGTCGTTCCACCCATAAGTCGTATCACATATATTATCATCCCCAAAATTACCCGTCCCATTATTTACAATATCTGTTGCGGCTCCGTTAAAGCAGATATAATTTTCATAAAATTCATTACTTTCGCAGTTGGAATCTTCTATATAAATCCCGTGATCGGTGTTATTTGTTACATTGTTATTTATTAGATTATTGGAATCAGAATTATATTTAATATAAATTCCATGATTATTTAAGTTTACAGTATTGTTTTCTAACTTGCAATTATCAGAATTACTCATACGAATTCCACTATCTGCGTTTGATGTTGCCGTGTTGTTGAGTAATTTATTGTTATCCCCGAAATATAAATAAATCCCATACTCATAGTTTATCACTACGCAATTCTTTATAGTAACATTCTCATGATAGTAGTTGTAGATTCCTCTGCTGTTGCTTGTGCCGGTGCCGTTCAGAGTTGAGCCGTTGCAGTCAAGAACAATATCCGATGAATTTATAATTAAAACTCCTGCACTTCCGGAATCAGAAATATTATAAAAATTATTGCAGAGAGTTAAACTCCTGTTAACATTTAAATTATCAACAGCAGGAACAATATCCTGGTTGTTGTCGTTACAATCAACCGCCCCGCATGAGCCGCCGTCCGGGCTGAAGCCGTCGCCGTCGTTGTCCGTGCAGGTTGGTGCAAGTGCAGAACCCATAAGAGCAAATATACTAAACTTTGAGGTATTTCCGTAAACATAATTTTTTTCTAAATTCAGGACGCTGTCATTGATTTTCTCCCACGCGCCGTTGTGGAAATGATATAAAGCAAGGGTTGATTCATTGATGCCTTCAAAATCAGATTCGTTGTAGAACATGGTGATGTTCATCCACGCAGAGGAGTGGTTCGTAATTTCAATGCTTTTGTTTATGTGTGTAAGGTTTTCAGGCATATCTTTCAGGTTACCTGATTCCTTTATTTCAATATCGCCGTTGTACTTAAAAGAGATCATTGTGCCATTTTCACCGTAGGTTTCATTTATGCCCGTGTTGTTTTCTGACTCCTTGTCTGAATAGAAATCTTTTTGAGCATTTCCATAGAGAGTATTGCCTGAAAATGTGTTGTTTAAGTTTCCTTCACTTTCCTGACTCCATGGATCATTTGAGTTTAGATAAATGCCTGCGTTTGTGTTGTTGAACACCAGATTATTCAAAATTTTATTGAAATAAGAACCAAAAGATATATATATCCCAAAAATATTATTGTATGCAGTATTCTCTTTTATTGTGTTGTTGTTGGTATTGTAGTATATAAATATTCCGTATTTATTTTTTTCAACTATATTCTCTTTTACTAAGGTTTTATCCGAGTAATAAATATCTATTCCTGCCTCTTGACTTGAATTCACATAATTCTTTTCTATAATATTTTCAGAAGAATAGCCAAGCACGATTCCATTACGGTTGGATGCTAATACCTTGTTATTAATTATTTTACTATTTGAACCCGAGCTAATGGAAATTCCATACTCTGCACAATCAGAAACTGTGTTATTGCTAATCGTGTCATTAGCCGAAATTTCCACCCATATACAATACTCTCCGAGTGTAACTGTGTTATTTGTTATTTTATTATTTGAAGAATTAAAAGATGTCCATATGCTATAATAATAATTATTTATATTACAGTTCTTTATTGTCACATTTGTAAACGCATTTAAACTGCCGTTATTAAATGTAGGATTAACAATACCTGCCCCTTCACCATCTCCATTGAATATTGCCCCATTACAATCTAAAACAACATTTGATGAATTAATCATTATAACTCCAAAATTAGGAAGTATGATGTTTCCCTCAATAACTGTTTCATTTCCAAATAAATTGGTATTATTTATATTGTAAGTCCCGGGACACAGAACAGTATCGGAATTTATGTAGAGATTATCATAGGGAACTACGCATCCATCCCCACCCATAACTGAAAACATTGTGAAATGGTCTATCGTTACAGTAAGTGTATTATTTTCAGTATCAACTGATGCATTAAGTCCCATCCATTTGCTCCCGTTCCAGTAATAAACATCCAGTGTGTTCTCATCTATTCCAAGACTATTGATTTCTTCATCACTATAATTAAAAACAAGAGTTACATTAAAAGTGCCGTCAGTTAAATTTGAGGTAATATTATAATACCTTCCGACGGCAAAAAAACCTGTTGAATCTGGCGGTTCTGTAAAGTATTCTTCTATAGAAACATTATACGTCTCCTCTGTTGTTGAAAAATTTAACATTAAATTTAAAGTCGTATTTATTGTTGATCCCGTGGAATTTAAAATTGTGTCAAATTTTGCCCTGCATACACTATTAACTTTTAGTGTGCCGATTTTAGCCCCGATTTTCGCACCCACCTTTGCCCCGACGGGAGATGAAAGGTTTCTTTTGTATGCAAAATAATTTATTGCCTTTAAAATTTTTGATTCTTTTATTTCATCGGGGTTTGAAGCGGGAACAGGGTAAACCGGTGCATTTAATGAAAAGATAGAATGCTGGCACTGCACAAGGTCAAAAGAGATTTGAGGTGTTGTGTTTATACAATCCGTTTCGCCGTAAGAATAACCTTCTTTATATGCGGTGAATTTATAATCTCCTTTATGCACAGCATAAAATGAAAAATTCCCGGATACATCTGTTTTAACAACAAAAATCTCGGCGGTTTCACAATTCTGCAAATAAACCGAGGCATTTGAAATCGGGATTGAATTATAAGAAACATTTCCGTTTATGATGCGCGGTGGGGGTGGAAGAGGAAGTATATGTAATAGTGTTCCCTTATTGATGTATGTGCAAGAAAGGTTGAACGGATGGTACCCATACTTAGTGATTTGTATGCTGTAATTTCCTTCATCTACAATAAAACCATACATCCCATTCTCATCTGATGTGGTTGTCTTTAAAATTTCATCGTTTGAGCAGTTTATCAATTTCAAACTCGCATTGAATATCCCGCTGTTATTTATACCGGACAGGTAACCGTAAATTAAACCTTTATTTTCCCCTGCAACAACAACCGCATTTGATAATTCATTATTTAATTCATTTGCCTCAGATTCATTGGTTTGAGCAGAAATTGTCATAAAGTAAATGCCTTCGGGAATATTCAAAATTTTAGAAAAATTATAAACTTCCTGCCCTGCCGATTGAGAATCTAAAATTTCATTGTTCGCGAAAAGTGAAATGTTTATGTTTGTTAAATTAAATAAATTTTCAATAACCGCAGATAAATTGAATGCGCCTCCTGCAATCAGCGGCAAATTCAAAGAAGTTGCAGCCACATCAAAGTCATAAGAGCAGTTGTTATTGTAAGTAAAATTTGTTAAATTCACATCAATTTCGTTTCTGCATATAACATTATCGCTTAAATCAGGGGATTGGTTTGCATAAACAATTCCCTCCCCGTGAATTCCTATTCTATTACTTATAATCTCATTTGATACTATTGATATGTTTGTTGATATTCTTAAATCCCTTGATATTCCCGCTTCATTATGCCTGATTAAATTTTTATAAATACCGTTGTTTATCCTGTCGCCGCTGTTAACCATTCCAAGGGTATTGTTCTGTATCATATTGCAGTAGGCAGTAGTTTCATTTGAATTCATCATAATTCCTATATGGAAATTTTCAATTATGCAATTTTCAACCAGATACCCGCTCCCGTCCACCTTTATTGCCGTCCCGCTCCCGTTTCCTTTAATTTTATGCCACCGGCAGTCCAGTGAAACATTTTCAGCCGTTATGTTCATGCAGGTATTGCCTGAAGAATTTAAATCAACCGTTAAAAAATAAATTGAATTTGAAATGTTTAAGTTGGAGCATTCAGAAATTTCTATCGTATTTGAGTAAGTAATGTTTTTTGCACCAGTTTTGCCGCCTATTTTAGCACCAACCTTTGCACCGATTTTACAACCTATTCTTGGCTTACATATATGGTCTTCAGGATGGTATCCTGTCTGGCAACTTAAATTCTGGCAAAACCCGCTTGAATTGCAGAATTGATTATCCGCACACAGGGAATTGTTTGTACATTCTACGCTGCCGTCATTATTTACTCCGGATGAACTGCCCATCACTGCAAATATACTGAAACTTGAAATGTTCCCGTAAACATAATTTTTTTCTAAATTCACTGCGCTGCCATCAACTTTATCCCACGCGCCATCGTGGAAATGGTATAATGCAAGGGTTGATTCATTAACATCTCCTAAATCCGACTCATTGTAGTAAACATTCAAATTAACCCCTGCAGCAGGGCTGTTTTTCGTAATATTCAAGTATTTACCGATGTTTATAAATCCTCCAGGATCCTGCGGCGAACTTGTGACCTCTTTGATACTTATTGCTCCATAGTAAGTAAATGATGATGTTGTGCTGTTTTCACCAAAAGTCATATCATAAATTTCATTCTCATCAGCGTTTAACGCAAAGAAATCCCGCTGGATGTTTCCATAGACCGTGTTATTGATTAAAACATTGTTAATAGATGAGGAAAATAGGAAAATTCCATTATTGCCATTTAAACTTACAGTGTTATTAATTATTTTGTTATTTGAGGAAAACCACAAACCAAGTCCATCATCTCCATTTGAAAACACATTATTATTAATTATTTGATTATTTCCTGCTACGCCCGAAACCATCTCTGATACAAGGATGCCGTAAATGTTATTTGAACTTACATTATTATTAATTATTTTGTTATTTGTAGAACACCATAAGGAAATCCCATCATCATAGTTCATCACATTACAGTTCTTAATTATTACATTATTTTTATTGCTGAGATAAATTCCAATGTCCGATCCCGCCCCGTTCAAAGTTGCACCATTACAATCAAGAACAATATTATCTGCATCTATAATAATATTTGCATTGTTGTAAAATCCGGTGCAGAGAATTGCATCATTATGAATATATGGTCCGTTGGTTGTTAAATTATAACACCCGGAACCACCCATAATCGAAAATACTGTGAAGTGATCTGTTGTAACTGTAAGCGTGTTTTCCCCAGTATTAACAATTGCATTAAGTCCCATCCATTCGTTTACGTTCCAATAATAAACATCCAATGTACTTTCATCAATGCCATTTAGCTCTGAGTCACTATAACTAAAAACCATGGTTACATTGAATGTTTTATCTTCCGTATCAGAAATAATTTCATAGTATCTGCCAACAGCATTAAACCCGACCGCGGTGTTTGGCGGTTCTTCAAGATATTCTTTGATTGTGATATTATGGTGGTCTGTATCAGAAAGTGAGAAATTCAAGGTGAGATTTAAATTTGTGTCTATGTATGTGTTTGTACTATTGGATGTTGTATTGAATATGTAAGATGAAGATATTTGAATAGTTAAATCATTATTTGATTTGTTTGTTTCATCAATTTCATTACCAGGATCAGCAATAACAGTTAAATTATGTGCGCCTGCAATGGCAGTCCAGTTAAATGTCACATTAACTTCGGTTTTATTTGTTAAGTTCACAATTTTTGAAGTTTCATAAACATTATCAATAAACAATGAAACATTAACATCACTTAAATTCTCATAAAAATTCCCGATATTTTTTATTTTTGCATTTATTGTTACACTATTGCCGACCCATGTATCTGAAAGCGAATAATTTATTTCTACTTTCAAATCCGGCTTTTCAGGAATTTTATATAATGTTCCGATTGCATAGAGTTTACCATCATACGAACCAATGAATAACATCCCGTATCCTGCATCGCTAACTATCGCGGGGGATGAGTCCACAAATCCTCCCGTGGCGTATGCCCATATTAAATTTCCCGTTGATGCATTAAAAGCATAAATACTGGTATTACCGCCGACATATACAATATTGTTTGCAACCGCTGGAGAAGAATCAATTGCCTGATTAAATTTTTATAAATACCGTTGTTTATCCTGTCGCCGCTGTTAACCATTCCAAGGGTATTGTTCTGTATCATATTGCAGTAGGCAGTAGTTTCATTTGAATTCATCATAATTCCTATATGGAAATTTTCAATTATGCAATTTTCAACCAGATACCCGCTCCCGTCCACCTTTATTGCCGTCCCGCTCCCGTTTCCTTTAATTTTATGCCACCGGCAGTCCAGTGAAACATTTTCAGCCGTTATGTTCATGCAGGTATTGCCTGAAGAATTTAAATCAACCGTTAAAAAATAAATTGAATTTGAAATGTTTAAGTTGGAGCATTCAGAAATTTCTATCGTATTTGAGTAAGTAATGTTTTTTGCACCAGTTTTGCCGCCTATTTTAGCACCAACCTTTGCACCGATTTTACAACCTATTCTTGGCTTACATATATGGTCTTCAGGATGGTATCCTGTCTGGCAACTTAAATTCTGGCAAAACCCGCTTGAATTGCAGAATTGATTATCCGCACACAGGGAATTGTTTGTACATTCTACGCTGCCGTCATTATTTACTCCGGATGAACTGCCCATCACTGCAAATATACTGAAACTTGAAATGTTCCCGTAAACATAATTTTTTTCTAAATTCACTGCGCTGCCATCAACTTTATCCCACGCGCCATCGTGGAAATGGTATAATGCAAGGGTTGATTCATTAACATCTCCTAAATCCGACTCATTGTAGTAAACACTGCGGAAGTAAATGGGTATTACTGTGAATATCCGCCGCAAGAAGATGGAAGCATTTGTCCACCGTATGAATCTGGAGTAAACGACATAAAAGCAAACCAGGGGGTCATTGCCAATGGTGCGGAAAAATACCTCACAGACAAATCTTATGTCCTGATTCTCCCGACATTTAAGTCAATTATCAATTCCACGAACACGCAGTTAGAAACGGGATTAAATTTAACTTTAAATTTTTCTATTTCCGGCGGCAATTACAGTATAACCGTTACCGAGTACCCGTCGTTGTTTTACATCCCTGAAAATCTTGAATCTGTCGGGTACTATGATATTGTTTCTGATATGATAAACGAAGAATTTAATGTAACCATGATTTTTGATTACGATGACTCCGAACTAAAAGATATTGATGAAAATACACTTGATGTTTATTACTGGGATAACGGCTGGCAGGCACTTAACGCAAGTGTTGATGCCGATGCAAATAAAATTATTGCAACAATTAACCATTTCACGGTTTTTTCAATTATGGGTAATCCTGTTGAAAATTATAATATGAAAAATAACGAATCGCACGATTTAAACGAAAATACAGATTGGACTATGTTTCGTCATGATTTGAATCGTACTGGTTATACTGGTGGATATGGTCCTGTAACAAACAGTTCTTTATGGAGCTATGAAACAGGAGGAATGTTGTACTCGTCTCCTGCAGTAGCAGATGATATGGTATTTTTTGGCTCATGGGACCATAAACTTTACGCACTAAACGCATCCCCCTTATCAATGCTTCCTCAAGAGCGCTTAATATGGAATTTTACTGCTGAAAAATTTATACTTTCGTCCCCTGCAGTAGCGGAGGGTAAAGTATTTTTCGGTTCTGTGAAAATAGTGTATGAAGTTTATTTAAATGAAACCACAGGGCAATGGGCTAAATGCAGTTCATTAACAACCCTTGATGAATGTTCTTCTGTTTCATATTGGTGTGTGTGGGACAACAATATTTCAGAGTGCAAGCCAACATATAGTTCAATAACCGGCAGACCGACCGGCATTATCTATTCAATAAATCAATCCAATGGGAAACATATCTGGAACTTCTCGACCGGAGGATCCAATGGATACTTTTTTTATTCATCGCCTGCGGTATCAAAAGGTATGGTTTTTATCGGCTCGTCTGCCGTGTCACCTACAAAGGGCAGGATTTATGCATTAAATTCATCAACAGGGGAACTGATATGGAATTATACAATAGACGGGGCCAATGTCAAATCTTCCCCTGTGGTTTCTGACGGTATGGTTTTTGTCGGCTCACACGCGGATGTGTCGTATGTTAATCCCGGAAGTACAATCCCCGGACGAATTTACGCATTAAACGCATCTTCATTGCAGATGTCTCCTTCAGAGAGATTAATCTGGAATTATACAACTAAAAGCTTATGTGTTGCAGGAAGCGGTGGGGGACCGTATCCATGTTCTATATTTTCATCACCGGCAGTTTCCGGAGATATGGTCTTTTTTGGATCTGACGATAACCAAGTTTATGCATTAAACAGATCAAACGGTAATTTAATCTGGAATTATACGACGGGCGATGATGTAAAGTCTTCCCCCGCGGTTGCTTATGGCACTGTTTTTATTGGTTCAGAAGATGGTAAACTTTATGCTATAAATCAATCAAAC
>MCBE01000288.1 GCA_001723845.1 Candidatus Altarchaeales archaeon WOR_SM1_SCG
CGCTTCTTATTCCCCTGCCGGCGGACTGGAGTGCTTTTGTCATCGCCGGGTAAATATAGCCATAATCCATTCCCCTGTTGAATTTAAAGTCATAATACTCAATCAGCGACTGTGTTTCCATGTCCGGGATGCTGAGCGGAAGCCCGACAATTATAACGCCGGAAAGCACATTTTCAGGGTAGTCAACGCCTTCTGACATTGACCCTGCCTGCACTCCGAAAAGCACGCTCCTGTTTTCTTTTGAATTCTAAAAAAATGGCACAAGCATTTATGTTATGCAAGCATCAGCCGGCATCCTTTTGGTTCGAGGATTGGTCGCCCCGGTTCATTGGCTGTTTCAATCCATTCCCGGATTACTAATTCTATGTTAGCCAGGGCTTCATTTTGTGTTGCCCCGTCCGCCATGCAGCCGGGAAGTTCCGGGACTTCCGCGATAAATGCTTCATCTTCATCGCTCCAGTATATAATTATTTTAGATTTATTCATCAGGAGTTATAAGTTTATATTTTAAAATTACAAAGAAAAGCGAGTCCGATAATGTTTACTTTATTTTCCTTCCTTCTCTTTTTTCCTCTTGACAACCTTCAACCTGAAGAAATTCTCCCTTTCCATTTCCTCAAGTTTGGAAACGATATACTTCTGCGTGTGGATAAGGTTTGGAATCATTATGTATTCAAGTGCATTGACGCGTCTTTTTGTTTTTGTGATTTCTTCGGATAAACGGCGCAGTGTTTCTTCCACTTCAACGAGTTCAAGTATTTCCTGTTTTGATTTGTTGAAATTTGCAACTGCGGTGTCAAGGTGGGATGAAGTGAACATAAACCCGTAAGATTGCTCTTTTTTCCTTTCCCGGAGTTTTATTCTCGGGATACGAACGCCCATCACATTCTCAAGAACAATAACGACTTCGGGCATTTCAGGGGTCGTGTCTGCAATTGACTCCACTTCAACTGCTCCCGTAATGGCTTTTGCCTTGATTAAACTTTTATTTGCGGTCTGCATTGTTTCAACAAGATTCTGCCGGACGCCGCGGGCTTTTTTTGCGGTCTCAAAGAACTGCATGATTAATGCGTCTCTTTTCTTTTTCAGGAGTTTGTGCCCTTTTCCTGCTAATTTTATCCTGTTCTTTGTCCTGAGAAGTTCCATCCGTGTAGGATTTACTGCTGTTACTGCCATTTTTTAAAATTTTAATTAAATTCAAATTTTATTTAAATTTCATCACAATTCATCAACATCCTTCATTGCGATGTCTCCCGTGACGCCGTGATATGCCAGCCCCTCTCCTTCTTCTTTTTGCTTCCACCTGTCTTCCGGTTTCGGATAATATTTTTCAATTGCGTCCCTGCCGATTTTTGTCAATTCTTCTTTCTCAAGGATTGACATCAGCCGCCATGCGGTACTTAATGTATATTCAATAGTCCTGTCGTCATTATAGTCCTGCCGCGTGAACTCATCTTCAAACGCGTCTGCAAATTGAAGGACTTTCCTGTCCCGCTCTGATAATGCTTCCTCGCCGACAACCGCTACAAGATCTCTTAAATCCCTCCCCTCGGCATAAAGTGCATACATCTGGGATGCGACATCTTTATGGTCCTCTCTTGTTCTTTCTTTACCGATTCCCTGGTTCATGAGCCGTGAAAGGCACGGGAGGACATCAACCGGCGGGTAAACTCCCCGCATGTGCAGGGGTCTTCCAAGAACTATCTGTCCCTCCGTAATGTAACCGGTAAGGTCAGGTATGGGATGTGTAATGTCGTCATCGGGCATTGTAAGGATTGGAATCTGCGTGATTGTTCCTTTCTTCCCGATAACCCTTCCGGCTCGCTCATAGCTCATTGCAAGGTCGGTGTACATGTAGCCGGGATAACCTCTTCTTCCCGGAACCTCGTTTCTTGCGGCAGAAATTTCCCTTAAAGCGTTTGCATAGTTTGTAACATCCGTAAAGATTACAAGTACATGCAGGTCTTTTTCATAAGCAAAATACTCGGCGGTTGTAAGTGCTAACCTCGGAGTAATAATTCTTTCAACAGCAGGGTCGTCTGCAAGATTTAAAAACATCACAATCCTTTCAAGCGCACCTGTTCTTTCAAAATCCGAGCGGAAAAAGTGTGCTTCCTCTGCCGTGATTCCCATCGCGGCAAATATTACCACAAAGTCCTCGCCTTTACCGAGAACCCTTGCCTGGCGGGCAATCTGGGCAGCAAGTTCATTGTGCGGCAGACCTGACCCTGAGAAGATAGGTAATTTCTGTCCCCTTACAAGAGTATTCATGCCGTCAATTGTACTCATGCCCGTTTGTATAAATTCTCTTGGAAATTCCCTTGCGGAAGGATTCATGGGATAACCGTTAATATCAAGCCGTTTTTCAGGTATAATTTCACCCTTGCCGTCCCTGGGTCTTCCCGCACCGTCAAACACCCTGCCAAGCATGCTTGTTGAAACGCCGAGTTTCATTGTCTCTCCTAAAAACCGTGCTTTTGTACTTTTGGTGTCAAGGTCTGATGTTCCTTCAAAAACCTGTACAACGGCTCTTGTTTCCATTGCATCCAGTACCTGCCCGTGACGAATTTCGCCTTTTCCGGTCTCAATTTCAACGACTTCACCGTACATGATTCCTTCAACTCCCTCAACTATCATTAAAGGACCTGCAACTTCCACAACGCTTGTGTATTCTTTAATTGCCATTTTAAATTTTTAAGTTGATTTTTTATAATTAATTTTTTAATTTAAATTTAATTTATTTTGATTTTTATTCTCATTGTAAATATGCGGTTTTATCTTTGAAATTGAGATGTATATCAAAATTTTCCAGTACATCCCTAAAACCGATGATTAATGGGATTTTGTTTGTTAGAGCGAGGTAACTCAATATTTCAAGTTCATCGGATTGATTGTTTTCATTATCTACCAATATGCACTTAACCTTTCCGACCAAAACCTGTATTGAACATTCTTTTCCGGGATTAATTCCGTAAGCTTCGTGGTCTGTCAGTATTTCGGTTTCTATGCTTTTCCATAAATCCATCAGTAGCATGGATATTGGTGCTCCGGTGTCTATAATGGCACTTTCTCTCTTTTGCCACCCATTCCGTGTTTTAAACCTGATCTCACCAAACAAACGGATGAATTTACCGACACCGTCTAATTTGTTCTCCAATTCAGGGTATCTAAATTCTTTGAATCTTAATTTTATCATTCTCAATAGATATGTCCTCCACATTCAATAAACATAACAGGAATCTTTTCTTTTTTCCTCTTTGTTTTCTTCTCTGCCCCATCTTCCACCTCGTTAATGCTTTCACCGACTGCCGCTACTCTCTTATTGACAATTGCAATCCATTTATCAGGATACTTTTCTATGAACTCGGAGTAATGTTCCCAACCCCATTCCATATCATCCAAAAATTCTTTTGGTTCCGGTTTGATTTTTTGCATTTTTATTAGTTTTACTGATATTGAATTTGATTTTAATTAATTAACTTTAAATTTCGCCTTTTCCGGTCTCAATTTCAACGACTTCACCGTACATGATTCCCTCAACTCCCTCAACTATCATTAAAGGACCTGCAACTTCCACAACGCTTGTGTATTCTTTAATTGCCATTTTTTGTTTGATTATTAATTTAATTTATTTTTTACCTTGATTTTTATAATTAAATTTTAATTTAAATTTTTTAATTTTATTTTCCAAGAACCTTGTCCATTTCCTTAGTTATATTGTCAACCGCTCCCTCTAATTTCAGCTTAACTTTTTCCGGTTCTTTAAGCCGGGACATTTCCTCCTCAAGGGGGGATTCCTTCAGCCGGAGCATTGCTTCAAGATACTTATGAGGTCGCCTGATTTTTTTCTTTTCGCCCGCCTCTTCAATTACGATTTCCTCGGTTAACATGTCTTCCATATCCATTCCTCTTTCAAGGGCTGACTCTGCTTTCTTCCTGAATTCAAGAACTGTTGAAAGCATCATGTACTGCTTTTTCGGAGGGCAGTATGAATCAACATCTGCAAATGCGTTCTGCTGTAAAAATGCTTCTCTTATAAGCCGTGCAACTTCAAGCATGAGCCGTTCTTTAGGAGCGAGGGCGTCAGGACCTACAAGCTGGACAATTTCCTGCAGTTCCGCTTCCTTCTGGAGAATCGACATCGCCTCTGTTCTGATTTTTGACCAATTTTTTGTGCCTTTTTGCATTGAAAACCACGCCGGAAGTTGATTGTAAAGCGAGTAAGAAGTCATCCAGTTAATTGACGGGAAATGCCTCCTGTGTGCAAGCCGCGCATCAAGCGCCCAGAAAACTCTTGTAACACGGAGGGTGTTTTGCGTGACCGGCTCTGAAAAGTCACCGCCCGGCGGAGAGACCGCACCGATGAGTGATACCGATGAAACCCTGTCACCCGAACCGAGAATTTTGACCCTTCCTGCTCTTTCGTAAAATTCCGCTATCCGGGATGCAAGATAAGCAGGATAACCTTCTTCTCCGGGCATTTCTTCAAGCCGTCCTGAAATTTCTCTCATTGATTCAGCCCACCGTGATGTGGAATCCGCCATCATTGCGGAATCATAGCCCATGTCCCTGAAATACTCCGCAAGGGTAACTCCCGTATAAACACTTGCTTCTCGTGCTGCAACCGGCATGTTTGAAGTGTTTGCTATCATGGTTGTTCTTTCCATTAAAGGAAGGTCAGTGTGAGGGTCAATTAAGTGCGGGAATTCTTCCAGTACCTCGGTCATTTCATTACCCCGCTCTCCGCAGCCGACATAAACGATAACCTTTGCATCGCACCACTTTGCTAATTGGTGCTGCGAAACCGTTTTTCCAGCTCCGAAAGGTCCCGGGATTGCTGCTGTTCCTCCCTTTGCAAGAGGAAAAAACATGTCAAAAATTCTCTGTCCCGTGACAAGAGGAAGTTCAGGCGGGAGTTTTTCCTTGAATGGTCGTGACTTTCGTACAGGCCATATCTGCATACTTGAAACATCATGCAGCTTCCCTTTATCGTCTTTAATAACACAAACAGTATCACGAACCCTGAAACTTCCTTCATTAATATTTTCAATTGAACCTTGCATTCCGACAGGAACCATGACCCTGTTTTCAACAACCTTTGTTTCCTGAATTGTGCCGATAACATCGCCCCCGGTAACTTTTTCACCTTCCTTTACCTCTGGTACGAATTTCCATTTTTTACTTTTATCAATTGCAGGAACCGAGATTCCGCGGGTAATGTATGTGCCTGATTCTTTCTTTATCAACTCAAGCGGTCTTTGAATCCCGTCATAAATTGATTTTAAAATTCCGGGTCCAAGTTCAACGGAAAGCGAATGTCCCGTTCCTTCCACGGGCTCGCCGGGCTTTAAACCCGATGTTTCCTCATAGACCTGGATTGATGCGGTATCGCCGATAAGCCGAATAATCTCGCCGATAAGCCCTTCATCACCAACCTTCACAACTTCATACATCCTGTTGCCTCTCATTCCATTAGCTTCAACTAAAGGTCCTGCAATTCTTATGATTTTACCCATTTTTAATTTTTTTGATTTTAATTTTTTTGATTTAAATTTTTAATTTAATTTTAATTTAATTTTAATTTTTTTAATTGTTTTGATTTTAATTTTTTTATTATTCACATCCCCACATCCCTTCCCACTGCACTTTTTATAAGAGCGGATGTTTTGTCTTCCCCTGCGCCCGTGATGTCAGGAATTTCAACAACAATCCTGTCCGCTTTTTTGATTTTTTCCTTGACTTCATCAAACACCGAATGCCCGACAGCGATAATATCCTCTTCACCTGTTTTTTGCAATACCTCCTCAAAGATTTGCAGTGCATCTGCCCTGTTTGCAATATACGATTCTTTTACCCCTGCAAGTTCAAGCCCTCGTATTGTTAGTAAATCACCGATTACATAGAGTTTTGCCATTCTTTATTTTTGTTTAATTAATTTGAATTTTTTGTTTAATTTTTAATTAATTTGAATTTAATTTTTATTTATCACACCGAAACTAAAAGTTCCCTTATCTCCTCCGGCGGGATGTTGTGTTTCTTGCAGACCAGAATTACCCTGATATTTCTTGCATCAATTCTCATCCTCCGCAGGTAACTGATTATAAAGTTCAAGCTCAGGGGCTGTGCCTGGATTACATATCCCGATAAAATTTTTTCAACCCGGAGTTCGAGTTTTTCAGGTGAGCCGCTTTTTTTAAAGTCGTCAAAGGCGTCGTGGAATGTATCACCGTAAGGCGTTTTTGCGAGTATGTCGGGTACTGCGTCAAAGCCCGCCGAATGAATTTCTTTTAAAATTTCCCTGTGAAAATGCTTACCGGTTACTGAATTTTCTATAAATTCGGATGCGTCAATATTGCCGAGCTTGTAGCGAAGGATTGATTTCAAATTCAGCATGTCTATTTGTGTCCTTACCGCATCTCTTAACTCATGAACTTTTTCGCACTCCGTAAGCCAAATATTTATAAGCTGCGCGTCAAGTTCGGACTCAATTTTAAATAAATTTGTTTCATTTGTATTAAGTTCATAGCCGAAATCCCTTATCTTTTCAAGTGCAATGCGAAGGTCTCCTGATGCCGCCTCCGAAAGTTTTGTTTCATTGATATTACCGACGGCACCGAGTTCTGAAATTATCTCTTCCCCGCGCTTTCCTATCGTAACCCCCCTGGCAATTCTCTTTAAATTCACCACATCCCACTCATCCATCATAATAGCCCTTGCCCCGTCGCGAACGCCCATCGGGAGGGCTGATATAACCGCCTTGCAGATGTGTACATAATGCGAGGTTATCGCTTTTTCAATTGCCGTGACATCAACAAGCGCTTCTTTATCACCGTGTTTTTTAATGCCATCCTGGATTTCGTCGCTGTACGCCGTTCCTGCAAGCGTTGCCACAACCTCATCAATGCTCCTTGCGGTAATTAATTTTTCATAAATTTCTTTTCCAAGTGACTGCGGCAATGCACTTACCCAGCCGTACGCATACGCATAGTTTGCGGCATCCATTAATCCGATCATTTTTGATATTTTGATTGTAAATTTTTCATTAATTTTAAGCCATTGCTAATGCCTTCTTTATATTTGCTATGTCCTTTTTCATCTTCACTTGCTCCCGTTCTATGATAATTATTTTCGGAGTTCCCTTTGCAAGAAGTTTTTTCATCTCGGAAGTGTTTGCTTTTATGTCAGGTATCTGGCTCGTGTTTGCTTTTATATCTTGTAATGTGTTAATGGTCTGATCTTGTTTGCCTAACATTTGATCTTGTTTGCCTAACATTTGATCTTGTTTGCCTAACATTTGATCTTGTTTGCCTAACATTTGATCTTGTTTACCCAGCATCGTAACTCCGACATTTGCGATTTTTGAAAGTTGAGCTGAATTAAATGCGGACCTGAAAGATTCCAATGGCTTAACTCTTCTGTCATACTCGTCCACATCTACGGACTCAACCACCGCATGTGGCGGAAAACCTTTTTTCGCAATGTCAAAAAATTCCAGGATATTATCTTCCGATGATTCAACTAAAACCCTCACTGCTTCCACTCCTGCTTCTTTTATATTCTTTGCATCAAAATTTTCAATTCCAACATCGTCGGCTAAATTCATTAAATGTAACCTATAGCCAACATTGTGGACTTTTCCACCTTTAATTGAAATCTTTTTCTTCATCGTAATATAATTATGTTACGAGACAAAATTTTGCCTCGCAAAATTTTTTTGATTTTTGATTTTGAATTTTTAATTGAATTTTTATTTTATTTAAACCCGCATAATAGTATTTTTATGCCGGAACCGTTTGTTTTTCTCCTCTGACCACGGTAAAATCGACGGTCTCCAGCGGATCAATTTTCACCCTCTTGCTGAAAAATCCAGCACTTCAATTGAAACCACTTTTTTATCTTTACCGTAATCTATTATAATACCTGGAGAGACCTCTATACTCTCATCTATATTGCTGCTTATAAATTCAATATTCATTATATCGTGCTTTTGGTCATATTCTATTTTCATTTTTGTTTGTTTTCCGGTATCTTTTTATTTCCGATGTGAGGTATGAGGTTATTACCGTTATCTCATTATTCTTGTATTTTTTATGTGCAATCGTTCTTTTGGTATGACCTTCAATAACCTGGTCGGGGTTTGAAATCGTCTCTTTTATCCACCCGGCAGGTATATTCCTCTGTCTAATCTTTTTCTCTGCTATAGGGATTATATTAATATCCATTACCCGTTATGATTCTTGATAATAATTTAATTTTAATTTTCACGCGAATAATATTTCCGCAACCCTTGGTCTTAAATCCGTTTCCATCTGTTTCAGGCGGGTATTTAATGTGTTTACGACTTTAACTTTCCCGTCTTTGCTTTGCAAAACAACGCCGAAATCTCCAATGTCTTGCGATTTTGCGCCTTTTAATAAATTTGCATATTTTTTATCAACAATGATTTCCGCATCTTTGATACTTTTCTTCCCGGTTTCTGCAAGCACTTGAAGTATCTCTTTTTTTTCTTTATCTTCCGAGCCGAGAATTTGCATTTTCGTATTATCAAAAACCTGGTCAATCAATTTGTTTTTCCGGGTTTCTATCATCTGTTTTCCCCTGATGTTCGCATCCGCGATTATCTGGCGCCTCATAAGTTCCGCTTTATTTTCACTTTCCTTTCGCACTTTCTCTGCCTCGTTTTTCGCGTGTTTTTCAATTGCTTCTTCAATAATTTTTACATTATTATCCGCAATTTTATTGATTCTTTCAATTTCCTTACTGCCTTCTTTTTTTATTTCACCTTCAATATCTTTAATAGTCATTTTACAACCATTTTAATTTTTTAATTAATTTTTATTTTTTATTGTTACTGCATCCTTAATACTTTATGCAATCTCCTTTAAGCGTTTCCAAGCATCATAAATGCAATCACAAACCCGAGTACAACGGAAATGTCCGGAAGCGCCGTAAAGATAATGTTCTGTACAAAGGTATCAGGACTCCTTGCTGTTGAACCGACACCTGCCGCCGCAACCGGTCCCTGTCCTACCGGGGTAAGACCTGCAATACCGACAGCAAGTCCCGCACCAAGACACCAGGCACCTGCAACGATTGTCATCTCCGCATCTATTTTACCGACAATCATTATAGC
Source organism: Candidatus Altarchaeales archaeon WOR_SM1_SCG (assembly GCA_001723845.1). GTDB lineage: Archaea > Altiarchaeota > Altiarchaeia > IMC4 > WOR-SM1-SCG > WOR-SM1-SCG. Next base: position 9,134 of record MCBE01000288.1, read on the forward strand.
AATAACAAATCCGAGAATCACGGCTGTTTGCGGAATTGCCGCAAAAATCACTCCGTGAACAAATTCCTCTTTCTTCTCTGCTATAACTCCTGCTGCTGATGCACCTCCGAGTCCAGAACCGATTGCAGAACCAAGTCCGGGTAAGCCGACTGCTAAGCCCGCACCCACTGCTGCCAAAATTGCTCCGTTTGCCAAGTTTTCTACTAAAGCCATTTTTTTGTGTTTTTATTTATTAATTTTTTAAATTTTTATTGAATTTTATTTTTATTGAATTTGATTAATATTAATTTTTATTGATTAAATTTGATTATTATTTATTCCACTGTATATCTCCTCTCCGCCCGAAACGGCTTAAATTCCCTGCCCCCTCCAGTGTAATACCTTGAAAAGTGTTCAACATAAACAAGACGAAGTGATTGAACGAAACCGTCAAGGATTGCAATGAACATCCCGATTGCCTGTGCAAGGACAAAAACAATTATCCCGAGTATTGGTCCGAT
>MCBE01000289.1 GCA_001723845.1 Candidatus Altarchaeales archaeon WOR_SM1_SCG
CCAAGAGATATTGGCTGCTCAAAGCAGGATTATGAAGAAGTAAGGAATAAAATCAGGAAAATGAACAGGAGATTTCACACTGTGAGGGAAGGTGTTGACACAAACTGGGTTGCCGGAACACTCATGAATAACCCCTTCCGGAGTAAGACAAGTCCGAATGGGAAAAAGAGATTCCCTAAGGTGGATTTAACCAGTGACCGTATAATCGCAGTGATGAAAGCATTCATGCAGGAGAAATACGCGGTAAACGGATTAATGAATAAAGATGTCCGCGAGTTTATCGGATACGAGTTAGGTGATGTGAAATACAACGCCCAGATGGCAATTTATGATATAAGAAAGTTAAGGGAACACGGAATTGTTGAAAAAGAAGAAGGACACAACCGCTACCATTTAACTGAATTTGGGAAAATGTTTGTGAAAGCATTCACTGTGTTGACTGATAAAGTGATTAAACCTTTTGTTAAAAGAGCGAGTTCAATTGCCGGTGAAGTTAAGAAAACCGTGAAGAAAACAAAGAAAGAGTTGACTGCTGATTTCTATAAACTGCTTCATGGAAAATACATGAATCTTGAAAAAGCAATGATTGAGTTACTTCAGTTCATAGAAGTTGATGTTTTTGCCTGACAGCAGAGAATAATAAACTGGCTGGAAAATGGGTCTTATCTTTAGTGCAAACGAGGTTGAAGACCTCGTTTTTTGATTGTTTTTATGCTGAAAAAAACAACATTGTTGATTTTCACCAGAAAAATAAAGAGAACTTTTCTTGGACTTTCGAGATTTTTAATATTTTTAGAATGAATTTTAATAAGAATTTAATGAAACTTGGAACAAAATTCCAGGTTTATGTAATGTGACATTATAATAGAAAAGTTTTTTGAAAACCTTTCTATTGTAGTATAATGGATTTCAAAATTGAAGATAAAAAAATCAAATTTATTCCGCTGTGGAAGTGGTTATTGACATACCAAAAAATCTAAAAAATTCATATAAAATCTAATTAAACAAAATATTAAATAAATTTATACAAAATAAAATATTTATCATAATATAATAGCATTTTTGTATTAATAAACATAAATACTTCAATTTTTCAAAGTTGCATAATTTTATTGAAAAATGCAAAATTCAATGTTGTTTTGCCCGATAATTCAATTGAAAAACATCATAATTTAAAGTTCACAAATTAATTAACCTGGAGTTAACCTGGCATTAATTAAAGGTTAACCTGGCATTAACCGGTATAAAAAATGCGTTTACAGTACCTTGAATTGTTCAAAAAAATCGGAAGTGAATTACAGAAAAAATTTCCCGGGATTTACCGGAGTGAAGACAGCGGCAAAATCGTGGGTAACGGCAAAGGCGGGGACAAGACAACATTAATTGATAAATTTGCAGAGGACATTGCGGTTAAAAAACTTGAGGACTTTCATGGGGAAGGTAATGAATTTACACTTATATCAGAAGAATTAGGAACAAGAAAATTCGGGGAATCAAAAAATATAATACTAATTGACCCCCTGGACGGGAGCGAGAATGCTAAACGAGGGCTTCCTTTCTTTTCGGTATCAATTGCTTTGATTGAAGGTGAAAAACTTAAAAATACAACTGTTGGCTATGTATTGAATTTAATGAACGGTGATGAATTTTATGCAATTAAAGATGACGGGGCTTTTTTTAATGATATAAAAATTAAAAAAATTAAACCCAAAATTTCAAAAAATTCTAACCTGGGTGTGGTGGGGATTGAAGCACCTGTCCGGGATTCATTGAGTTATATATCTAAAATCGGTGAGTTTTCAAAACGGATACGGATTATGGGGTCTCTTGCACTTGATATTTGTTATACTGCATCAGGCGCTTATGATGCGTGTGTTTTCCCATTTAAAAGCCGCTCAGTTGATTTTGCCGCCGGGAAGTTGATTTTAGAAGAAGCGGGAGGAATTATTACCGATTTTTCAGGCAAAAATTTAGATAACATAACTCCAGGTGTTGAAAAAACAACCGAAATCGCTTGCGCGGGAAATAAAGGACTGCATGAAAAAATACTGGAAATCCTGGGTTAAAATCACGCTTTTGTTTTGCATTGCATCTGTTTTTCAATAAAATTTTTAATTTTTTTCGTTATGTTTTTAAAGATATAATACTAATATAATAAAAATATAATTGAAATTAAATTAAAAAACGAATTGAAACTAAATTAAAATGAAACAAAAATTTAAAAACTTAGCGTTTATTGCTTTGACAGGATTCTTATTAATGATTGCAGTGACATTGAGCGGATGTATCGGTGAAGGAAATTCGAGCGAGTGTCCCGCATGCCCGCAGTGCCAGGAATGCCCGGAGAAAACCGAATGCAGACAGTGTCCACAGTGCTCGAAGTGCCTGGAATCATCCGGGGAGACAAAATACCTAGCACTTTCAACAACGACATCAACGGAAAATTCAGGACTTTTGAAGGTATTAAACGCTCCGTTTGAAGAGAAATATAACGTAAAAATCAAGGTAATAGCCGAGGGAACCGGTAAAGCATTAAAGACCGCGGAATTAGGCGGCTCGGACGTTGTCATGGTGCATGCGAGAAGCCAGGAGGATGCTTTTGTTGCAGCCGGTCACGGGGTAAACCGCAGGGATTTGATGCACAACGACTTTGTGATACTGGGACCGGCAGATGACCCCGCGGGAATCAAAGGTATGACCGATGCAGGCGAGGCATTTAAAAAGATTTCCGAAAGTAAATCAAATTTCTTCTCAAGAGGCGATGAGTCGGGAACCCACACAAAAGAAAATGAAGTGTGGACTGCTTCAGGAGTAGAGCCCGGAGGAACCTGGTATAAGTCGGTTGGCAAGGGAATGGGTGATACTATTGTGATGGCAGACCAGCAAAACGGTTATACTCTTTCCGACAGGGGGACTTACCTTTCAATGAAGGATAAAATTAATCTCGTGGTGCTTGCCGAAGGAGACCCTATCCTCTACAACCCGTATGGTGTAATAGCCGTCAATCCTTCTAAATTCCTGGAAAAAAGCGGCGAATACAAGCTTGCCATGCTCTACATCGGCTACCTCACATCGCCCGAAGGACAGAAAATAATACAGGAGTATGGAAGGGAAGAATTCGGGCAGCCGTTGTTTTTCCCGGATGCAATTCCCGAAGACGTGCTTTCAGAAATGTAATTTTAAAAAAATTAAAAACAATTAATAATTAATAATTTATCAATTCATTAATTCCAGATATGGGAAGTGCAGATTTTTTAATTGAAGGGCTGGTAAAGGCGCTGGATCTTATATTATCGGGAGACAGTTATTTATGGAGCGTTGTTGCGGTCTCCCTTGAGGTGTCGGGAAGCGCAGTGCTGCTCGCGGCAGTGGTCGGGATTCTTATTGCACTTGTGCTTTCATTTACCGATTTCAGGGGTAAAAGCATAGTTCTTGCATTCATAAACGCGGGCATGGGAATGCCTCCTGTCGTTGCGGGACTTTTTGTTTTCCTGATGCTTGTTTCGGCAGGACCATTTGGCTTTCTTAAATGGCTCTTCACGCCGCAGGCAATGATTATCGCCCAATTCCTTCTCATAACGCCGATAATAACCGGAGTGAGCATCTCGGCAATAGAAGCGGTTGACTCGCGCATAAAAGATACGGCATACACGCTGGGCGCTAAAACACTGGATATGGCGGTTGTTGTTGTCAAGGAAGCCAAATTCGGCATAATAACCGCGGTTCTCGCAGGATTCGGGAGAGCAATAGCAGAAGTCGGCGCAATATATATCGCGGGAGGAAACATCGCATTCTGGGATGCCGAAGCAGATACCTACACTTCATACACAAGAACTCTCACAACCGCAATCGTTCTTGAAACAAGCAAGGGAGATATATCAACATCCATCGCACTTGGGATAATAATTATCGGGATTGCAATTATCGTTAATTTGATGACTAATTTTTTCCAGGGGAGATCACGGCACGGGTGAATACGAAATGGAAAATATAATTGAAAATTGAGAAATGAAATAATCTGAATTAAATCAAAAATTAATTGTATAAAAATGATAATCACAAAATAAGGCAGGATTATATGGATATGGCTGCAATTAAACAATGAAAATAATGGAACACAAACTCAAGGAAGCAGAAGCAGTGGCAAATGACGAGAAAAAAGAAATAATTGTAAAGGAAGTTTCACTTGTTCTGTCGGATGATGAGATAAAGGAACTTATCAGTAGTTTGAAGAGATTACTAAAAGACAACGACCAACACTTTCATTTAAGCGAAGATGAATTTGCAGACGAGTCAACCGAAATAACCGTTTATCACGAAAAATGTTACGCTGGAGGGCATGTAACAAGCAGTCGCATATTCATTGCCGAGGATGATGATGAGATGGATGATAGTGAACGCGTACTGGTTTTAGAATCAAGTGAAAGAAATCTGCGTTTTGAAGACGCACTGAGCGCAGCAATCTATCTTGTGGAGATGGAACATTATCCGGATAAACCCTGCAAGGAGTGCAGAAAAACCATTAAGATTCTAAGGGAAGCGAAAAAGCATCTCTGGAGCATGGCGATTGGAAATAACAGTGTTCAACAGGCATATAAAGGAATGGTGGATTTTAAAAAGAGAGGGAACAAACCATGAAATTCAATAAAAACTTTACAATTGCAGGGAATGATTTGGTTTTGAAAAAGCCAGTATTTTACAACAACAAATGTGGAATACGTTTCAACCTCAGCGAAAAGGGAAACTCCGACATAAACAGGTTCATTGAATGCTTTTCAAACACAAGGAAATTATTTGAGTTAACTTTCCAGAACAGCAAAGAAATTTATGTTGTGCTGGAGCCGTTTGATTACAAAAATGCGAGATCTGATAATCCAAAAGGACTCAAAGAACTAAAGGAGATGGGTTTTGTCTTGGACAAGGATTTTAAAAGAATAGCATTTCACGATAAAGAAGAGGGTTTTCACAGATACCGATATCTTTTCAAAGAACACAAAGAAAGTCCGAACATTAATGTTCTGTTTTGGGCGATATTGGGAAGTGATTTAGGAATAGAACCTGCCGCAGATATTTGTGCATATTTTATTGACGATGCGGGAGAATTGCTTTTTCACCCTTATGATGACCGGGTGTGCGATATTGTTTCATCTGATGAAAAAAAGATAATGCCAATATACGAAAAGTTAAAAAAGGATAAACGAGACATTCAACGCATCGGTTACAGGAACAAGGAGTATGTCCACAGCTGCGAATTGTGCAAGTACTTGGAGGTTGATACGATAAGCCAGATAGAGCATTATTGCCCTTTGATTGAGAGCATTATCTGCGAGACGCACTGCGCAGAAATACCTGATTGTAAGGAAACGACAAAAGCGGTGTTAGATACTCTCAGGGATCGGGATAAAACAACAACAATCAATAAAATCAAAGGAAAATGTAAATCCTGTAAACATTGAAAAATAGTGTGGAGAACTATAATTAAAAAATGAATATAATTGAAATTTCAAATTTAAACAAAAATTACCGCAGCAGGGAAGTGCTTAAAAACATAAATCTCAATGTAAGGGCGGGCGAGATATTTGCCGTGATAGGTCCCAGCGGCGCTGGGAAAACCACTCTTTTACGGATTATAAACCTGCTTGATAAACCAACGTCAGGGAAGATTTTTTTTAGCGGCGAGAACTATGAGGACTGCGACCGGCTGAAAATAAGGAGAAAGATGGTTCTGCTTTTCCAGGATACTGCGGTTATGAGCGGGAGCGTTTACGACAACGTTTCCTACGGGCTTAAAATCAGGGGCATGAGTAAGGAGGAGATTAATGAAAGGGTATCTTTTGCTCTTGAGGAAATGGGCATTTCAGGCTATGAACAGAGAAATGCAAAAAATCTGTCAGGGGGTGAGAAACAGAGAATGGCGTTTGCCAGGGCAACTGTTTTTAACCCTGACCTGCTTATTCTTGACGAGCCGACGGCAAACCTTGACCCTAAAAATGTCGGCGTCGTGGAAAAATTAATAAGAAAAATCGCTGAAAATAATACGACAATTATTATGTCAACTCACAGGTTTGAGGAAGCAATATCTCTTGCAGACAGGATAGCAGTCATTCAAAACGGGGAAATTTTACAGGTGGGAACTCCCGGGGAAATATTCAGGAAACCGGAGTCAAAGCGGGTCGCACAGTTCGTCGGATTGGAGAATCTGTTTGAAGGCATAAGTGAAATCAAAGAGGAAATTTCAGAGATTTATGTTAATGAAATTAAAATTTATGCAGCAACCCCAAAAGAAGGAAAAGTGCGGCTGATAGTACACCCGGAATCCGTAATTGTTTCAAGGGAAAAACTTGTTTCAAGCGCGAGAAACAATTTTAAAGGTAAAATCACTGAAACATCCGATAAAGGAGTGCTTGTTAAAGTTGTCGTTGACGTGGGAATCCCGGTAATTGCACTTGTCACGAGAAGGTCTTTTGAGGAACTTAATTTAAATATTAATTCGGATGTCTATGTTTCGTTTAAGGCATCGGATGTGCATGTTTTTTAAAATATTGTGTTTAATTTATTTAGAATAATAATTAAATTATTAAATAAGAAGAAGCATAAATAATGGCAACCACAGTTAAAGGATTATACAAAGGAGGAATAATAAAACCTTTAGAAGATGTGAATATTGAAGGCAAAGCAGAAGTGATAATTACTTTTTTGGATACTGTAAAAAAGAAAAGAAAAATTCCTTTTGCCTCAGCTGCCGGGTCATGGAGCGACATAGATACTGAAAAATTAAAAAAGCAAATATATGAAGCCAGAGGTATTTCTACCAGAGAAGAAGTTAAACTATGATTTCATATCTTATTGATACGGACAGGATAATTGATTTTTTGAAGGGCGATAAAAAAACAGTTGAAAAATTGACCTCGCTGTTAGATGAAGGTTTGGCTGTTAGTGTAATATCCCTTGCCGAGTTGTATGAAGGAGTATATGGCTCGGATAATCCAGAAAGACGTATGAAGGGACTTAATGATTTCTTAACCAGCGTTAATGTTCTGGAAGTTAATAATGAAATTTCCAGGGTATTTGGAAAGAAGAGAGCAGCACTTAGAAAAGAGGGAAAATTAATTGACAATTTTGATCTCCTGATTGCAGCCACCTGCCTGCATTATGACCTTACATTAATAACCAATAATACTCAGCATTTTGGGAGAATTGAGGAGTTGAATATTCTTCGATTCTGAAGAATTAAACTAATACAAAGGTGCTTTTTGAAGAATTAAACTGATTGAAAATTAATAAAATGAATTCAATAAAAATTAAAAACCTGAAAGGCATTGACCTAAACGACCTCTACAAAGAAGTCAAAACCGAAAACCCGGATAAAATAGGGTGTGTCGTCTCCTTCACAGGCATCGTTCGCAAAAACACCCGCGGCAGAATCACAAAAGAACTGCACTGGGGTCTTTCCAGGGATACCGAAGACAAACTAAGAAAGATTGCCGATGACGAATCAAAGCGGGAAGGAATTTTAAATATATTAATCTGCCACAACACGGACGACTTGAAGGCACAGGAGCCTGTTGTTTACATTCTTGTTGCGGCAGAACACAGGAAAGAGGGCTTTGAGTGTTTGATGAATATCATAGACAGGATAAAAGATGAGGTTCACGTTGATGTGACTGAGAAAATTTAATTAATCTTAATATAAAAGCAATTGAAATAAAACAATAAAATGATACTCGGATTTTACGGCTGCCACAACAGCGGGAAAACGACACTTATTGAAAAACTTATACCTGAACTTAAATTAAAGGGCTACAGCGTAGCGACACTAAAAAACATCCCACGGGAATTTTCAATAGATGCCGAGGGGAAAGATACATTCAAGCATAAACAGGCAGGTTCGGGTCTTGTTGCAGCATCTTCCGAAAACGAGACTGCCTTTATTTTCAATGAGAGAATGAATTTCAATGAAATAATTGAAAAAATTAAAAATGATGGTTATGATGTAATCCTTGTCGAAGGTTATAAACGGCAGGTTATTCCAAAGGTAAAGGTCGGGGAAATTGAAACCATGGAAAACACCGTGTTTGAATACGACGGCAGCAATTTCAGCGGAATTTTAGATTATATCATAAAAGAGGTTGAAGTACAAAGAATTTATAAAAAATTACCTCGCATTGACTGCAAAAAATGCGGCTTTGTTTGCAGGGAAATGGCTGAATTAATATTCAATAAAGAGAAAGAATACAACGACTGCAAAATCATTTCCGAAGAGGAAGGAGACCTTTTAATTGAGGTTAACGGCAAAAAAATCTGGACAGGGGGCTTTGTGAAAAATACTGTGAAAAACGTAATCTTCGGGCTTGTTTCCTCTCTTAAAGGCGGTGATGATGCAAAGGAAATTAATATTAAAATTAAGATGTGACTTTTAATTTCAGGATTTGGATTTATCTTCCTTCCGGGAATTATCCATTTCTTCCTTCACTTCTTTTTCAACATCCTTAAGCCCGCCTTTAACTAAAATTAACACCCTGATTTTAAGATTATTGCCACAAAAAGTATAATAACCACTATTGTTAGTATTCCTTCCCATGAGATGATGTCCCTTTTTAATTGCCCGGATATCATTTTTAATATTTCTGATTAGATTAATGCTTCTCGCACATACACTTCTCAATCTTACCCCAGTACTTGCATTTTTCCGGAATGCCAGACTCAACACTTCTGTGAATCTCGCATAAAAGATATGTTTTTCGTGCTTCAATGCATATAACACATAGATTCTGCATTATTTCAAACTCAGATAAATCCTCATAAGCAATTCTTTTTGCAATGGCTTTAATCTTTTCTTTTATGTTGCCGGAAAATTTAAAGTCCGGTGCTCTTTTCTTGGAGATGTATAGAGAAACAGCGGCAGGTGTTACTCCAAGTTTTTCTGCGATTTCTGTCTGTTTGAATCTGAATTTTTCTGTCTTTAATTCCTTTGCCAATTCCGATCTAATTGCAGGCAGGAGATACCACACGACCAATTCACACGGGGATTTCATTTTTTTGGTTTAAACACCAGCAGACTCGCACACACAATCCCCACGGCAATCACCATATAAAACACGATCGCTCTCAGCGGAATTATGCACTGGTCAATCCACTGCGGAAGGTCTGCCCATGCAGGGATTAATGGAATTTCGCCCGAATAAAAGCCAACGCCAAGACCTGTTAAATTTAAAAGTGCTACTGCAATTATTCCGCCCCAGAACACTACTGCGGGTATTGATAAGTTCAGGTAATTCTTCCATGTCCCGTTCAGGATAACAAGGAGCAAATAAAGTCCAAATGCACCGCCAAGTACAAATGAAAACACCTTAACCAGCACAACCATTATTAAAAGCGGTGCCTGCATTCCAAGGATATATTCGGGCACACTTGATATTGTCACAATTGCAACGGATATTATTAAAGCCCATAGTGCAATCTTTTCAATGTTTTTCAAATCAGTTTTTAATTTTTCTTCAATCTTTTCTTTGACCGTTTTAATTGTATTTGAGATCATTTTTATTATTTGAATTATTTTATTATTTTATTTGAATTATTTTTTAATTTTATTTTGATTCTGCCTTTGCAACCTTCTCTTTCCTGCTTTTCATTGCATTCAGCGCTGCAAGTCCCGCACCTCCCGCAAGCATTACAACTCCGACAGGATGGGTAATTGTTCTTAATAATTCAGGAATTCCGTGAATCTGCGCCCTTGTAATTCCAACCTCTTCAATCGGGACATTTGATGCGTAAACCACCGACGAATTCCAACCAACTCCTCCCCCGTAAATGTATTTATATTTATTTTTCGCATAAGAAACAAGTTCATCTCTTTCACCGAATTTCATGGCTTTTGAAGGGCAGGCGGTAACACATGCAGGGTCAAGTGCCGGATTTTGAGTTATGCGTTCAAAGCAGAGCCGGCATTTCACAACCGTGTGTTTATGCTCGTCAAATTTTGGAATATCAAATGGGCATGCTTCTATGCATAATTTAACGCCCTCGCATTTTTCCGGGTCAATTACAACCGCCCCATTATCATATTTTGTTATCGCGTGCGCGGGGCAGTTTTTCACACACTGCGGGTCATCACAGTGCATGCACTGCTTTTTGTAATATCTTGTCGGGTCTTTCGGGTCTTTTTGTGATATTATCGTCCAGTCCTCGTGGCTTAACTCATCTGCGCCGTTGCATTCCAGGTATGCTTTTCTTATCTCATCCGCTTTTTTACCATCAGTATTCGGTTCGTTTTTATTCTGGTTCTGGCACGCGGTAACGCAACTTCTGCATTCCGTGCATTTATCCAGTTCGATTAGTTTTGCTTTAACCATTTTATTTTTAATTTTTTATGAAATTTTAATTTTATTTATTGTTATGCTCTTCTCATGCTTTTTTATGCTTTTTCAACATTACACAAACATACCTTGTATTCCGGGATCCCGACAGGAGCGGTTGCATCAATTGTAAGTAAATTTCCGCTCACGCCGGTGGAAAGTCCTTTATCGCCCCACTGCCAGGATATTGAGACAACCTGTTTATCACCTGTCCAGTTATCCATTCTCCCGTCAATCCTGGCTTTAAGGATTATGCCGTCTTTATGTCTTGCCGTGGTAACCTTTACATTATCCCCGTCATTAACGCCAAGTTTTCCCGCGAGTGTGCTGCTCATTGAACAGCAGGCATCCTGTCCTAACTCGCAAAGCCAGGGATTGTTACGGGACCTCTGTCCCGCCTGGAAGTGTTCCAGCACCCTGTGTGTTGTCATCACTACGGGATACTGTTCTTTTGTTCCCGATGTAACTGTTCCGTTAAATTTATTTTTATATTTTTCCTCGTGCATTGGCGTTTCTACCGGTTCCTGATGCACAGGCATTGGTCCTCCAGGTGCCGAAGGTGCATAAATCAAACCTTTCTTTTCAGGCGTCATGAAGGCACCATCAGGATATAACATTCTTTTATTCATTGGCCAACACCAGCCCCAGTTTGGATAGGTTGTTCCCAGTTCCCCGGGATCTCTGTCTCTTCTTTTTGCAAGGATTTCGCCACTATTCCAGTCATACTGCCCCCTGAAAAGCCGGACACAGAAATCCATTTCCTTATATGTCTCTTCCGCAGCGGTATTCAGTTCTGATCCTGTCAGCGTGTACTCATCAGGATTACTGTCGGCATTAAATCCGTATCTTGCCCATGCCTTGTCCCATGCACTGCCGGGAATGTTTTCATCATGATTCAAAACACCTTTATCACTTAATTTTTTGGCAACCCTGAGTACTATTTCTATATCCGATTTACTGTTATACATCGGGTCAACCGCCTGGTCGCACCACTGCACAACCCTCCCGGGAGTATAACGAGAACCGAATTTTTCAGCAAAAGAGCACACAGGCAAAAATATCGTTATCCCGTCAGGCTTTCTTTCAGCGGCAGCAGTTTCCGACTCAAATAAATCCGAAACGATCAAAACATCCAGGTTCTTTAAGCCCTCTTTGGTATCGTTCAGGTTCGGGGCTGCTACGGCAGGATTTGAGCCAAAAGCCCAGTAAGTTTTAATTTCGCCGTTTTTCATTGCCCGAAACATCGGGACAGTACTTTTTCCCTTGCCCTGCGGCATTTGATCCTCCCGCATGCACCAGTAATTAAGAACCGCTAAAATACCTCTCTTCATGCTGCAGCACGAGTCGTATTTTGTCCACGCACCATTTACAGGGTCACTTACGGGCTTTGTTATATCCTTTACAATTTCCCCGGCAGTTGGCTCTTCACCTTCACCCGTCCATGCGCCGCCTAAAAGCCCGAAATATTTTTCCCATGATTCGTCATTCCCCCTGACGGGCAGTGTACCTATAAACCAACCGGGTGAAGACCCGCTCCATGCAGCACCGACATTATGCCCGTTCGCGATCAAATGCCCTCCGCCCGGATACCCCATGTTTCCAAGCAGTAACTGCAAGATTCCGATACTTCGTATATTTTGTACCCCTATTGTGTGCTGACTCATTCCCGTGGATGTTGACACGGATGCACAATTTTTTATATTATTTTTTGAATTTGTTCCACTGCTGCATTCAACAAGCGTCTTTGCTGCTTCTTCAATTTTATCTTTGGGAACCCATGTTATTCTCTCTGCTTCTTCAAATGTGTATGGTGCAACCGTCTCTTTCAGGATGTTAAAGGCAGTGTCAGGATGCCCTTCTAAACTGTCCGCTTTCCTGTATGCCCCTTTTATCGGCACCTCAATTTCCTCCATAATAGGGTTTCCTTCTTCGTCAAGAACGGGATTTTCGTCCGCATCTTTCTTTTCAACCTGTTTTTTCTCTGTTTCCAGAACAAATGCATTATTTTCCCTGTCAACGATAAAAGATGCTGCGGTCTTTTCCATCAAGAATTTTTCATCATACGCCTTTGTGTCAATCACATAATTAATAATTGAATTTATCATTGCAATATCTGTTCCGGGGCGCAATTGTAAATGCAGGTCTGCCTTTGCTGCCGTTTTTGTAAATCGGGGGTCTATTACAACGATTTTTGCGTCATTTTCCTCAACGGCTTTTGTTATGTGCTGAAACGCTATCGGGTGTGTCTCTACTATATTTGTTCCAATTATTAATGCACATTTTGTATTTGCCACATCCGTCCACTGGTTTGATGTTGCTCCTGTTCCGTAGGTATTTTTCATACCGTGCAGTGCCGAACCGTGGCAGATAACGCCCTGGGATTCAAGATTGGTCATTCCCAGAGTGCGAGCCATCTTGTAAAATAGATAACTTTCCTCGGTTGATACGCTGACCGTTCCGTAAGTTGCCAATGCACCTGCACCGTACTTTGCTTTTGTTTCCGCAAGTTTATCGGCAACAAGATTAATTGCTTCATTCCATGAAATTTCCTGCCAGTTTCCATTGCCACTTCTTTTCATCGGCTTTTTCACTCGCAAATCATTATTTATCAATTGTATGGTTGAGGAACCTTTACTGCATAAACTGCCGTTGTTTATCGGGCTTTCAGGATCGCCGTTGATATGCACAATACTTCCGTCTTTGACATAAATCTCAAGACCGCAGCCCATCCCGCAGTAATTGCACACGGAATGCACCATTTTATCATAATCAGGTCCCCTGGACGTCGGAGTTGATTTTGAATTAACGCCTGCTTCTGCGCTTCCTGCTATTACAGTGCCTGCGGCAGCTGCTCCACCCAGTTTTAAAAAGTCCCTTCTTGTGATTCCCGGTGTATTTTTGGGTTTATCCATTTTTAATTGTATTTAGATTTAATAATGTGATGATTGTTAAATTATTAATTATTAATTATTATAAATAAAAGTAAATAAAATATTAATAATTTGTAACAATAGTTAATAATTTGTAACAATAGTTAATCATATTTTTGATAAGAAATATATAACTCTGGAAATAGCACCAAAAATGCCTGCATCTGCACCCGGGGAACTTGCTGAATTAATATTCAACAAAAAGAAAGAATAAATAAAGGAAATTAATATAAAAATTAAGATGTGACTTTTAATTTCAGGATTTGGATTTATCTTCCTTCCCGGAATCATCCATTTCTTCCTTTACTTCTTTTTCAACATCCTTAAGCCCGCCTTTAAACTCCGTGACTGCTTTTCCGATGCTTCTTGCAAGTTCCGGGAGTTTTTTCCCGCCGAACAGTAAAAGAATTATAAGTAAAATTATTAGCCATTCGGTGTGACCGGGAAGTCCCATGAGTAGAGGTATAGGTGCCATAATGATTTATATTAGATTTATTCTTTAAAATAATATGAAATTGTAAAAATAATAAAATAATAAAATTGCAGCGCTCAAATTAAATTTTAAAATCAATTTTTCTGACCGCCGCAACTTACCAATTTAATTACTTATGGTTCATGCGTTTCATGCAGTGCTTTTTTTCGGGAAAAGCATAAGGGAAAGCAGGATGATTCCTACCGCAATAACCACCCAGAACGTTAATGCCCTTAAAGGAACCACGCTCTGTGCAAGCCACTGCGGCAAGTGCATACCAAGTGTTGCCATAAGTATAAGAAGCCCGGTAAGACACAGCAATCCGACTGCAATTATGCCTGCCCAGAACGCAATCGCTCCCGAACCGGAATATTTGCTCCATGACTTGTTCATAAATGCAATTAGCAAATAGAGTACAAACGCTGCCCCAAGCAGGAACGAAAATATTTGAATTGCAAGCGGCATAAACGCATCTCCGCCGAGTATATATTTAGGCACACTTAATATTGTCACAATTCCCACGCATATTGCCAAAGCCCATAATAACATTTTTTCAGTATTCATTTTTAAATTTTTTATTTATTTTTTACCTCCTGATTTTTTAACTTCATTTTCACGCTTTTTAAGTGCGTGCATTGCTGCAATTGCAACTCCTCCGACGACTGCAGCAGCGCCGAGAGGATTTACTATTTTTTCCAGCAGATTCGGAATCCCGTGAATCTGTGCCTTTTCAAAGCCGATCTGGTCAAAAGGCACTGCCGATGCATAAATCACCGAGGAATCATACTCCTCGCCGCCGCCGTAAATATATTTAATATTCGGGTTTGCTTTTGCTTTACCGATCAGCGCATCTCTCTCACCGAACGTTACTGCTTTTGAAGGGCATGCTTTAACGCACGCCGGCTCAAGTCCCGGATTCTGGGTTATCCTGTCATAGCAGAGGGTGCATTTCTTAACGACTCCTTCAGATTCATCAAATACCGGAACTCCAAAAGGGCATGCTTCCACGCATAATCTTACGCCTTCGCACTTTTCAGGGTCAACAACAACCGCACCGTTGTCATATTTTGTTATTGCATTTGCAGGACAGTTCTTCACGCACATCGGATCGTCGCAGTGCATGCACTGTTTTTTGTAAAAGTTTCTTGGGTTATTCGGGTCCAGTGTTACAACAGTCCAATCTTCTTTGCTTAACTCCCATGCACCGTTGCTTGCCTCATAGGATGCCTTTATTTCACTTGCCGACTTGCCGATAGTATGCGGTTCTAACTTATTCCAGTTCTCACACGCCGTAATACATGACCTGCATTCGGTACACCTCGTTAAGTCAATTAATTTGGCTTTCATTTTTAAAATTATTTTTTGTATTTTTGTAATTTTATTGAAATTTTATAATTAAAATATTTATTTTAAATTTATTTTAAATTTACAATACCTATGCTCTCTCTACATTGCACAGGCAGGCTTTATATTCAGGTATGTTCGCATTCGGATCGCGGGCATCAACCGTAAGCAAGTTTGCACTCGGTCCCGTGCATAATCCCATGAACCCCCAGTGCCATGGTATTGATACGACCTGTTTATTAACATCAGTCCAGCCGTCCATCCTGCCGTCAACTCTCGCGGGAATTATTATTCCTTCCGTATGGCGGGCGGACGTGACCTTTACCTTATCGCCGTTCTTAACGCCGAGCTTATCTGCAAGCGTTTTACTCATCGCGCAGTAAGGCTCCGGCTCAAGCTCGCAAAGCCATGGAAGATTTCTTGTTTTCTGTCCGGCTAAGTGATGTTCAAGCAGCCGGTGCGTCGTTAAAACAATCGGGTACGCGCTTTTATCCCCGATAATGTTGTATCCGCTATCAATCAATTCCTGGACGCCTTTGTATCTCGGGTAATTTGAATTTAATTCAGGCATCGGGGTTTCGGCAGGTTCCTTGTGCGTCGGAATAGGACCGTCTGCAACTCTTGGTGCGTAAATCAATCCCTTCTTCTCAGTCGTTATAAAATCAAAATTACTACCTCCCGGACCGCCCTGACCGTCCTGGTTCTCATTGTGGTATAAAATTCTCTGGTTTACGGGCCAGCACCAGCCCCAGTCAGGATAAGTAGTTCCCAAACCTCCGGGTTCGGTTCCTCTTCTCTTTGCAAGAACTTCACCCGTATTCCAGTCATACTGTCCCCTATAGAGGCGGTTGCAAAGATCCATTTCTTTATAGACCCCTATTGCAACTTTTTCCATTTCCTCCCATTTCATAGTATTTGTATCAGGGTCTGTATCCGGGTTAAACCCGTATCTTGCCCATGCCTTATCCCATGAACTCCCGGGTATGTTTTCATCATGCAGTAAAGCACCATTATCAGATAATTTCTTGGCAACCCTCAGCACAACCTCCAGATCGGATTTGCATTCATACATCGGGTCAACTGCCTGGTAGCACCACTGCACAACCCTCGGAGAGTTTGTCTGGGAGCCTGCCTTTTCTGCAAACGTGCAGGCAGGGAGAAGTATCGTTATTGAGCCTTCTTTTCTTTCAACAGCAGCAGTTTCCGGCTCAAACAAATCCGAGACAATTAAAACATCAAGATTCTTTAAGCCCGCTTTCGTGTCATTCAGGTTGGGATTCGCAACCATCGGGTTCTCTCCGAGCGCCCAGAATGCTTTAACGGTTCCCTCTTTCATAGCCCTAAACATCGGGATAATACTTAAACCAATGCCCTGTGCCATCTGGTCTTCCCTGATGTTCCAGTAATTCAGTATTGCTAACATTCCCCTCTTCCTGCTGCACCAGCTGTTGTACTGCATCCATTTCCCTTTCATCGGGTCGGATACGGGAGTTGTTATGTCAGCTACGAATTCGTCATAATCCGGTTCCGGTCCTTCACCCGTCCAACTGCCGCTGCAGCTTTTGAAAAAGCTCTTCCAGTCCTGACCTTTATTTCTCACATTAATATAACCCGGCCAGATATGGGCTAAAGCACACATATCGGTTGAACCCTGCACGTTGTTATGCCCTCGCATTGCATTGATTCCCCCGCCGGGGCGTCCCGCATTACCAAGCAAAAGCTGTAATGTTGCATAATTTCTTATGTATTGAACACCAACGGTATGCTGCGTTGCGCCCATCGAATACAAAATCGTTGCACAATTCTTTATCGTCGTGCCGTTCACAACCCTTGTTCCCTGGCTTGCGTCGCTGAACATTTTCGCGGCTTCCTCAAGCTTTGCTGCGGGAACCCACGTTATCTTTTCGGCTTCAGCAAAGGTGTATCGTGCAACCGTTTCTTTTAAGATATTGAACGCGGTGTCAGGATGCCCTTCCAAACTGTCTGCTTTTTTGTATTTTCCGCTTACCGGAACTTCCTTATATACAGGATTTCCATCATCGTCAACTTTTGGAACTTCCTTATCAACCATTATAGGATTTCCGTCATTGTCCAGTACGGGGTTTCCTTCTTCATCAATCTGCTGTTCCTGCACTTTTTCTGTTTCCTGCACTTTTTCTGTTTCCAGGACAAACGCATTTTTATAATCTCCTGCGTTATGTTTTTCCCGGTCAACAATGAACGGGGCAACGGTTCTCTCCATCAGGAATTTTTCATCATATTTCTTGTTGTCAATAACATATTTAATCATTGCACTTATCAGGGCGATGTCTGTTCCCGGGCGGTGCTGCATAAAAAGGTCTGCTTTTGCCGCGGTTTTCGTGAGCCGCGGGTCTGCGCAGATGATTTTTGCACCGTTGTTGTCCCTTGCCGCCATGACATGCTGCATTGCTACAGGGTGACATTCCACGGTGTTTGAGCCGATTATAAAAGCACAGGTTGTATTCTGCATGTCTGTCCAGTGGTTTGTCATCGCTCCAAAGCCGAAACTGTTCACAAGTGCTGCAACGGTTGACGCATGACATTCTCTTGCCTGATGCTCAATGTTGTTTGTTCCGAGAAGTCTTGCAAGCTTTTGAAATGAATATACTTCTTCATTTAATACCGCGGCACTTCCCATAAAAGCAAGTGCATCAGGTCCGTTATTTTCTTTAACTTTTGCGATTTCATCGGCAATCGTGTTTATCGCTTCATTCCAGGTAATTTCCTGCCAGCTGCCGTTCCCTGTTCTTTTCATCGGCTTTTTTATTCGCAGGTCATTGTTTATCAACTGTATGTGCGCAGTTCCCTTACTGCATAAACTCCCGTTATTTATCGGGTTTTCAGGATCGCCTTCAACATGCACAACCTTACCGTCTTTGACATAATAAATCAATCCGCAGCCGACGGCACAGTACTGGCATACCGAATATACCTTTGTTCCTTCTATTCCGGTCGAGGTGCCTGCACTTTTAACCTTAACACCTGCTCCCTGGACAGTTCCGGCAGCGGCGGCTCCTGCGACCGTTGCACCGCTCAATTTTAAGAAGTCCCGTCTCGTCAGTCCTGATTCATTTACTTTTTTATCCATTTTTAGTTGTATTGAACTTATATTTGAAAAATTTAATCTAATAAATTAATAATAGTTAATAATTATTAACAATTAATAATATACATTTATTCTTTATAAATAAAAAGGAACTTTATTTAGTATTTTTCATTATATCAATTATGACATAACGCTGAAAATAATATTATAAATTATCTAATTTCAATTAAATTTAAAATTTAACATGACAGAAAATTCCAAAAAACAATCATTAATAGAGCATCTGGAAGAACTGCGAATGAAGGTGATTATCTGCATAATTGCGGTTTTTATATGCTCAGCCGTCTCATTTCCCTTTTCGGATGATGTCATAAACAAAATGGAAGACGACCTCATCGGGAAATATATGATAACTCCTGAGGATACCGGGAATAATACAACCGGTGCGTGCGCATGCAGCGGGATTGAAAGCGGGAATGTTATTGTCACAAGCCCGATGGAAGGCGTTATAACATTGTTTAAGGTTTCGATATTCATGGGGATTTACCTTTCAATCCCGATAATAATATATCAATTATTTTCATTCGTATCCCCTGCACTTTACAGGAGAGAAAAGAAAATTTTTATTTTAATTTTACCCGTATCATACATATTGTTCACGGGAGGCGCGTTATTCACTTATATCGTGCTTCTCCCGATAATGATGCAGTTTTTCATGGCATTTTCAGCACCCGTTGCAGTATCACTGTTCAAGCTGAGTGAATTAATATCCTTTGTCGTTATGATGATGCTTATAATGGGAATAATATTCCAGTGGCCTCTAATAACTGCAATTTTTTCAAAATTCGGTATTTTATCGCCAAAACTCTTAAGTGAGAAAAGAAGGTATGCAATCGTTATATGTTTTATTCTCGGTGCTTTTATGACAGACCCTACGTTTATAACACAGATAATGCTTGCAATCCCTATGATAATACTTTATGAAATCGGGATACTTACCGCGTCTCTGAGTCATACGAAGAGATATCGCGAACGAAGTGAAGCATAAGATTGACATGGATCTGAGAGCAGATAAATTAATAATTAATAAATCATATTTAATCATGTTTAATTAATAATATTTGATTCTAATATTAATTATATAATAATTAATATAGATAATATAGATAAAAATGCACGAAAATGTAATGTGTCCGGTATGCGGCTGCACCTGCGATGACATTAAAGTTGAGGTAAGGAAAAATGAGATATATACGCAGAACGCATGCGTTATGGGCAATGCAAAATTCCAGGAATTGGTAAGTTCGCACAGGATAAAAAACCCGCAAATTAAAATAAACGGTAAATTACAGGATACCGACTGGAACACGGCACTTGAAAGAGCAGCAGAAATCCTTGTGAATGCAAAAAACCCGGGCGTTTTCATGGGAACGGAAACGATATGCGAGGCATATCATGAAGGCATAAAAATTGCGGATTACCTCGGTGCGTCAATTGACGGTTCATTTTCACAGTGCCACTGCCCCACGGGATTGGGACTTCAGCAGTCGGGCATGGTCACGGGAACCCTTGGTGAAACAAAGAACCGTGCTGATCTTGCAGTTTACTGGGGCACGAACCCGATGTCTTCACATCCACGGCATATGTCGCATTACGCGATATTTCCAAGAGGTAAATTCACAAAACAGGGCAGGAGAGGCAGGAAATTGGTGGTTGTTGACCCGAGAAAGACAAAGACCGCGGAGATGGCAGACCTTCATGTAATGCTGAATCCGGGCAAGGATTACGAGTTAATAGCAGTAACAAGAGCGGCACTCAAAGGCAAAGAAACAGATGACGGCGCGCTGGAAGATATTGGAATCACAAGGGAAACATTTGACGAATTTTTAAGTACATTAAAGGATGCGAAATTCGGTGCAATCTGCTTCGGGCTGGGGCTTGCAAGTTCCCCCGGAAAGAATCACAACACCGGAGCATTAATGCGCATGGTTCAGGAATTAAACGACCATACAAAATTCATTATGGGAATAGATATGGGTCACTGCAATGTCGCGGGGTTTGTCCAGGTAATGTCCTACACAACCGGCTACCCCTACGCGGTTAATTTTTCCCGGGGCTATCCTATTTACTCTCCCGGTGAGTTTACAAATGCCGATATGCTTGCAAGACACGAAATGGACGCGCTGCTTGTTAACTGCGCGGATTTAGCATCCCACCAGGCAAAGAAAAGCGTTGAGTGGCTGGCAAAGATTCCTGTTATAAGCATTGATATTGCACCATGCCCGACAACAATGCTCAGTGATGTCGTGCTTCCCGGTGTGATTGCGGGAATGGAATCTGAAGGAACATTTTACAGGATGGACCATGTGCCTTTGAGAGTTAACAAATTCACAGATCCTCCGTTTGATTTCACAAAGTCGGATGCTGATACATTAAAACAATTGCTTGAGAAAATAAAGCAGGTTAAACAATAAAGGAATAAAAAATAAAAATTTAATTTAATAATAAATTATATTAAAATTAAAAATGGCAACAAAGGAAAATTTGATGGCTGCCTTCATAGGCGAGTCTCAAGCAAGGAATAGATATGCAATGTATGCAAAGACCGCTAAGAAGGAGGGATATGAACAGATTTCGGAACTTTTTTTATTGACAGCGGAAAATGAGCGCGAGCACGCTAAATGGTTGTACCGGCTGCTCGGTAACCTGGGGGTTAATAATGAAGAGATAACTCTTACGGTTTCAGGACCTGTTGCTCTCGGAAGTACCGTTGAAAACCTGAAGTCGGCAATTGAAGGGGAAAATTACGAGCATACTTCAATGTACCCCGGTTTTGCAGATGAGGCGGAGCGCGAAGGGCATAAAGATATAGCAAGACGGCTTCGTTCAATTGCAGAAGTAGAAAAACATCATGAAGAAAGATACAAAAAACTGTTGAATGAAGTTGAGAACAAAACAGTTTTCAAGAAAAAGGATAAGGTGCAGTGGTTATGCAGGAAATGCGGCTATGTTCACGAGGGAGAAGAGCCGCCTGAGAAGTGCCCGAGCTGCGATCATCCGCCGAATTATTTTGAAATTAAATGTGAAAAATATTAAAAACAATAAAAACATTCATAAAAATGCCTGAAATAACAATTTATGCTGAAAGGTGCAGGGGATGCGGCAACTGCGTTATACAATGCCCGATAAATGCAAAAATCCCGGAGACGGGGTCGGGAAAACCGCAGAACAATGAAGAAGTGATATGTGTTGAGGGTGGGATTGCCGCGGTTTTAAATAAAGATCAGTGCATCGGCTGCGGGATGTGCATGAAGGTATGCCCTGTGGATGCGATTGTTGTTGTTAAATGAAAAAATTAAAATAAAAATATTCAATGAAAACCAGAGTATCAATAACAGCAAAAGGAGAAGTGCAGAAAGTCGGCTACAGAGATGTTGTTCAGAAAATAGCACAGGATATAGGTGTAAAAGGATTTGTAGAGAATCTTAGGGATGGAAATGTACTGGTTGTTGCGGAAGGTGAAAAAGAGACAATTGAGGAATTTATAAAAAAAATTAAAATTAAAAAGGATTTTATTGATGTAAAAGATATTTCCGAGGATTACGAAAAAGCAACCGGTGAATTTGAATACTTTGAAATAAAATACGGGCGGCTTGAGGAGGAATTTGGCGAAAGGGTTGGTGCAGCAATCCAATACTTAAAAGCAGTGGATAGTAAAGTTGAGGATGTGGGGAGTAAGGTTGAAGCGGTAGGTAATAAGGTTGAAAATGTGGGGAGTAAGGTTGAAGCGGTAGGTAATAAGGTTGAAAATGTGGGAAGTAAGGTTGAAGCGGTAGGTAATAAGGTTGAAGATGTGGGGAGTAAGGTTGAAGCGGTAGGTAATAAGGTTGAAGATGTGGGAGGTAAGGTTGAATCAGTGGGCGATAGTATTAATATGTTCAGAAACGAGACAAAGGAAAGTTTTGTGAATCTGAGAAATGATTACGGTAAGATTTCCAGAGACATCGCGACTGCAATTCAGGGCATTGAGCGAGTGGCAGAAAATACAGAGAAAATTTTAGAGAAATCAGAGCAGGACAGGGAGGACTTTAGAAATGCTATTAGAGAATTGGCAAATGCTATTGTGAACCTGAGTAAAACTAAATCATAAAAATCCAAAAAATTAATTATAAAATTCAAAATAAACAAAATTATTCAAAAATTATTAATTCAAAAAATGCCCTCTCTTATCATAAAAAACGGATTTGTGTATGACCCCGTAAACGGAATAAACGGTGATGTAACAGATATTTTCATAGAAGACGGTAAAGTCGTAAAAGAAACTGATGAGTCAAATGCAAAGGTGATTGATGCTCGCGGTAAAACTGTAATGCCCGGAGGTGTTGATTCTCATTCGCATATTGCGGGGGCAAAGGTAAATACAGGGAGGATAATGAGACCCGAGGACAGCAGGAGACATGCCGTTGCAAAGACAGACATAACCCGTTCGGGAACAGGAGAAACGGTTCCCACTGTTGCTTTAACGGGCTATGAGTATGCTGCCCTGGGCTACACAACGGTAATGGAAGCCGCAATGCCCCCGCTTGAAGCACTGCACACGCACGAGGAAATGCTTCATATCCCGATAATTGATAAAGGTGCGTACCAGGTGTATGGAAATAACTGGTTTGTTATGAAGTACTTAAAGGAAGGAGACCTTGACAAGTGTGCGGCGTATGTTGCATGGCTTATGAGGCGAAACAAGGGCTGCGGGATAAAGATTGTGAACCCTGCGGGCGTTGAAAATTGGAAGTGGGGTAAAAATGTGGGAAGCCTTGACGAGAAGATTGATAACTTTGACATAAGTTCAAGGGAGATAATAGAAGGGCTTTGCAGGGTGAATGAGATGCTTGAACTCCCGATGTCAATTCATCTGCATGCAAACAACCTCGGAAAGCCGGGGAATCATGAGATAACAAGGGATTCACTGAAAATTGTAGAAAATATTAAAGTTAATTCACCAAATAACGGCAGCGGGAGAAAGCAAAATCTTTATCTTGCTCACGCCCAGTTCAACTCCTTTGAAGGCACGGGCTGGGCGGATTTCGCATCGGGAAGTAAAAGCATAACCGACTACCTGAATGCAAACGACCATGTTGTTCTTGACCTCGGTGCTGTTCCGTTCGGAAACGCAACGGTCATGACGGGGGACGGTCCTGCAATCCACTACATTCATAAACTGACAGGCGGTAAATGGTCAAACAAGGATATAGAGGTTGAATGCGGCTCAGGCGTGATACCGTTTGAGTACCTTACCACAAAACCGATACACTGCATCCAGTGGGCAATCGGTCTTGAACTGGCACTTTATGTTGACGACCTCAACAAGGTTATAATGACAACCGACCACCCGAACGGCGGACCTTTCTCAAAATACCCGAAACTTATTGCATGGCTCATGAGTTCAAAAGCCCGTGCTGATACCGCGGAAATAATACATAAATTAGGTGTTGAGCGAACAAGGATAACCTCAACTGACAGGGAATTGTCGCTTTACGATATTGCAACCGTCACGCGAGCAACACCTGCTCGCACGATCGGTCTTTTGCACAGGAAAGGACATCTCGGCGAAGGTGCTGACGGCGATGTGACAATCTATGACATTAACCAGGGTGACTTTGATTCAAGTGATTACAAAAAAATTGAAGAGAAATTTTCAAGAGCCGCATATACCATAAAAGGTGGTGAGGTGATAGTTGTTAACGGGATTATCAAAAAGGTTAATTCCGGAAGGACTTTCTGGGTTGACCGGCATGTTGATGAAGATGTTGAAAAAGAGATGCTAAAAGATGTGAAAGAGGATTTCAAATACTACACGACAAATTTTGATAACTACGGCGTTGATATGCATTATTTGAGCAATCCGACAAATATTTAAATTAAATTAAAATTTAAAAGAATTTATAAAGAACATCATCTAATATCTATTTAATTTAACATGGCAAACGCATACATTACTGTTGATGAATTCAAGACACTGAAAAAAAGAATAGATAAATTAGAATCGTGGAGGGATACCTCTGACTTTAAGGTGGTGAGGGATAAGGTCTATTCAATAGAAAAAGAGAATGCAACACTTGAGGGAAAGATTGACGGTTTAAGGGATTTGACGAATGAGCGATTTAATTCAGTGAATGCAAGGATTGATTCCATGAAAACAGAACTTATATCCGAAATAAAATCACTGGATAAAAGAATAAATATGCAGTGGGCGCTCCAGATCATGACATTTTTAGCAATTCTGGGTTTGTATTTTAAGATATTCGGGGTGATTTAAAAATAATTAAAAAATTAATTAAAAATGAAAGTAACATTAAACACCGGCTCAACAATCGTGCAGGGAATAGTCACGAAAGGAGGCGATAAAATGACTCCCGCGTATAAAGAAGAATGCGGAAGATGCCGCCTGAATCCTGATGACTTTAAAGAAATCGGGAAACCTGAAAAGATAAAGGTTGCGACAGAAACGGGAAGTGTTGTTGTTTTTGCATCCCCTGATGATGCAATGCGAAAAGGAGAGATTTTTATACCGAGAGGACCCTGGGCAAATGCTGTTGTGAGTGAAAATACATTTAACACCGGCTCCTGTTTTTACAAGGGGATGGCAGCTTCTGTCGAACCCTCTGATTCCGAGGTACTGGAGTGTGATGAATTAATAAGAAATTATTATTGTTAGGGGCTAGGGATCAGAGGTTAGGGATTGGGTGTCAGGGATTAGTTCAATACCCTAACTACTAACAACCAATCCCAAACACTAACCACTAATCCCTAACTACTAACCCCTAATCCCCAACTACTAATCAATATGGATGTAAGAAAAAAGGGCTTTTACGAGAGAACGCAGGTAAATGATGCACTGGATATGCTTCTTGGAAAGGTTAAAATATTAAAAACCGGGGAAGTTGAAATTAATGATTCATTAAACAGGATTCTTGCAGAAGATATCGCTGCCCCGTTTGACATCCCGCATTTTGACCGCTCGGCAGTTGACGGCTATGCCGTTCGCGCGGAAAACACTTTCGGTGCATCGCAGGCAAATCCTCTGCATTTTAAGGTCGCGGGAAGTGTTCCCATAGGTAAAGTTCCAGGGATCGAAGTTAATGATTTTGATGCGGTTAAGATCATGACAGGAACGCAAATTCCCGCGGGTGCAAACAGCGTTGTGATGTTTGAATATACGAAAGAATCAAACAATAAAATTGAAATCGTAAAACCATTATCTCCGGGAAAAAATGTTTCTTCCAGGGGCGAGGATATAAAGAAGGGGGAAATTCTGCTTGAAAGAGGAGCGGCAGTAACTCCGCAGGATATCGGGATGATGGCGTCTTTTGGTATGGCAAAGGTGCGGGTTTACAAAAAGCCCTCTGTTGCGGTGATCTGTACGGGCGATGAATTAATCAGCCCCGGGGAAAAACTGGAAGGGGGGAAAATTTTTAATTCTAATTTATTTATGCTCATCAGCCTTGTTTCAAAGTATAACGGAACCGTCGGGAAAAAATATACCCTAAAGGATGATTACGAACTGATAAAGGAAAAAATTTCGGAATCGGTAAATTCAAATTGCGATTTAATTCTTGTAACCGGCGGGACTTCCGCAGGAGAGCGTGATTTTGTACCTGGAATCGTCGCTGAGCTTGGCGAGATACTGGTTCACGGGATTTCAATGCGCCCCGGGATGCCAACCGGTTTCGGAGTAATTAATAATAAAATTATTTTCATGCTCCCGGGAAACCCTGCCGCGGTTTTTGCCGCTTATGAAATGTTTGTCGTTCCCGCGATGCAGAAAATGCAAGGTGCAAAAATTAAAAATCCCCACGGCGTTATTGAATGCACTCTCAAAAGAAAAATACCCTCCGGGATGGGAAGAATGGATTTTGTAAGGGTCAGGGTTGAAAAAATTAATGATGAATTTTTTGCAGAACCCGTTCGCTCGGGAGGATCGGGACTTATATCGTCTCTTGTGAAAACGCAGGGGTTTATCATTGTTCCCGAAAATTTAGAGGGGATTGATGCGCGCGAAAAAGTAAAGGTGAATTTGTATTGAAGAATGAAAATTAAAAAATGAAAATTAAAGAATAAATTGAATTTCAGGGGGATTTAGAAGTTCGGGGTTTAGATTCGGGAGAGTGAGGTGTTGGGGGTTGATAGGGGATTGGGTTAATATTTAATACTCTATTTATAATTATGAATAAACCAAAATAATTTCACTTTGTTCAAATATTTTTTCGTATAACCCAAAAATGGCTGAAGTTATTGTTAAGATCCCGGATGACTTGACAGAAGAGTTCAAGGATGTAAAGCCAGTATTCTGGCAGTTAATTGTGGATAGGACAATAAATGAGGAGTTAGCGAGGTTAAGGATGTTAAAGCAGGTTGTATCAAGAAGTAAATTAACAAAAAAAGATGATGCAGCAACTACGACCACAAAAACATCGGGAACAAAAGTTCAGAGGAACTCGTAAGAGAACTCACAGGAAAATTAAAAGATAAATTGGATTTCGGGGGGTTGAGAATTATTTAGATTACTACGGAAATAGTTAGATTCACCCTCAACATAGTGGTTTTATGTTGTTTAATTTGAGGTAAATATCCTCAAGACCAATCACCTGCCCTTGTCGGGTGGCTCCCGACGAACGCCTGCGTATTTACGCTATATGCTTCGCTATCGCTCGCTATATTTCCTCGTATGACTCGGAAACGCTCCAATACACATAGAATTTTGTTTAAATTTTATTTGAATTTAATCAATTAAGTATGATGTATCCCGGTTGAAATATATCCGGGAGTTATTAGGTCACCAGAGTTCAAAGACAACTGAAATATACACTCATGTAAGCAATAAAAACTTGAGGAAAATTAAAAGTCCGTTGGATAATTTGAAACTGTGAATTTTTATTTATTTTTATTCTGGAATTTAATGGTTTAATAAGTTTTGATGTAAATATATTTAATAAATTCAAAATTCAATGATTCGTCTGATGTTTACAGCCAATTCATATATGGTCGGTTATCCGAACCAGTTCGGATCTTCCGCCAGAATCAAAGGGTTATCCGAACAAGTTCGGATATAAATTGTTATATGAAATTGACTACGGACGCTTTTAGAATTTAAACATTTATTAACTCCAAATCAAAATAAATAAAATTAAACAAAAAATGAAAAACAAAAATAGTTGTTCCGCCGATGTCCATGAGAGAGCGGATAAGGGTTTTGGACCATTGAATGAAAATTTAGGGAGGAGTTTTATGTATGGATTTATAATTTTGGGGTTGATTTTTGGGTTAAGTGGGGTCGTGAGTGCAGAATTCTATTGTCCGGATGGATGGCAGTATCAACAGGAAATTAACATTTCAAATGTGGCAGGAGATTTAACTGATTACCAGTTGAAAATGGTAACAAATTTAACTGATGAGTATAACGATGGGAAAATACAATCAAATTGCGAAGATTTAAGATTTGTTAATTCCACGGGCGATGAATTAAGTTACTGGGTTGAGGAATGCAACACATCAGGAGAAATTTCAAGCATCTGGGTAAAAGTTTCCTTTCTGAGAAATAATACAAACACACCTATTTATGTGTGTTATGGAAACTCAAGTGCTGGGAGTAAGAGTAATGGAACTGCAACTTTTGAATTCTTTGATGATTTTGATAATCTAGATAAATGGGATAAGTTTGGGAATTCTGGATGGATAACAACAACCGTTGTGGATGGAAGGACCGTTGTAAAGGTGGTGGATCCCAAAGAAGACCCTGCATGGATTTCCACAAAGGATAAGTTAGATAATGCAAATAAGATAATTATAGAACGAATGATACGACGCATAGGTGTATCGGAGGGTTATGGAGGGGCATATGATATGGATGACTATTATGGAATTGTAAAAGACAGAAACATTGCGATTTGGCCATGGGATTTGGGTGGTGGTTATAGTGTGGCACACAGAACAGGTGATAATTACGAGGGCCAGCAGCAGCAAGTTTGTTCTTATTGGGCAGGAATTAATACATGTTCCGAGGTAGGCACAAAATACATGTCAGCTTCTTGGAACGCATCTAAGTTTACTATTGGAGAAAGTATATTAATCGGTGAGTACTTAGGAGAAATAGTTACCGTTTCAACACCTAATATACTGTCTTCAGGGTATGTCCAACTATTAACTGATACAGACTATCCGGATGGTCAAGGTTTCTATGTTGATTGGATTATTATACATAAACATGCTGCCTCTGAGCCCACAATATCTTCTTTCGGAGCGGAAGAAGAAATTTGTGTTGATAATGATGAAGATGGAGTTTCTGACGATATTGATTACTGCCCAGATACAATAATTCCAGAAGACGCCCCAACAATGAGACTTGGAGTAAATAGATTTGCTTTAGTTGATGATGATGGAATTTTTGACACTAAACTACCAAAAGGAAAAGGCAAAGGACCGCAGAAATCCTACACAATAGAAGACACACAGGGATGCAGTTGCAGTCAGATTATAGATATACTTGGTTTAGGCAAAGGACATGAGAAATTCGGATGCAGTATCAGTGTAATGGATGACTTTATAGCGATGCTTGAAGGTTAGATAAAAACCCGTGAAACAGTGGTTGAAAGACAGGGAGAGGTATATCCTCTCTCTTTTATTTTTTTATTTTTAAACTCAAACAAAATATTTGGATTAATTTTGGCGTCCTTCGTCAACATTCACATAACAAGCAGGTATCTGGCTACGGCTTACGCCTACGCCCAAATCCTCGCTTCACTCGGACTTCAGATACCTGCCATCCGTTATCGGAAATTGACTTCGGGACGATTTAGTTACCTTTTATTTCAAATAACTAACATGAATCTGAATGTTTTTTAATTTTTAAATCTAATTTTTAAATGAAAAATACTAAATATTAATAAAATGGAAAAAAAAATGCCAAGAGAAGAAGGGACCGTGGACATCTCTAAACTAAAAGAAAATTTATGTGAGATTATAAAGGTTGGAAAAAATAAAGTGGCTGTTTGCAGAGAAAAGGATAGATTAACTCTTTATACTCTTGAAGAAGAATAAAATAAAATGAAAAACGAAGAAAAATACACACTTGCAAATGTCGGATATTTCGTAACTCGTGGTGGAAGTGATGAGGGCATAATTCCACAAGAGGGTAAAGGAGTGCCCATAGACATCCCTGGAGTTACAGATTCAAAAATCATTATTGAATTAGAGAAGGGTATCTTGAAAGTTCTATTTATGAAGAAAAAGACAGAGTTGCCATTCTATCGCTAAGGACAATTTTAGATGGCATCCCTTCGTCAACTTCACATAACAAACGGATAAAAGGAAAAATCAAAGACTTTTTCCCAAATTCCGCTTTCAGCGGAACTTCTTTTATCCGTCATACGGAAATTCGATGGATTTAATAATCAAATTTTAATATTTCCGTTGAATTTTATTTTAACTTCAATGCATCTTTTCAAATTCATTCAAACGCCGCTGCGTAAATATCCTCAAGACCAATCACCTGCCCTTTCTTTTCAAATAATTTTTTAACAATTTTTTTCTGCACATCGTTTTTCACTGTCCCGATTCGCAGCGCTCCAATCCCTAATTTCCCTGTTCCTTCAATATCAACACCATTATCGTTTGCATGTCGGAAATTCCCGACGAGAATGTGCGTATTTCCACAGAGCGGAAATACACATAGAATTTTATCAAAATTCAAATTCATTCAAACGCCGCCTCGTAAATATCCTCCAATCCAATAACCTGCCCTTTCTTCTCAAATAATTTTGCTACAATTTTTTTCTGCACATCATTCTTAACTGTTCCGATTCGCAAGGCACCGACACCTAATTTTCCTGTTCCTTTAATTTCCACATTGTTGTCGTTTGCATCAACATCTTCAACACCGTAAGGCGGGTAAGCGTTAACATCTGCCATAACTTCTATGCAGTCAAACTGCTCCCAGATTTCTCTTTTAACGATGCAGATTTTAGGAGGTCCTGTTGTGACAACAATATTCGGCTGGAAGTCCTTTAATGCGTTAAGTGTTGCCTCATCGCTTCTCACTTCATAAGGCGTTAATTCGGCATGATAGACCTTTTTTACCTTTTCAATAGCAGCCATTGCCCTGTCTATTCCTCTTGATGTGACCGCGACTTTCGCCCCTTCTTTAACAAGAAGCGCACCGATTCTCAAGCCCACGGGTCCTGTTCCTGCAAAAATTATTGCCTTTTTACCCTTCAATGACTCGCCTTTCTTTTCAATCGCTTCCTTGATTTTCACAACCGTTCCTGTTGCAGTTGTATTTGAGCCGTCGGTATCGGCAACAATTGAAATCTTGAACGGGTCAAACATCTGCTCTACGGCTTTATCCATCATCTCATCGCCCTTTACAACATCATGCCCGCCTATAAAGACCGCTGTATTTACCAGGTCTTTCGGGTGGCGGGGAAAAATTGTGTCATTAATTAAACCGGGAACATCATCAACATCAACTCCCGTGTAGGGAACAACCACTAGATCGGAAACATCCGAATCATACGCCTCAATCAAATCAAACGGGCTTGCGTATTTCTCCATGCTTAAATATATAAGTACCTTTTTCATTTTTTGTTTGTTAATTTTGTTTGTTAAATTTTTTATAAATTTATAAATTATATTTATAATAATTAATTAGGATTAATTTAAAAAATTATTCTTTAACAATAGACCAAATAGACCAAAAACTTCAGGAATCAGTCCCTTATTCCTTCACCCGTAACCTCAAAAACGCACTCGCCTTCAGGAAAATTCGGGGAATCAATTAGTCGTGCAATTCTCTTATTCCCTTTGCTCTTTCGCAAGCGTAATCTGAAAGTTGATGTGTGTCCCACAATATGCCCTCCGATTGGTGTTGTTGGGTCGCCGAACATCATTGCAGGATTAGCCATCACCTGATTTGTAACAAGAACAGCAATATTATGTAAATCGGCAAGTTTTCTTTGAAGCGCGTGCATGTGCCTGTTTAATTTTTGCTGCCGGGTTGCAAGTGTTCCCCTGCCCGAGTATTCTGCCCTGAAATGCGAGGTTAAGGAATCAACTGCAACAAACCTGATATTTTTCTCTTTTGCCATCTCTGATGCCTTCTCTGCAAGAAGCATCTGGTGGTCTGAATTATATGCGCGAGCCACATGAATATTTTTTAAAATTTTTTCAGGGTCAAGATCAAGTGCAATTGCCATATTTTCAATCCTGTCGGGACGGAAGGTGTTTTCCGTGTCAATATAGAGGGCAGAACCGCCAAGACCTCCTTTTTTTTCCGGCATTTGAACTGTTACTGCTAATTGGTGTGCAATTTGTGTTTTTCCGCTGCCAAAATCGCCAAAGACCTCTGTAATTGCCTGCGTTTCAACCCCGCCGCCAATAAGATTATTCAATTCTTCACTGCAGGTTGTTATTTTACCAACACTTTTTCTTCTTTCTTTGACATCAAGCCCGGTCACAAAACCAATATCTGCTGATTTTTGAGCCGCTTTTATCAGTTTCAACGCAGCCGCTTCGCCTATCCCGACATCTTTTAAATCGCCGATTGATGCTGCTGCAATTGCTTCAACACTCAAATATCCCTCCTCTTTCAACTTTTCCGCTGTTGACGGTCCGATTCCCGGTAAATCCTCAATTTCCATTTTTGCTGTATTTTTAATTTAATTTCAATTATTTAAAAATTATGTTATTTTTTAAAAATGAATTTAATTTAATTATTTTTTTTATTTATTCAGCGGCACCAATTCCTCCACCTCAAGCCCCAATCTAAACTTACTCCCCTGCTTAGTCCCCCTCATCTTTAATTCCTTCTCAACTCTCGGTCCGACAACCAGCCGGTAGGTATTCCATCCAGGAGCGAGTTTTATTTCAAGACCGCAGTCCTTTGAGAGCCGCTGCACTAAAACGTACGGGCTTAAATGCTCCAGGAAATCAGCCAAAAGATTCACATATTCCGTAAGCCCCAGCGGGCGGTAGTTTCCCTTCAGGTATGCTTCACCAAGACGCGTTCCCTTCATCACGACAAGAGGGTATAACTTTACGGCATCAACACCGAGCGAGGATATTATTCTCGCGGTTTCTATCATCTCGTTCGGGGTTTCGTATGGAAGCCCAAGGATAATGAAAACAACAACCTTTATTCCCCTCCTGTGCGATTCGTCAACAACCCTTATAAGTTCTGCAAGCCCATGCTGTCTGTTTATGTTTTCAAGCGTATGATAATGAACGGTCTGCTGCCCGATTTCAAGCCAGATTTCCTTTCCCTCTTTTACATAACTTTCAAGAAGGTCAAGAACTTCATCAGGGACACAGTCAGGTCTGGTTCCTATGGATAAGCCGACAACATCACTGTGCTGGAGTGCGGCGTCAAATATTTCCTTTAATTTATCAACCGGGTAATAAGTATTTGTTCCAAAGGCGATGTAAACCAGACCTTTCTTCCCGCCGCTTTTCTTCTTGTAGTATTCCATCTGGTCTGCTACCTGCTCCTTTATGTCTTTATCAATCACTCTCCTGAAACTCTCGTATGTGAACTGCCGTGCAAAGTCGGGGCAGTAAATGCATCCCTTATCACTTAACCTCCCGTCCCAGTTCGGGCAGGTAAATCCGGCGTTCATCGGTATTTTAAATATCCTGAAGCCGTGTGCTTTTCTTATATATTCCCCGTATTTAGCGTAAAGGTGTCCTTCATTGTAAAGTTTATCTACTGCTTTTTTGTCTATGATTTGTTTGATATACATTATTATTATTTAAATTTCAAAGTAATTTTTTATTACAATATCAAAAAGATTAAAAACTAAATTTAAAATCTATTTATATCGCAGAAAATGCAGGTGCGTGTACAAAAAATAATCTCAAATGCAGGATACTGCGCAAGAAGAAAGGCAGAGGAACTGATCCGGCAGGGCTTGGTAAAAGTAAATGATAAAGCGATAAATTTGGGTGAAAAGGCAGACCCTGAGAAGGATAAAATAACGGTTAACGGCATTGAAATCAAAATAGAAAAAAGAATTTATCTTCTCTTTAATAAGCCGGCAGGTTATATCACAACCTTTGACGACCCCCTGAACCGGAAAACGATTTTTGATATAATAAACATTAAAGAACGTATTTTCCCGGTCGGAAGATTAGACAATGATACGTCCGGGCTTTTGCTTCTCACGAATGACGGCGATTTTGCAAATAAAATAATGCACCCGAGATACGAAATAGAAAAAACCTACAGGGTAAAGATTGATGGGGAATTGAAAGATTCGGATATAAAAAAATTAGAAAACGGGATAATCGTGGATGGTAAAAAAACATGGCCTGCCGGTATCAGCGGAATAAAGCAGGATATTTTTGACATCACGATACACGAGGGAAGAAACAGGATAGTGCGAAAAATGATGTCTGCCCTGGGCTATGATGTTTTCCTAAAAAGGATTGCGATCGGTGACATAAAAATTAACGGGCTGCAATCGGGGCGGTACAGGAATTTAACTCCCGGTGAAATAAATGCTCTGCTGAAAGAATGAAAAATTTCATTTTTAATTTATTCCCTCTTAAGAACCCAGATTCGCCGTGTTAAACTCCTGTGCATCCTGACGTCGTGGAATTCACAAACCCCAAAACCGTTAAAATCTAATTTATATTCACAGGGCAGGACTATTATTAGGAATTTTCCTTTCTTTAAGATTTGTTTTGCCGAATCCAAAAAATTGTTATAAAATTCAATTAAATTTTTATTTGACGTAAACGAAGACCTCCCGTAAGGCGGATCGGTAACGATTGCATCTGTTTTTATGTCTTTCAATTCCAGTGCGTCCCCTGTTTGTATTTCACCGTCGAGACCGTAAAATCTTAAGTTCTCATTGCAGCCGCGAACCATTCTTTCATCAATGTCCGACCCGGTAATTTTCATTCCCATAAGTCCCGCTTCGATTAAGATTCCTCCTGTTCCGCAGAACGGGTCAAGAACCGTATCTCCTGTTTTGATTCTTGCTAAATTTACTAAAACGCGGGCGATTTTCGGGTGCATTGAAACCGGGGAAAAGTAGGGGCGATGCTGTGCTTTTCTTGAATCGAATCGTTTATTACCGCAGGTATTTATTTTAATCCCGGCAAAAAAATCGCAGTCCGTAAAACACGAGACCGTAATTCCCGGGGTTTTTAAATTTACATCAAGATTTGACTTTTCTTTAATTTTTTCCCCTAATTCTTTTTCAATTTCCATGGAGTTTTTGCTGTCGAGGGGCGTGCATCTTACTGCAAATGTTTTATAATTTTTATAATTATCATTTGAAATTTTCTTGTTTATTGCTTTTGCAGCCTCTGAAAGATCATTGCTTTTAATAACAAACTCCGCTTCAATTTTTGTCATGGCAAGGCGAGTAATAAAATTAAAATTTTTTGTCTTTGCATCAACAATAAGCAACCGTTTCTTGCTGTATTCAACATTGTAACAAATTCCCTCGCCGGCAAGTACCGCCTCAACTTCGGATCCCGGGAGGTCAGGATGCTCGCCTGACAGGTAAAATAAAAATTTCATTATGTTATTGTATTAATCTTTAAGATTTGAATCCAATTATTTGACACTTATTTTATTTAAAAAGATAATTATTAATAAAAAATAATATAATTTTAAATTAATTTAAAAATGGCAGGTAACGAAAACATGCTCAAGGGGCATTTGAAAAAGGTTGACGATATACTGAAAAAAGGCAACTACATCGGCTCTTTTAAACAATTAGATGTTGCAAAGGATTATGCAAAAAGAAATAAAATAGAGAATATAACTGTCGCCGGAAAGGAAGTGCGCGCGGTTGAGGAAATGGAGCGAATGACGCTTGAGGTAGTAAAATTCGCATTAAAAAACGGGCAGTACAAGATTGCAAGGTACGCGCTTGACAGGGCAAAGGAATATGCAAAACTCAACAGGATAGATGACGCAGACGAGATTGAAAAACTTGACAGGCAGGTTGACACGAAAGCAGCGATAACAATATTTAAAATTGCAAAGCAGGACTTTGCAAATAAAAAATACAATGATGCGCTGAAAAATCTAAAGGAAGCGGATAAATTCGCAGTAAAAGCGGAAGGAAAAGTACCCCCGCTTTTCAATGACCTCCGGCTGAAGATTTATGTTGAAAGCATAACCGGGAAAATAAATGAATCTGAAAAATTAGTCGCCGAAGGCAAAAAAACCGATGCTGCAAACGAACTCGCATTCATAAGTTATGATATAGACGAGGCAAGAACTAAATTAGGAGACAATCCCGAAATTGAAGGACTTGCCAAAAAAATAGAGGAGATGAAGAAAGCGGTTGAAAATTAAATTGAAATTAAAAATTATCTGTCTTCAAAATTAATTTTTAAAAATTAGATTTCAATACAGTTAATTAGAAATTAAATCAGGATTTTTATTTTTATTTAATTAAACCCATCTTTCCCACGATTAGGTATTAATAATTAAACTTTTTAATATAATAAATTGAAAAATACTTGTTGAGCATATAGTTTCTTGTATTCCTGTTATAATGTGCGATTTTCATTTTTGCCAATTTTAAGAACAGATTTTTTATAATAATACTTTTATATACATCTATTTTTAATATATAACTAAGAACATATAAAATGAAAACATTACAACTATTATCTCATTCAAAGAGAAACGAGAAGGGCAAAATTTATACATATTACAGCATTGCTGAACCATACTGGGATAAAAAAACAAAGAAAAATGAAAAGAGAATAGTATTATACCTGGGTAGTTTACCAGATGAAACAGCCGAACAACTAAGGAGGTTTTTGAAATTAATGAATGCGAAAAAAGACATAATTGTAACTAATGCAGAGGACATTATATTTGGTGAGCATTGGCGTTATCTTGATACAGCATTTTTGAATCACTTGTGGGGGCAATGGGGACTTTCAAAGATATTTCCGTACTCAGAAAATAAGGATGTTCAGACATCAGATATTGCAAAGATATTGAGTATATATCGCTGTTTAGACACTGGAAGTTATCTTTCTGCGGTGGGATGGTTCAAAAAAACTGCATTGAACATTATACTGAACATAGATGAATCCCGGATAAACAAGTCAAGAATATTTAGGGAACTTGATGAAATTGAAAATGTAAAGCAAGATATAGAGAACCATTTATACAAAACTTTGAAAGAACAAGATAAGGATGGCCTGAGAATTGTGTTTTATGACCTTACTGATTCGTATTTTGAGGGGAGAAAATGTGAATTAGCAAAACCGGGAATAACTAAAAGTAATGGATTTAGAAAAAAGAAAATTGTCCTTTCGCTTCTTGTAAATTCAAAGGGTTACCCATTTGCATGGGATATACTTGGGGACTACACAGCGGATGTTAAAACAATAAAGAGATTATCAGTTAAGTGGAAGATGCAATTTAATTTTGCCGATCATGAGGTTGTATTGGTCTTTGACAGAGGAATGGTTTCTGATAAAAATCTTAAACATTTGGAGGATCAAAAACAGCCATATGTCACAGCATTGGATAAAAATCAAATCCAAAATATAAAAGGCGCAAACATTGAACGCTTTGAGGTGCTTGATGAAGGGAATATGAATGAGCAGATGGCAAAAATGGGCTTCAAAAAACACGATGATAGGACATACTATGAGGATATGGGGGTGATTAGTGGAAGACGATACATTTTGATATTCAACTCAGAAATGTTTGCGGATGAAAGAAAATCACGGAAAGAATTGATGCAAAGGGTAGCGGATTATATGGAAGAAGAAAATAAGGTGTTGGCTAAAGCAGAAAAAAGTAGGAATGAAAAGGTGTTGAGAAATAAAATTGATAAAAAACTCAAAAAGATGAAAGCAGGGAAATTCATAGATTATGCTCTT
>MCBE01000290.1 GCA_001723845.1 Candidatus Altarchaeales archaeon WOR_SM1_SCG
AAGCATTGAACAATTATATAAAAATGAATAAGTTAAATGAAAATAATATCTACAAGATAGGGTTGTTTTGTGGCCATAACATGAATCTCAATCATTTGGATTATCTTCTTAAAAAATTAAATATAAAGGAGGAAGAGATAAAATTATTTGGATACCGTGTTGAAGGATGGCCTGGAAAATTATTATTCAAGACAGATAAAAAGAGATTATTATATCCCTTTAGTTATTTCTTGAGTTTATTCTCTGCCAGGTTTTTTACTCCAAAAGCGTGTCTGTTTTGTGATGATCTAACTGGGGAATATTCTGATATATCATGTGGTGATGCTTGGGGGATATCAAAAGAGAAAAGTTCTATAATAATTGTCAGAAGTAAAAAGATTCTTGATATTCTGAACAAACTGAATGACAAGATATACTGGTACTCTATCAATACCCATTTTTTTCAAATAGTTTTTGGTGATTTCTTCTCTTGCAGTTATAAAATTTACCTTATTGAGAGCGAATCTCGCTAGATACTTTGATAATGGAGTAAAGGGCCCTATGGATTGAGGGTAGATTAATGCAGGTTTTCCCATGATTATAGCTAATAAGATTCCACCAAATGAGATAATAGACCAAACAAAACCATGATTAAGACCATCCCCGCTAAGATCAATTAATATGTCGCATTTTTTGTATTCTTGCAAGACCTTTCCTTTTATCAAGATAGCAATATTAAAATTTAAATATTTTATCAGTATAGACCATATCATGCACCGAAATAGACAAAAAAGCATTCTCAAGGGGTTTATTGACCTTAACGCTTTATAATCAACCATCTTTATACCGTACTTTCTACATTCTTTATAATCATTCTCTGGGAATTTAGATAACATAACAAATTTTGCATTAGGGATGAATTTCTTTATTGCTGTGACAGTGCTAATCAACATAGCGGCAGATCCTTTGTTAATTGAACAATTGCAACCTGTAATGAGTATTCTGGGCATTTTTATGTAGTTATAAATTAGATTCAGGGCGTTTAAATAATTTTCTAACGAATATTTTTTAACACTACATACCCCATTTTTAATTAATCTCGCACCAAATTCTTTATCTTTCTCTATAAATCTAATTTTTTCAGCCAAATCTTTTTCATTTGCAAATTCAAATAATAATCCGTTCTCATTATCCTTAATAATTTCATTTAGGGCCCCAACATTAGAGGCAACAACAGGGACACAACAAGATTGCGACTCAATTACAGATATGCCAAAAGATTCGAATTTAGAAGGAAAAACCAAGACATCAATCATTCTATAAAAACTCAGAATGTCTTTAACATAACCCAAAAAGATTATTTTATCTTTGATGTTCAGATTTTTTACTAATTTCTCTAATTTTTCTCTCTCTAATCCATCACCTGCAATTAGCACTTTAAAATTAGATATATCCATATAAGGAATGGATTTTATCAAATATTCACATCCTTTAACTTTGCTTAATCTCCCGACAAAACCAATAACAAAATCAGTTTTATTTATTCCCAACTTTTCCCTTTCAATATCACGATTATATTTTTCCAAACTTTCAGGGTTAAACTTCTCTAAATCAACAAAATTGTAAAGAACCTTTATTTTTTCATGATCAATTCTTGCATTTTTTATTAACATTTGTTTAGTCGCTTCCGATACTCCGATATATAAATCAACTTTTTCTTTAGATAATTTTAAAAATAAGTTATATATGTTCTCATTTTTGAATATTTTTCCATGTTCATCTTTTGTTTCATATTTACTTGAATCTGGAAAGAATTTTCTGGCGATAATTGCTTCTTTAAATTCGTAAACCGGCTCTCCTGAAGAGTCTGGAAAATTCGTATTAAAATAATCATATTTCTTATCTGGATATTTATTCCAATCCATCCAAACATATTTATCAAATTTACCGAAACTTGATGGCTTCCTGTAATCAATTACTTTTGGGAAAACGGGATAAAAAGTGTGTGTCATTGTATGAGACTGTATATCCATCACTCCCTCCTCTTCCATAATCCACATTTCATTCCAGTTAATGAAACCCAACTTCATTAATTTAGATTTTTCTTTTAGTGATTTATTTTTTATGGAAAAAAGATTTGGTCTTGCTTCTTTAGAAGGATCTACAAACTCCGGCGAAACGAATATTGTACCTTTGAGTCCATATCTTTTAAGAACAGGGTAAACGTAAATCCAGTTATCAAGATAACTATCATCAAAAGTAAGGACAATTGATTTTTTAGGTATTTGTTTATTTTGGGTTCTGTATTTATAAAGATCTAATAAAGTTATTGTTGTAAAACCCGCTCTTTTAAATGTTTTAATTTGATTTTCAAATTCACTTAGGGAACTGGTCAAATGAGAGTGTATCCAATCTTTATCTGGGAATCCAACACTATGATACATCAATACAGGAACATTCATCTTTTCACCTCGCTCATCGTATAAAGATATTTTCCACTTTTTAGTGGTTCAATTTCATCAACAAATTCAAATTCAACTTTACAATCATCACCCATTATTTTTTTAACGAATTTACTTATTTTTTCAAGTTCAATTTTTTTAACATCACCGAATTTAACTACTCGGTATAATATGTAATTGTAATCTTTCTGGACTATCTGGTATTTTTTCACCCATTCAATCCCAAATAAAGCATGCCTGAAATAACTGCCATAAATTGCAGTTCCTTTTTTATTAATAAAAATATTAGTAATTCTTCCTTTAATATCTTTTAAGAACAATGTGTGTCGTCCACATTTGCAAATCCGGGAATCTGAACTATCTCCAACATCCCCTATCGCATATCTTATCAAAGGCATGGAATAATTTGTTAAATCAGTTACAATAACATTTTTTAAATCGCCCCTACCAATTAATTCTAACTTTTGACTCCATGGAAAACAATGTAAACCTTGTTTATACTTACACTCAATTGCAATAGGCCCTACTTCTCTTGAGCCATATTGATTGTAAACAGGACAATTGAAAACTTTTTCGACTTTTTCTCTTATTTCGGGAAATAAAGTTCCAGCAGTGACAATTATAAATTCAGGAGAGTATGTCTTTAAATTATTATCTTCAATAAATCCTGCAATGATTTCAATTGCTTCAACATAAACCCACATTGATACTGGCTTAACTTTATTTATCTCTGAAACAAAATTTTTTAATTTAATATTGTCCATTTTATATGCATTCAAAAAAGCCCTATTGTATAAAAAATTGGTAATTTTTTCTTTAAGTGAGAGGGTATTCCTAAAAATATCTCTTTCAGAGCCCCATAAATTAATCTCTTTTTCTCCAATATCCTTGCCAAGTAATCTATTGAAATAAAGTTTATTTGCAATGTTCATTTGCCAATACATTTTATCCTGGATAAACTTAACGGGCTCTCCAGTGGATCCGCCGGAAGTATTTTCATAAGGTTTTCTTTTTTTATAATCTCTTGAATAGAGATTTTTTCCCTCCTCTCTGATAATATCCTTTGTAAGAATTGGGATTCTATTGAAGTTTTCAAGATTGACTTTTCCGTTTCTTATTACTCCTGCATTGGGAAGAACTTTATGGTAATAAGGAACATTATTGTAAGCATGCAGTAATATTTTCTTTAATTTTTCATCCTGATATTTTTTTATCTCTTCAGGAGGAAGTTTCTCAATTCTCTCAATTTCTTTTAAATATGCGGGGATTTTGCTTCCCGTTAAATACAATCCGGCAAA
Source organism: Candidatus Altarchaeales archaeon WOR_SM1_SCG (assembly GCA_001723845.1). Classification (GTDB taxonomy): domain Archaea; phylum Altiarchaeota; class Altiarchaeia; order IMC4; family WOR-SM1-SCG; genus WOR-SM1-SCG. Next base: position 3,740 of record MCBE01000290.1, read on the forward strand.
TATTAATGGTTTTCTCCAGCTCACTTTGCTTTCTTCAACAATATTCTTAAATTAGTAATTTCCAAATCCCTTTTATTTTTACTTTTGAACTTTGAACTCAATTTTTTTTGGTTCAATTTACATCTTTCTATTTTTTCATGGATTGTTTCCAATCCCGCATTTTTGAATAAACCAATGAAATCATCATATCTCAACCGGTTTGTGTATGATATGCCTTCCTTTGTTAATAAATTATTCCATATCCGGTCGGAGTATTTATAAAACAGGAAAGGTTTGTTGAAGTTATAATGGTCTCTTAAATCTATGTTATGTAATACATATCCGTTATTATTTAGAATCTTTGACATATATTTTATATTTTCTTCTATGTTTTTCACATGCTCTAAAACACTGTTCGTGAATATTAAATCAACATCTTTAATGTCTGTCTCTGTAATGTCTTTATTTATAAATTCTATGTATCTTCCATCTATTTCACCGTTACCGAGGAAAAAAGGTTTTTTACCATACTTTCTTGAAATATAATCTATTTCTCTTTTAAAATATTCTTTTTGCTTTTTTGTTTCAATTATCCTTGGAAACTTATCTGCAAGTATCACTTTTTTAGCACCGTGCATTAAAAAATTATACGCTATTATGTAAGAATTTCCGGGTCCGATTTCAAGAATAGTTTTGCTTTCAACGGATACATTATTTTTCTTGAGAATAGCAAAATTGTCTTCAAATACCTTATCCAATCTTTCAAAATCGCTTGAGTATAGTTTCCAGAATAATAACTTATTTATCAATCTACTTATAGGCCCTAATTTGCAGTACCAAAACCTTACTAAAAAATCAAAATTATTCCAGAAAAATGATATTATTGAATTATTTATTTTCATATTACTTTTTCATAAATTTTTAAATATTCTTCCGCAACATTCTTCCAGCTCATGTTCTCGGCAATCTCTCTTGATTTTTCACCCATGCCTTCTCTTAACTTTGAGTCATTAATCAACCGGATTATTGCATCAGCAATCGCTTCCGAATCACCCATTGGCACAATAATTCCGTTATCTTTGATTAGTTCTCTTGTTCCCCCGGTATCTGTTGTGATTATCGGAAGTCCTGACGCCATTGCCTCAAGAACAGTATTGGACATTCCTTCATTTAGTGAAGGAAGCACAAAAATATTTGAATCTGAGTAGATTGAAGGAAGTTTATTGTGCTTTACATAACCCCTGAATTCTATATATTTTGATACATCCAATTTATTTGCTAAATTTTTAAGTTCATGCTCCATGTTTCCTTCACCAACTATTGTTATTTTAAAACATTTAGTTTTATTTAAAATTAAAGGAACCGACTTTATCAGGTATTCAATACCCTTTCTCTTGATTAATCTGGAAACGCACAGGATTTTTATTGTGTCATCATTTTTTCCCGCGGGCTTGAATTCATTGATGTCAATGCCGTTATATATAATTTTTATATCCTGCTCCGGGTTTGTTTCAAGCGCCAGGTTTTTCAAACCCTTACTGTTGGCAATCACACAGCGCGCATTTCTCCATACGATTCTAATAATCGGCTTTAAGAATACATACTGGAAGGAGAACCTTTTATTAAATCCCGGGACATCAGAACCTCGCAAAGAAACAATATATGGTATATTCTTCCTGAAAAGGTAAGCGATAAAACCGCACGGAATACCAAAAAAAGCATGGCACAAGTCATATTTATTTTTTTTGAATAGTTTTTTCACTAATTTTATTGCGCTAAAAGTATAAAGAAATATCTCATTACTTCTCCAGTAATGTATATTTTTCTTGTTAACAGGCAGTTTATATATTGTTATGTTTTCGCTGAATCTTTCTTCTTGCATTTCTTTTGCAGCAGAAGAAGTAACTAAATCAACTTTTATATCCGGTTTTAATGAAAATTCTTTCAAAATATATTTAGTGGCATTACTTGCCCCCCCTCCCAATGGGGGAAATTCATAATTCAGCATTAAAATCTTCATTCTATTATTTCCTTTATTTTATAAATTTTCCTATCTTTCTCGTCGTAATAAACCCGGACTATAAGTTCACCTAAAAAACCAAAGATAATGAACTGCATGCCTAAAACAACCAGAAGAACTGCTAAAAGGAGTAAAGGCCTGTTCGAAAGGGAGACACCGTAAAAAAGTCTCATAATAGTTAAGTATAATCCGGTAATAAACCCCATAAAAAACAAGCATAATCCTAAAAATCCGAACAGATGCAATGGGCGGGTTGAGTATTCCATCCAGAATTTTAAGTTAATTAAATCCAAAAACCCTTTAAGCAACCTTTTAATTCCGTATTTTGTTTTTCCGTATTTTCTTGGGCGATGGTTAACTTTAATTTCTGTGACTGAAAAACCACTCCACGCAACTAATGCCGGGATGTAGCGATGCATTTCCCCGTATATCCTGACATCCTCCAGGGAATCTCTTGTATATGCTTTCAAAGTACACCCAAAATCATGGATTTTCACACAGGTAAGTGCGGATGCCAGCCAGTTTGAAATTTTGGAGGGTATCTTCTTAGTGAAAAAAGGATCTTTCCTATCAGCTCGCCAACCGCTAACAACATCAAACCCCTCATCAAGTTTTTCCAATAATTTAGGAATATCCGCGGGATCATTTTGCAAATCACCATCCGTTATTATTAAAACATCACCTTTAGCGTGATCAAATCCCGCTTGTATTGCAGATGTCTGCCCGAAATTCTTCCTGAACTTTATAATCTTTACTTTTTTATCCTTCTCCCGTAACTCTTTTAAAATGTTAAATGTTTTATCAGTGCTGCCGTCGTCTATAAAAATTATCTCATAATTTTTATCAAGAGCATCCATTACTTTTTTCAATTCCAGATATAAAATCGGAATATTCTTTTCTTCATTCAACACGGGAATTACTATTGAAACCTCTGTTTTTGCCATCGGAAAATATTAAAATTTCACTAAATATTATTTTAAATATTTAAATATTAGGATACAGATACTATTATTAATTCATGAATCATTAATTTCAAATTATTGCAATAATTATTGTTCTTTTGTAATATTTTTATTTGACTTGTCTAAAAAATACACCTCTACTTTTGAATTATCCACTCCTGCGCCGTGTATCTTCTCAAAATGCCCGTCAACATATTCTATAATTGTAGTGTTTAGATGATAACTTTTTTCTGTTTCCCATGTAACCCATATCCTGTCATATTTATCTATGTTTTCCATAAAAGTTTCAAAAGGATATTGTTTGTTGTTTTTCAGACCTATAATTATAATCTTTTTTTCAATATGCATATAGTGTGTCCTTAAATACTGCCCCATAAGTAAATCCCCCTCCCGGTAATTCTCATTAATTTCTTTATAACCCACCCTGTAATCACTAAACCTGTGTTCATCTGCGTAGTATCCCAGATAGCCGTATGCTGAATAAACAACAGCGGCAGCAATCAAAATTGATAAAAGTATTTTACCTGTTTTTTTCTGTTTTTTGAAAATTAAATACATAACAAAAAATACAGAGTAAAATAAAAGCAGCCATGCAATAATCATAATGTTAGATATATAGTTGGCACCAGCATAACGATCGGCAAAAAATATGAAAAATATGAGAACGGACAGGGATAATATAGAATAGTATAAAATCATTTTATTTTTAAAGAAATAATTTAAAAATGTTTTATACCTGATGATTAATGAAAAAATGTAAAGAAGAATCAACGATGCAATAGTTATAAAAATTTCTTTGACAGGATGATTGAATGTAAAAAGAAATGCGTAGTATATCAGGTTAGGGTGCTCTCTTATAGTTATGAAACCTGAATGAAAAATAGAAGGGCAGAACAAGAAAGCAAATAACAATCCTGCGGTCATTAACCCGAAAAGATATAAAAACCTTTTTTCTTTAGTGTGAAAAAACAAAGCCAGAACAAAGATATATGCGCCGACGCCTAATAACAGCGTGTTTATGTGAATGAGGTAACTTATATAAAGAACAATTAATGCAGGTATAAGATACCTGTAATCAAAATCAAGATAAGTTACAAAATTATTCAGGAGGGGTATCTTTTTAAATTTCCATGAACTGTGGTTTACCAGTCCAAGATATAACAGGTAACTGCCGAGCAGAAATAACGGGATAAAAATAATGTACATCCTTGCCCATCTTGAAAGGTCAATCATAAAAGGATTCAATGTTACTGCGACTGCAAGAAGCAGTCCTATTAATTTACTTCTTGCAGCAGTTCTGCCCATATAATAAGTTAACGGAATTAAAATTGTTCCAAAAATTAAAGACGGAATCCTTGCGGACCATTCAGAAAATCCAAATAGACTAAATGATTGGGCAATCATCCATGTGTGTAGCCATGCACGGTCATAATAAACACTTCCTATACTCTGGACCAACCAGCTCCATTCATAGAACGTGCCTGTTTCTAAATAACCATAAGCAGTAGCTATGACCTGGAATTCGTCACCCTTGAAACAATCATTTCCTATTCCATTCAATCTCAAGATAAAACCAAGAATTAAAACTAAAATTAAACCCCCACTATACAACCAACCTTCTTTATACATCCATTTTATGAAGCATCTTAAAACAGGAATTTTATTTATGCTTTTAAACTTTCCGGCGAATTCTTCTTTTCTTTCTTCCTCTTCTTTTTTTTCTTGATCACAGTCTTTATCAATTTCTTCAAGCATATCTTTGTATAAAGGAGAATCATGGTATAAAATGTAAGAGGGTCGCTTTATTACAAGAAACAACCCTAAAATAACCATTATTACTCGCAATATAAAAAGTAAATACATGTAAATCGGGGCATTTATTACGCCATCAGGTGAAAGCAGTTCAATAAAACTTTTATTTAATAATAAACCCCCTGCAATGAGGAGTATGCCCAGAACCGCCGATATTTTACTGCTAATATGAATTTTATCCATTTTTATCCCGGATTATAATACTTTGCAGTATTGAATCTATCCGTTTATTTTTCATTTTATTTTTGTTATTTATATAATTATAATTATTATTTTTGAGTTTTAATAAAATATTGTGTCCTTTGCCATTCTGCAAATTTATTTAATCCTTCATTAATATCAATTGTCGGCTGCCAGCCCAGTTCTTTTTTTGCTTTACTCACATCAGCCCATGTATGCTCTGCATCCCCTTTTTGCGGTTCCGTGTGAATTATCTTTGAACTGCTGTTTGTAATTTTAATTATATTTTCTGCCAATTTATTTATGCTTATACGATTGCCGCTTCCGATATTGTACTCGCCGTATCCTTTATCCCTTGCTTTGATTGTAGCATCAACTATATCATCAATGTATGTAAAATCACGGGTTTTTTCGCCGCTGCCGAAAATCACGAGTGGTTCATTGTTAAACGCCTTCTTTGTGAAAATTGAAATTGCTAAATCCGGTCTCATTCTCGGACCGTAAACCGTAAAGTACCTGAGAGATATTGTTTTAAGCCCGTAAACCTCCTGAAACACCCTGCAGTAGTGTTCAACGGCAAGTTTTGTAACGCCGTAGGGAGAAACAGGCAAATTCGGAGAATCTTCCGTAAACGGCAAAGTTATTGCCTTGCCGTAAACAGATGAAGACGAAGCGTTGATAAATTTTTTTACATTTGAATCAAGACACGCATTCAAAACATTTAACGAGCCGGTTGCATTGATTTCATGAGATTTT
>MCBE01000291.1 GCA_001723845.1 Candidatus Altarchaeales archaeon WOR_SM1_SCG
AAGAGATAACAAAATAATAACATATGTCCGCAGGTTAGTGATTTTGAGATTTTTCAGATGAAAAACTTGCAGAGAAGGTAGGGTTAATTATGATAGATAATGCCTCTGTGAAAATCCCTGTTAAATGGCACTCTTTAAATATTGACAGAAATTTTTTTAAATTTTCACTTAAATTTTCACTTTAATTTTCACTTTTATTTATAAAGGATAAATCTAATAATTAATATACAATATTCAAAAATCAATAATCAATAACTACTTCTAATGTTTTATTACTTGATTTCTTAAATTATGGAAACAAAAACACTAAAAGGAACAACTACCATAGGATTGACATGCAGTGACGGCATTGTATTTGCAACCGACAGGAGAGCATCAATGGGATACTTTATAGCAAGCAAAAAGGCAAAAAAGTCCTTTAAGATTAATGATTTCGTGGGTGCAACGGTTGCAGGCAGCGTCGGTGATGCAGAATCATTAATGCGGCTGATGCAGGCGGAAGCAAAATTATATGAGTTAAATAACGGCAAAGTAATATCAGGAGAAGCGGTTGCAACGCTTCTTTCAAACATACTTCACGGCAATAAGATGTTCCCGTATCTCGTGCAGCTTTTAATCGGCGGGTACGGCGAAAACGGAAATACTAATGCAAGAGTTTTCTCACTTGACCCTATCGGGGGTTTAACTGAAGAAAAAATGGCAGCCACTGGCTCGGGGTCGCCGATGGCTTACGGAGTTTTAGAGCAGGAATATTCTGAAAATAAAACCGTTGAGGAGAACATGCAAATTGCACTAAAAGCACTTTCTTCTGCAATGGAACGAGATATTGCAACCGGAAACGGGATGGACCTTGCGACAATCACAAAGGACGGCTTCAAGCAGTACAGCGATGAAGAAATTGAAGTTATTTACAGCAGGGTAAAGAAGAAATAAAATAATATTTAAATTAATTTCGTTAAAAAATAACTTTTAATAACTTGCGATATTTGCAATACATACAATAATTTTAAAATTAAGAATATGTCAATTAATTTTATTGAATAATATTTTTGAGTTTATGCAATTGAAATTAAGAAATTAATCCGGTTAAACCCGGGCTCATCATTTTTGAACTTATGATTTAACAGAAAATGGAATTTAAGGAAATAAAAAAACTTATTAAAGAAAACGCACCTGAAGGTAAGGTAACAAAAGTTGACTTAGAAGGTCCGAGAGTCGTCCTCTACACGAAAGATCTGCCTTTTTTCATAGACAATAATAAGGAAATCAGGAACCTTTCCGCAATTCTGAAAAAGAGAATCAATGTGCGTTCAGACCCTGCGCAGCTCATGGAAGTTGAGGCGGCGGAAAAAATAATCTGGGAAATAATTCCTGAGGAGGCAAATATTATATATACTGATTTTGACCCGTATTTTGAAGAGGTCTTTATTGAAGCCGAGAAACTGGGATTTGTAATCGGGAGAAAGGGGGCAACACTGGACGAGATTGCAAAAAAAACCGGCTGGCAGCCAAAATTGCTCAGGAAGACACCTATTGATTCCGATACGATAAGAAGCATAAGAAAGACACTTCTTGAAAGCAGTGAAGAGCGGCAGAAAATTTTAAGGAATGTCGGAAAGACAATTTATAGAAAAAGAAGTGCTGACTGTGATTGGATAAGGGTAACTCCGCTCGGCGGTGCAAAGCAGGTCGGGCGTTCAGCAATACTTGTCCAGACGCCGGAAAGCAATATTTTAATGGACTGCGGGATTGATGCCGCAGCATCAGGTGATTCAAGGTTCCCGGATTTTCGTGCTGCAAAACTTGCAATTGACCAGCTTGATGCCGTAATTATCACGCACGCGCACCTTGACCATACCGGCTTTCTCCCGTATCTTTTTAAATACGGCTACAAGGGACCTGTTTACTGCACGGAGCCGACAAGAGACATAATGACACTGCTCCAGATTGATGCCATTGACATCGGGCTTAAAGATAAAAACGAACTGCCATTTTCATCAAGGGATGTAAGAAGCATCGTAAAACACGCAATTCCGCTTGACTACGGGGAAGTTGCGGACATAACTCCCGACATGCGGCTGACCCTGTATGATGCCGGACACATCATCGGCTCCTCGGTAGTTCATATTCATGTCGGGGACGGTCTGCACAATATCGTTTATACGGGAGACATAAAATTCGGCGACACCCGCCTCTTAGAAGCTGCAAACTTTAAATTCTCAAGAGTTGAAACATTAATCATGGAAAGCACCTACGGCGGAAGACACGACATCCAGCCGAACCGCAGAACCGCAGAGGAGCAGTTAACAAAAATAATAAAAGACACAATAAAAAATAACGGTAAAACTTTAATTCCTGTTTTTTCTGTCGGAAGAAGCCAGGAAGTTATGATGGTTCTTGAAAACAGGCACTGGCACAAGGAACTTGATATTCCCGTATTTCTTGACGGTATGATATGGGAGGCAACGGCAATACACACGACGTATCCCGAGTACTTAAAAGAGGACATCAAGCGCAGGATTTTTAACGGGCATAATCCTTTCCTTGCCGAGAATTTTGAAAAAGTCAACGGGGTAAAACACAGGTATGAACTTATTGAAAGCCCTGAGCCGTGTGTTATTCTTGCAACATCCGGAATGATGACGGGAGGACCGGTTATTGAATATTTTAAAAATTTTGTTGAAGATGAGAAGCATACGCTTGCGTTTGTCGGTTACCAGGCACAGGGTTCTCTTGGGCGAAGAATTCAAAACGGGATAAAGGAAGTTTTAATTGAGAAAAACGGGAAAACAGCGGCTCTTAAAGTGAACATGAATATAGAAACAATCGACGGCTTTTCAGGGCATGCCGATAGGAGACAACTGCTCGGCTACGCAAAGAAACTCATTCCAAAGCCAAAGCGCGCATTACTTGTTCACGGCGAGGCGGAAAAATGTATGAACCTTGCCATGTCTCTTTACAGCATGTTCGGTATTGAGTCAAGTGCGCCGCAGAACCTGGATACTGTGAGGCTGGTTTAGATTTCTCCGGTTGATTTATTTTTAAATATTGAATCATATAAATACCTAAATTTTGTATCCTCTCAATCAAGCCCATTTTGCTCTCGTTAAACAATGTCCTCAATATGATGATATTTCTCAGTATGTGGGCATTATTCTGGTTAGTATATTTCCTGATCAAATTTGTTAAATTTATATCATTTGCTATTTTGCTAATTATGGCTTCGCCACTGGAAGTCACCAATCGTTCATCTATTAGAGGTTTTGTTAGTAACCTAATATTTCCGCTGCAACATCTATTTTGCCAAAATATATTCTATCGGTTTTCCATTTCTTACCTTTTTTACGATTAGTCCTGTAATACACATACCTCGCCTTCCATTGACCTTGTATTTCAATTTTCCATGCCATTTTTGAAAATGTATGAGCATATTTTGTTATACATTAGAAACAGATTTATGTATAAAGGTTTTTGATACTAAATACCTTATGCCCAAAATTTTAAAATTATGGGAAATTCTTTTAGGCAAAAACAGATATGCTGTAAGTATATTTAAAATTATTTAGATTACTAAGAAAATAGTTAGATTCGCCCTAAACATAGTGGTTTTATGTTGTTTAATCTGAGTTATAAAATATCATACTCACCAGATACAGAAAAGTAGAGTCCGCGAAGTGTTCTTTCTCGTATTTGTCCACTTCCTGTCTTTCTTCCGGTTTTGGTAGAAAAGAGAAATCAAGTTCTTTGAAAATCAAATCTACCCAACCGTATCTTGTTATAAGGAATTCAAGATTGCGGTTTATCCGACCGTGAATTAATCCCGCCAGGTTATTTATACCCATAACTTTTTTCATGTTCATTTTCTTTTCTTTTGCCGAATCCGCAGCTCCGATATAAGCAATTCTTCAAGGTCTTCTCTGAAGTTTTGGAAGTTCTCAAGCCGCCCTTCCATATCCGGAACCTTGTTTTTCGGGAGGTATATTGAGATCATCCTCTTTTCTTTCTTGCTTGAAAACGCGAGATAGGGTTGAGGACCATGTTTCTCACCTTTCTTGCATTTACATTTAGGATTGCCGCAGACATTCCACCTCAATTGTATTGTGCCCAGGGCTAAATCGCCAAGAGCGTATGTCTTGCTCTTGAGTTCTTCACATCTTTTTTCAATGTTTTCCGTGTTGTTTTTTTGTGTTTTTATACTTTTGTTCATTCTACTGATATATATTATATATATCGTTTAAAAGTAAATAAATGATTACAAAGGAAGTAATATCTAAACAAAATTTTTAAGCAAAATCACAATACATAACAATCAGAAAAGTTTATGCGCATTTAAAGTTGAAGTAAAATATGAACAGAAATTTTTATCCTTTTATGGGATGGATTTTGGTATCGGCAGGAATATTAGTTATAATTAAATATCCTTTTGATTACGGTTTTGTAGTTGGTATTCTTCTATTTATATTAGCGTCATTTTTCGTACAAACTTTGAGTGTAAGGACACGGATAAATACGGAATCAATGTCAGTAGCCGGAGTGTTTATACTGTGTACCGGAACTTTAGCATTTCTTATAGGTATTATCATTCTATTTGCAAACAGGGATTTCACGGTCTTGATTATAGGGCTTGAATTAAGCATTCTCGGTTTCCTGCTCCTTCCGATAGAACATGCAAGAAGCACCCGGAAAAATATTTTTATTTTATTAAGATTAACAATAGCCGCAATTTTTGCATCTTTCGGGACATTTATAGCTATCGCAGGCATTACATTCCCGGATGTTTTTATTATTATAACCGGATTTTTCTTATTACTTTTAAGTATCTTCATCCTGCCAAAAGAGCAAAGGGAGAATATTTTCGGGACTTTTGAACTTCCTGCAATAAATTTCAGAAGAGTGGGCGGTTTAGAGATGCTTGGGGAAAGAAAGACACCGCGGGGAAAGTCAGATGGCTTTGCACCGGTAAAACCCGGGGAGTATGAAAAAATCCCTGATGAGGCGATAGACCCTTTCACTCTTCACAAAATCCATGATTTAATTGCCAGGGGTAAAAAAATTGTAAAATGCAGGGACTGCGGGGTTTATTATGATGAAGAGGCATGGATATTTTACGGGAAAACTTGCGCTACAATGGGATGCTCAAATTCGGATGTTTGAGTTTTTATTGAAATTCAAACAACATAAACCCTGTTTCCGATTCTTAAAATTTTTACCTCCTCCCCCGAATTTAATTTAAATTTATTTTTTTTATTTTTCAAGTCATAAGTTTCATAATTTTCAAGGTCTAAAACCTGGATTTCACCGGGGGACACAGAGGACACAACAGCATTTCTAACATCAGGATTTACAATTAATTCACCTTTTTGTAATTTAATTGCCGAAACTGTTTTTGTTATCCTGTTGTCAAGGTCTTTACATATTACATTTTTTCCTGTTTCCGCGACCTCGTAAATCCTGTTATCAATTTCAATAAAATCGCCCTCTTTAAATCTCGGGGGCTTTACCGAAATATAAACCCTGTAAAAATCCTTGCCGTCTTTCTTTCCCATCAATTTTGCAGATGTTTTAATATCAAACCCCCTGTTTTTGAATTTATTAACGAGTTCCCTTGCATACTGCTGAGTGGTAATGTAGATGTCAATCCCGTTCTTTACATCCATAACTTTTGTAATAAAATCACTATCTATGTCATCAATAATATCTTTAATATTTTCCGCATCATCCGGGCGAATCTGGATTACCGCTTCGTAATAATTGCCAGAAATTCTCCCGCAGGACTCGCAGGTCTTGTTTATTACTTTAATTTCTGCAAGCACCTCTGTTTTTATTGATTCATTTTTATATTTTCCTGCCACATAAATTTTTAAAAAAATTCTCTTATTATTTTTAGACAATATTTCAAACACGAGTTTTTCAACATTGATTTCGGAAGGGACAACCAGGTTTTTTCCCGCCAGACCTTCAATTGCGCTTTCAAATTCATGCACCCATTCACCATGATAGTGAACTTTCCCGCATGAGCAGAGAATAATTTCTGTTTTTTTAAATTTCAACTCGCTTCCTTCAAGATAGCACTTTGCACATAAACCGTTTCCTTCTTTTCCGCATTTAGGACAGAACATAATTTATATTTATATTTGAATTTAATATGTAATATAAAAATAATCACAATAAGAATAATCATGGCAAGATATAAAATCCCCGGGGTAAAGACGATACTTGTAAAGGAAAACAGGACAAGAAAGCGGGCGCCTCTCTGGGTGTTTTCAAAAACCGGCAGGAAGGTAAGGGACAGCCCGAAGTCCAACCGGCACTGGCGAAGAAACAGTATATTTTAATCCGCGAAAACACCGTGTTTTGCAAGATTTTCTATTACATTCTTTGTTTTGATCAATCGTTCATATTCCAGCCCGATTGCCAATTTTTTATCAATTTCTTCCAGCCGCTCCGATAATTTATCAATTCCTGAAGCATTTACAATATTTATAATTGCGGGATTTGCAGAAATTCCCGCATCAATCAAATTTTTCAGTGCATTGATTTGCAGAAAGAACCCGGATTTGTCGCAAAGCGTAATTTTTTGAAATTCTTCGGGTGTCGTGCCTTTCAACGAAACCATTACATGCAGGTTTTCAAATGGTGAAAGTTCGTGTGCATAGTTTCTGTCAATCAATGTGCCGTTCGTTTCCAGGATTACTGTTAAATTTTTCGGAATAAGATTAAGTAATTCAAGCAGGTGTTCTTTTCCTATTGTCGGCTCGCCGCCTGAAATCCTCACCCCTTCCGAATTAAACCTGACAATTTTTTCAGCGGCATCCTCGGGAGAGTAAAATTCGCCGACCCTGTCAGGATTTTCTATTAAGGTTCCGGAATTGCAGTAAATACAGGAAAGATTGCAGCCGACAATATCCGCACAGCACAAATCGCCTTCAAACAGCGGCTCTTTAAATCCAAAATATTTTCTCATGCTGCCCGAAACAACAATTTTTTCAATATCTTTTGCAGTTTCCAGGGGATTGGAATAATTATTGTTATTATTCATATTAAACTTTTAATTATGTTTTATCAATTATTCTTTAAAATTAAGAACTTAAAAATTCCCGGCGATTATGTTTGAATGTCAGAAATTCACGCCCTTTAATTAGATTATCTACTGTCATTCGTTCCGGGGAAAAAATAACCGGCAATTTTGCAAAGTTCAAGCAAGAAGAATTTAATTACCCTTCCCGGTTATTTCAACATCCGTTCCAAGCGACTGTCCGGGAAGACCCCTGTTGAATCTTGCTAAAACACACCCATTGTTTCCGTGCGCTCTTGATACTTTACCTGCTATTTTTTTATCTGTTTCGGTTTTCCATTCAACCTTGCTTCCGATTAATTTGACCGCATCATCTTTATTTTTGCTTTCGCTTAAACTTACGACCATCTGGTTGGAATACTGTGTTCTTTTTCCGCCGCGATAATTAACTATTTTTCCTTTCATTCTTAAAATTCATTATAAATTAGCAATTTAATAAATTATTAAGATTTAAAAAATAAATGTAATAAAACAAATACAAGGAAAAAATGCAATGAAAAAATGAATTTTATAAATTTTATAATTGAATATCAGGTACTTAAAAAAATTCCGCGCGCGGGCTGGCTTTCCTGTTCGGTTCCCTTAAACGAGGTAAAGACGGTTGCTCTTCATACGCTTGATACCGTTATTATCTCAATGGTAATTTCCGATCTATTTAAAAGTAACGGGCATGCGGTTGACTGCGAAAAAGTCCTGCGGATTGCTTTAATTCATGATTTGCCTGAGACAAGAATAGGTGATGTTGCTCTTCCTAACAAAAAATATTTCAACGGCAAAGAAAATTTGAAGAAATTTGAAGAAAATGTAATTTCCGATATTTTAGTTGAATGTGATGCTCCCCGCGAGTATATGGAATTGTGGAAAGGCAAGGGCGAAGGAATTGAAGGCAAAATAGTGGATGTCTCGGATTTGTTTTCCATATTGTTTGAACAGGTTGAACTAAGAAACCGGGGCTTTAAAGGCGATGAACTGGATGATATTTGCAAAAAGGTTATGGATGAGTTATCCGGATTATGTAAAGATTATGAGTTTCTAATGGAGATTATAGGGGAATTTAAAGAAAAATTTAAATTCAAAAATTCAACGAAAATTAAAAATTATTTATAAATTAAACTACTCCGGGCTTGTTGAGACCGAATTTTGGTTGTTGTTCTCATCGCATTCAGAAACCTCATTTTCGTAATCTGTTGTAACGGAAATCGTGTAGGTACCTGCCCACCATTCCAGAGCAGCACATGCTTCATTGCCCCTGCCGGACACATCACCCTCCCTGCTCAAAGTGACTGTTTCGGTGCTGCCGGTTTGCCCCGGCTCCAGGGACTCTACAGACCTTGTATCGCTGCCGACACCGGGCGCGACATCCGCCCTGGCAGATGAAGCACCGGCAGGTGCCTGCCCGATATTTCTTATCCTGAAACTAACTGTTGCCGTTAATGAACAATCAGTTGTACAGGACTCGCCCTGGCAGTGAGTTGATGTACTTCTTGAAACATGTCCCGAAAGAGCGGTTACATAAAGGTCGGGGCATACACACCCGTAGCAGCCGCTGCTCTGGTATTCCCTGCATACCTCACCTTTCCCGGGGTCACATTTACCATCACAATTTGAATTCCTGTAGGGATAATCGCCCGCGCATGTAACTCCCTGGCAGTACCAGCATTGGTAGCCCTCGTGGTATTTGCAGTAATCAGGGCGATTGCACGGCTCATTCTCGCAGCTGCCCTGTGAAGAGTGCATGTTTATTTCTTCACAACCTGCACAGTACCAGCAGTTTGTTCCCTCGTTGATTAAACATACACGGGCACATTGCAAACTGCATTCTCCCTGTGCCGGATGTTCTCCTTCAGCGCATTCTTTGCAGTCATTATTCGTCAGGCATATAAAGTCCCCTTTCCCGGCAACCCTTACACACGCATTATTCACGCAGTCCAGGTGATAGCAGTCAGTGTCAAGGGCGCAGCTGCTTTCACCCGGTTCTTTAACAATTTCACAATTCATCCCGATACACTCATAGTGATAACATTCAATGTCACTAACGCACAGGTTTTCGCCGGGTCCGTTAACAGGTATGCAAGCACCGCCAATGCATTCGTTGTGCTGGCTTTCATCTGCAGGGACACATTTACAGTTAACACATTTTTGCCCTGCGGGACAGGGATAAGCCCTTGCACCACTCCAGTTACTATATGCCGGGTTATCCGCCATATCGCATTCTTCATTCCCGCCGCCGGGTTTATCCGGTGTGGAAAGATAACCGTCACCACACCTGGGTGTTATTGTCAAATTATCCTCAGGTGTTGTCAAATTATCCTCCGGTGTTGTCAAATTATCCTGC
>MCBE01000292.1 GCA_001723845.1 Candidatus Altarchaeales archaeon WOR_SM1_SCG
TATGTCGGGTTCCCGCCGATAAGCTGCGAGGAGGCGCTTGTAAATGTACCGCCGATAATTAATATTATATTTCCCGGGCAGGGCGATACATTAAATTGTTCACCGATTATTATTAACGGGAACGCATCCGATGTTAACGGGACGGTCATGGAAGTTGAAGTAAGCATTGACGGCGGGCTTTTCTGGAATGCGGACATTGCAAACCAGAGCAATGAAACTACC
Organism: Candidatus Altarchaeales archaeon WOR_SM1_SCG; assembly: GCA_001723845.1. GTDB lineage: Archaea > Altiarchaeota > Altiarchaeia > IMC4 > WOR-SM1-SCG > WOR-SM1-SCG. Next base: position 223 of record MCBE01000292.1, read on the forward strand.
TGGGATTATTCATGGAGCCCGGGAAGCGACGGAACGCATACAATAAGGGCAAGAGCAATTGACGAATACGGGGCGTACAGTGATATAGAAACGATTACCGTTACAGTAGAGAAGTGCAGTGATTTGATTCCGCTCGGAGGCACCTTTATTCCTTCCGGTTCCGTGAAAACAGGAACAATTCAGGCGGTAAGCATTGATGTTAAAAACCAGGGCGCGGGAAGCTGCGGCTCGTTTAAAGTTAACATTGAGATAAAAGACGGAGGAGGAGTAACAGTATTAAACGACAATGGGACAATAGCAGGTCTTGGTGCAGGAGGAACAGGAACCATGTCGACAACATGGAATGTTTCAGAAGATATAGATACTTATGATGTCAATGTCACTGTTGATTCAGGAAGTGATGTTATCGAAAGCGATGAAACAAACAATATTTATTCAGCAACCTTTGCATCAACAACAGACCCGCCGACTTCGGTTATTGTTTACCCCGGAGATGGTTTTAAATTTAATTATTATTCAGTTAAGGACGGGCTTGTTATTAACGGAACAGCGAATGATACAGACGGCTGGATTAATAAAGTTGAAGTCGGCATAAACGGAACATGGAATGATTCGGAAGGAAAGGAAAACTGGAATTATACATGGATCCCGCCGGAAGACAATGGAAATTACACAATTTGTTCAAAAGCAACAGACAATAACGATTTTGTACAAACGGTACCGTATTGTATTGGTGTGGAAATATCCGGAGTTGAGGTCTGCGGCAACTGCAAAGACGATGACGGCGATGGTGTGCCTGACTGGGCAGACAATAAATGCAGCCAGTTCTTTAGAGGTGCCGGCTGCGGGGAAGTGCATTACTGCAACCCTGCTGATGATGACGATGACTGCGACGGCGATGCAGGTGGTGTCCCCGGGAATGAACAAGATTGCGGGATATGCAACATCCCAAATCCGCAGGAAATAGCCGATAACAGCACTATCACCTGCAATTACTACGGCTACAGCACGGCAGAATGGCACTTCTATAAAATCATCCCTGATGTAACCGGGAAATTATCTGTCAGTTTCAAAGACAGCGGTATAGCATCCGGTCCGACTGATCTTTCATTTTATGATTCTTCATGCGTCCGGCTGGATTATCTGGTTGATGCGAGCGGGGAGCCTGCCAGGGTATATGATGTAATTGCAGGGCGAACATACATAATAGCACTGGATGTTGATGCACACGAGAACGATTGCGATAACTGCACCTGCGGCTACTGGCCTGCAGGATATAATGATTGCGGGGACAAGACCGGAACATATAATCTGACAACAAACCTGGTTTGCTGGATTGAAGATGAACTGGATGCGGGTCGCGACGGGTGGAAAGTGAAGGTATATAACTCAACAAACTGCTCAGGTCCTTCAAACTGGGAGACAATGGGTTATAATGATTCCTCGTGGATTAATATAACTCTCCCGACACCCTGCAAGGATACATGTACTGACTGCGATTTTTACTTCAGGAAGAAAATAAACATTTCAGGAACACCCCTAAGCGTTAAATATAAATTTAACTCGGATGACGGTATATGGCTGTGGGTGAATGGTAATTATGTCACGCATCACGGTGCCGACTGCAATAAAGGCGGGTGCGCAGGCGGGGGTGGAGGATGCTGCAATGGTGCTGAAAATGATGTATGGAGAGATATAACCTCTTATTTCAATGCAGGAGATAACATTGTTGCAGTTCATCTTTCAGAGCATCTCGGGAACGAATACCTTGACATGCTATTCAATATAACCTACAATAGTTGCGGCACTTGAAAATTTCAATAAAATTTCAATAATTAAAAAATTATTTAAGGTTTGAATGCGTAAAATATAATATAGAAGGTATAGAAAGTATATAATTAAAATAATTAAAAATATATTTAAGATGAAAAACAAGGGTTATGTATTAACAATGGATGCAGTAATTGCATTAATATTTGTCATAGGCGTTTTTATAGCCGTACTTACTCTTGATTTTTTCAACCCGGACGAGACCTCAACAACCGCTTTTTTAAATTTACACTATGTAGCCGAGGACTCAATGGATGTTTTAAACAAGGTGGGCGTCCTGGATGAAATTGGTTATGGATGGTCAATATCAACGCCCGAATCGCTGGAGGCGGCTGAAAACCTTTCAATTGAATACATGGATTTCATTATCCCCCAGAATGTCGGCTATAAACTTGAAATCGTTGAATTCAATGAAGATCTGAATGAAACGATCATAACAAATATAACCAACAGCGACGACTATGGGATAAGACCGGAATATTCGGATGCAACAGTTATTACGCATTCCTCAAGGTTCCTCGTCGGATTCGGTGAAAACAAGCCGGTCGTGGGGAGCGTGGCAAGGTCTTATACGGTTGTCGGGGGTTTGAATTTCAGCGATGAGGTATGGGATGAAATTGACTGCAGCAATTTAGAAGTTGGGTTGACTGACGCGTTCGGGCACGGCTTTTGCAACAGCATGGACGATTCCTGCTGTGTCGGGGAAGACTGCGTGGTTGACAGCGGCGAAAACAATGTTGAGGACTGCTTTCAGGTATGTTACGGTTTAAACTGTTCGCTTGGTGTGAGGAACAATATTTTAGGGGATGTTGACTTAATGTGCTGCAGCATCGGGCAGGGTCCCTGCACGGTTGGTCTTGGCAACAACCTCCAGGGGGCAAGCGCCGAGCACAGCACCACTGCAACATGCTGCGGCGACGGGTGTCTCACGGAAATTGAACTGGGTAATAATATTTTAAAGGGTGCTGATATAATATGCTGTGGAGATTCCTGCACGGTTAGCGTTGACACCGGAAGCCAGCAGATAGAAAATAACGGCAACAACATAGGATGTTTCGGGGATAACTGCGTTGTTGACGTGAAATCCAATAAAATTACGGACACAACGATTTTCTGCTACGGTGAAAACTGCACGGTTAATGTGGTAATTGATAGTATTCCGCCGAGCAGTCCTGTAATTTACTGCTGCGGAGCAGGATGCAATGCAACCTGCCCGGGATGTGAAGGATTTATTATATTGCCAGTATGCGGGGCGCCAACATACGAATTCTGTGAGGTATGTGATGACTTCTGCGACCCGGGTACTGACGAGCCGATTGTTACCTTTTATGTTCCTTATGCAAACCCCGCAGGGAAGGTATCCGGAAGCAAGAACATAACAATCTATATAGACACAGACCAGGTTGGCGGATGGGACGGGAACTATACAATAGACGAATGGGGACCGATACCTGACGACCTTGCCGGGTTTGACCCGGAGAATGATGCAATAGATGATGCCTTGATGCGTCTTTTAGATAAACTCAATGCTTTTGACGATCAAAATTCCGAACCAGTGGCTTTAATGAATGGTACAAGTAGGTGGGAGTGGGGGGATGGAGGAAAACTCAACCCGGTTGACCTCAACAGCACAAACATGGTAATTGACGCGGTTAAAGTGGAAAATATAAGGTCTCTTTGGGGTCCGGTGCAGTTTAAACTTGTTGTGTGGATGTGAGATTTAAAATTAAAATAAAATTAAATATTTAAAAAATTCACGAAGATGAACATAAACAAAAAGGGCTACATATACACATTAAGTGCAATAATATTAATTTTAATATTGATATTTTTCATATTATTTACCTCCCGTTTCACGGAAACTGAAATAGAGGATATCACGGGTAAAGTCAGGTGTGACGAGCTTCATTTCTTTGTTGAGGATACAAAAGTTGACCTTGAGAGAGGGCTTATGATTACGGGAAGAAGAGCATCAATTTATGCAATAAGCAACCAGATAATGGGGCAAAATGTGATAGAACCTGATTATACATTTGTCTGCAACGAAGGACTCTGCCCTCACTGCTCAAATTTCAATTACTCGGGAGTAGGGGCTGAAGCGGCAATCGCCGAGTTGATGTTCTGCGGGACGCTCTACGGCGTTCAAAACGAATACATGAAGAACCATACTCTTGAAAAATGGATTCAAAAACTCGCCGCGCATGCGGGGTCTGCGGGCTTTGATGTTAATATGGCACCGACAAACTTTAAAGTCACGCCCTATTCTGCATTTAATTTCACATCCGATGTTAGTTTAACTGTGAATATAAGCGACGCCACCGGGATGTGTTATTTTTCATTGTTTGATGTAACCGTAAATTTTATGACAGACCTGGAGGGTCTTGAAGACCCTCTATATGCGGATAGCACGGGTCGCAAAGTGGCAAAGGCGGTGCATGCCTGTGAAATAGAAATGCACGCCGAAGAAATGGCAGAAGGAACCCATGGATGGGGATGGGTTGTCGGAGAAGCCGTTCGTATTAATAATATGTCTGAAATTTACAAATTGGCATCTGCCGATAAAACAAAAATAGTTGTGATTAACTACGACGATGTGTCTGATTTATTGAACGGCTCGTACAACGATGATTTAAGCGAATACGGAGGCATAATAACAAACTGGAATACTCAAATCGTAAGAAGCGCGCTTGACGCTGTAGGCATCCCTTATTTAACAACTCCTTCGGGAATGCATAAAATAAGCGAAGGCGACTTCATTATCTCGCTTGCCTCAAAATATTATTTCATAGATGTAGACTCAGAGGGCTACTGCACCGGCTCAAGATGCGCAATATACCATGAAAACGGAACCTGTCTTGTCATGCAGGGCGACAGGTGGTTTTCGCCTGTACTGCAAACCTGCGACGACGGTCACTACCCTGTCGGGATTTTATTCCCGGAAACACCTAAATGCAGGATATCGCCGCAGTTTGAAACAAATAAAACCTGGAGTCATGAATTTTATTACCCGATGGAAATTAAAAATATACATTTAATTGCGTCTTCATCTGACACAGGGGACTATAATATGACCCTGACTTATGTTAATGAAACAGAAAATATATCATACACAAATGCCACCGTAAAATTTAAAATATGCGACCACTGCACGATTGATAATTCGTGTGAACTCAATACAAGCAAATACGACTCGCATTATGTTTCTAAAAGAAACGACCCTGCCGTAGGATTATTCAAGGACGAATTCTGGAATGTAACAACCGGCGCCTGCGGCGGCGGGGAGACGGTCCAGCACATTATAATAAAGGTTTCCGATATCATAGATGACCTTGAGGGAACAAACTACCCGTTAGCAGGTTTTTCAATAACAGACCCCTTCGCAGAAGCAGAAAATAAAGACCCCGTGATATGGGCGATAACTGTTGAGATTGCCCCGATGAGCATATGGAAACTTAACACAGAACTCGGTAATTACACGGACAGTTCACTTTTCGTGTGTTATAATTTAAGCAACACGGGACCAAGTTTTTTTGACAGGGTGGAAGGAAATAAAGTATTGACAGAAAAATACAGGATACAGACAAACAACACAATCGGGCTTGAGAGTTTTTTAAGTATTGAGCGTTTCAATTACTACGGAGTAAATGTATCCTCTGATTTAACTGCCATGGATTATTTATACTTTGGCGGGAATGAAACAGGGTATCCTTTAATCGGAACAAATGAGACAGGGATTGATTATTTTAGAATAGACCTTGATAATGCTATAAATTACAGTGTTTATGATTTGATTAGATGGAATGAATATACTATTCCGACTTATGAAAACTGTTCTTATGAAGGCGAATACTGCCAGCCGACGGGAGGTCCTGAATGCTGCGGTGCATTAACATGTTTTGATGATTCTTTTAAATGCTACAACTGCCTGGATGAAACAGAAAATTGTTTATGGAACAGCACATGGTGGGACCGGTGGTGCTGCACCGGAGCATGCAGCAGGATAACCGACTTCTGCTGCGCTGCAAGTGAAACAAACTGCTCGGATGGGATAGACAACGACTGCAACGGTGATATGGATTGCTGTGATGATGAATGTTTTAGCGAATCACACTGCACAGCGCCTGAAAACAGTGATATTACATTCTGCAACGACAGCATTGATAATGACTGCAATAACTTCACTGACTGCAACGATGCTTCCTGTGATGGGATATGCCCTTACTGTCCTCTTGATACCTTTGAGAGTATTTGTAATAACACCCTGGATGATGACTGTGATACTTTAACTGACTGTGATGATATTTTACAATGCTCAGGATGTCCTTATTGTCCTTCCGCAGAGGTTTGCGGCAATGGAATAGATGATGACTGCGACGGAGATATTGATTGTGAAGATTCTGAATGCCCGCCCTGCACAGAATTATGTTTTAATGATATAGATGATGATGCTGATACTTTGATTGACTGCCAGGATCCTGATTGTTCATCGCCCTGTACAGCATGCCAGAACGAAAGTTGCAGTGCGGTTGATTATGACTGGTCGTGCGTTGACATCTGCGCAGGGATTGATACAGAATGCGGATGTGCGGCATGTTCTGATTGTAACTTACTGGATGGCTGCTACGGCTCTGATGAAAGGGACTATTATTGCTCAGGGATTTCATGCGTGTATTCATTTGATGACTGCTCAGACTGCTCGTGTTCATGCGGAGGATATGCTGAGACAGAGTCCCTTGCTGACGGGAATTGCGCGGACGGCATTGACAACGACTGCGACGGGGATACCGACGGGGATGACTTTGACTGTATCATGGATATTACTCCACCGTCAATATCAGGCGTTCAACAGGATGAGCCGGATGCGTGGACAAGTTCAAGCACAACGAAGGGTGCGATTATAACCGGTACTAAGAAAGTTAATGTCCGCGCAAGCATCACTGATGCAAGCGGAATATCAAGCGTTAAGTTGTATTATGAGGTAAGCGATTCAAAACCGGTATCAAGAAGTGGATTTACTTCAATAAATATGTTCCTTAGCGGAGGTTACTATCAAACAGTTTCACAAATTCCGCAAGATAATAATAACTATTTCTGGTATTACATTAATGCCACAGATACTTATGGAAACTGGCAAACTTCACCCACTGATTCCGCACCGCCTGATTTCTGGACATATTACTGCGGGTAATTAAATTGAAAAAAATAAAATATAAATTTTAATTAAATTTTTTAATTATTAAGTTTTAAATCCAAATACAAATATCTAAATTAAATTAATTAAAAATATATTTAAAATGAAAACAGGGGTTATGTATTAACAATGGATGCGGTAATTGCATTATTATTAGTAATGGGCGTCTTTATAGTTGTCCTTACTCTTGAGTTTTTCAACCGGGAGGATACTTCAACAACCGCTTTTTTAAATCTACATTATGTAGCCGAGGACGCGATGGATGTTTTAAACAAGAAAGACATCCCGGATGAAATTGGTTATGAATGGTCATTTAGCACAAACGAATCAATGGAGAGAGCAGGAAATATTTCAAATGAGTATCTTGAACTAATTATTCCCGGGAATACAGGTGGTAGAAGAGCATGCTGCACTTAAACGAGACATCTAAATCTCGCCGACAGCCATCCTTCCCATGATTTCCCCGTAGTATTCCTCAAGAACAGTGTTTATGTCAATTATGTTCTCGCATGCGTTGAGATTTTTTATTATTTCCTCCCGGAGTTCGTTCAAATCATCGGGGTACTTAAATTCACTCTCGTCCAGGGTCTTTGTTGCTTTTATTCTTCCTATTTCTTTTTTTTCCATTTTAATTTAATTTTTATTTTTTATATTTTTATTGATATTTTTTAATTTTAACTTGAGTTTCAAAGATATTAGATTTCTAACATAATAAATTTTATTTACCCCATTTACTGATGTTGGTTTTTGTTATCTCACTTTTTGTATTTTGTTGCCATGTCAAAATTTTAAATAAAATCAGTGTGCTTTAATACTTTAACTAACAAATGTTGCCATGTCATTTAATTTATTTAATATCTAATACAATAACATGGAACTAACAACTAAAGAAATAATGGCAATAAAACCCTACATTGAAATCATTAGAAAAAAAGGTAGAATGCCTCAATATACTCTTGTAAGAAAAAAACGGGTAAATGGAGAAGTAAAAAGAGTGTGGAGTAAGTATCTGGGCACAGCAGAAACGATCGAGAAATTCTATAAAAACTGTGAAGAATGCACTGATATGAAACTCAAAAGTTTTGAGTATGGAAGAACGGCAGCACTAATGAAAATAGCAGAAGAACTAAATTTTGTTGAGATCGTAAATAAACACACAACCAAAAAGAAGATTGAAGGGCTGACAGTTGGTGAATACATGCTATTGATTATCCTTAGCAGAGCCGATGAACCAATAAGCAAAAACGGAATCTCCGACTGGTTTGACGATTCTTTTCTCGATTTAATGTGGGTATTTTCGCACAAACTGAACACTCAAAATTTTACGAACCACATGGATTATCTCACAGATGAAGTAATGCGAAAAATCGGGGATGACCTGGGAAAAAGACTTGTTGAGCTTGGTGTGGCACCAACAAAGTTATATATTGATATGAGCAATGTCTTCACATATATGGAAAATGGGGGAACGTATTTGTTTAGCTGGAATAATATTCCCGGAAACGACAGCAAGCGACTCATAAACCATCTTTTGGATAATCTAAAAATAGGTTGGGTAAAAAACGCAACAATCAATAAAAACAATGACTGTAAAATAATAACAGTTACGGAAGGGGAAAACTCAGTTGAACTAAAACTTAACGAGAAAGAAAACAAAGTAGTCTTAAAAATCAGTGGCGGTAAAACCTATGAATATATCTTAAAAGAGAAGAAGGGTAAGCTAAAGGTATACGGCGGGGAGATGCCTAAAAAAGGTAGGGGTAAAGAGAAACGATATGATAAAAATATAATCGGCATAGGAATAGTAACAAGTGATGAAAACATCCCAATGCTTCACGAGTCATATCCCGGAAACAAGCACGATTCACAAATATTTGCCGGGATTTTTATG
>MCBE01000293.1 GCA_001723845.1 Candidatus Altarchaeales archaeon WOR_SM1_SCG
CTCTTGATCTTGAGAGTGTTTTGAAAGAGGTCAACTTTTAATAATTTTGAAGTTTAATTAAATAATTGACACGGCAACATAAAACGATATGCTGAAATGTCATTTTTAGACATCTTTGAAACTCAAGATATAATCTTAGAATGGATTCATTAATTTATTAGAGTTGTTGCTTAATAACTCATGCTATTGCAGCATATCGGTTTTCAAAAAAGCCGAATTTGACCACTGCATAGCGATTTAGGGTATAAAATACCTTAATTAGCAACAAGTCTATTGTTTATTTTACGGGGGTGATGTTTTATGGCAACTATAATGCATTTTGATATTGCAGCGGATGACCCGGAGAGGGTTAAGATAAAATTATCCCTCCCTATTTCTTTAATTTCAAAAAATAAATAACCGAAACCGCAATTACCGCAAAAATTAAAATTAAAATTAGTGTTTTACTGCCGTCCTGGCTTTCCGCGGGAACTTTAACTTCCGCGGGCGTTTCATCAGCCGCATCTTTTACCTGCTCGCCAGGTTGTTCCTCACTTTCAGGTTCTTGTTCTGTCCCTTCAACATCTTTTGCGGTTTCTGCGGTTTCCCTTTCTAATTTCCCGGTCTCTATTTTTATGTTTGAAATCCGGATTTTTCTTTCTGAATTCGTGTTAAAAATCAACGGAATTTTACATTTTTCATCTTTTACGCATAAATCGCAGTTACAATTTTTTAATATATTGTTTAAATTTTCAGTGAAAATTATATTCATTGTTGTATTAAAAATCCCGGCAGTTCCCCATTCTCTTTTTGAATCATCCCCGATGTTTAATTTCCATATCGGCACAATATCTTTTCCAATGGCGTCTATTTTTCTTGCTATCATATACTCCGGGCTTAATGTTGCGGGTTTCCATGTCATTAGATAATTCGTACCTGCCTGAATTAAATAAGAATTATCCATAATCTGCTCGTCGTAATTTGCCGTCGGGTGTTTCTCAGACGGTCCGATAAGAGAGTTATGGGTGTTTGAAACAAGAACGAACTCAGGATCATCGCATTTTGCTTCCTGTGCATTTACGCCCGAAGATTTGCAAATTGTTAAATTATAATTATATTTTTCACCCCCGAAATCAGAATGCAGCGTATGCGTGCTTAATTTTGTTAAACTTACGGTTTTTGAGGAACTAAAAACCAGTTTGCTCTGGAAAACTTTATCATCCATGAAACCGAAGCAGTACGAGTCCTCTTCTTTACAGTAGGAGTGGTATGAACTTTTATATTTGTCAATCTCCGTTATTATAGTTTCGGCACCGGGTTTTTGAGAAAATCCCGTTAAATCCATCCCGGCTGAAGTAATAATTACATCATTCGGGATTTCAAGGTATTCAATGTGTTTGCCGTCAATTGTTATTTCCTTTGTGTCCTTGCCGTCTGAAAGTGTTGTTATTGTTTCTGCGAAACCAGTGTTCAGTAAAAAAATTATTAAAATTATTAAAATTTGAATTTTCATTTTTATTTTACATGTTTATTAATATTAATAATTAAATTTGAGGTAATTTTATTGGATTTGAAATGATTTTTCAATAAAATTATTTATTTATATAATAAGATGTAAAACATATTGTTAATTGTTATTAATCTATTGTATATTATAAAGAGGTGAAAAAATGAAAAAACAAAAACGCAAGACGGATTATAATGCCACTGCTGGCATTGGATTAAAATTTTGGATTTTACCACTGTTCGCGGTGCTATTTATGAGCGGCTGTATCGGGCTTTCGGATTGTATAACCGGTTCCGGAAATGTTGTTTCAGAAGAATTTACACTTGATAAATTTCATGGTGTGGATTTTGGAGGTTCAGGTAATTTATATGTCACACAGGAAGCGCAGCAGTCAATAAGAATAGAAGCCGAGGATAATGTAATTGAGGCGCTGACAGTAAGAGTTGTAAACGGGAAGCTGATTATCTCTTCAGACCGATGCTTTACAAATATCAAACCAATCAATGTATATGTTTCAATGGAAGAAGTAAAAGATTTATCCGGCAGCGGGTCTGTCAATATAATCAGCCAGTCGGAAATAAATGCAGACACACTTAAATTAAGCATAAGCGGTTCCGGTTCCTTTGATGTAACCCTGGATGCCGAGGAACTCAATACCAACATAGCCGGCTCTGGAAAATCAAATTTGAAAGGTACAGCTAAAGTTCACAATGTTGTGGTTGGTGGGTCCGGTGACATAAAGGCATTCGATCTCTCGACAGAAAGAACCGATATAACAATTTCCGGCTCCGGGAAGGCTGAAGTGGATGCATCCCAAGAGCTTGATGTTACTATCCTCGGCAGCGGCAGCGTTTTTTATACAGGAGATGCTGCGGTAAGCCAGAGCGTTTCCGGCTCCGGGAAAATAGTAAAGGTGTGAAAAATAAAAATAAAAAATTAAAAATAAAATAATGAAAAAATTATGAAAAAAGATATGAAAAAATGAACACTGGAAAAGTTGTTATCGGAGCAATATTACTGGTTGTAGCAATATGGGTTTTTATAGCCATGCCGGATCCCACAGCCAGGTATCTCGGCGGGGCAATTTTAGGCATTCTGGGATTAGCAGCTTTAGTAACAGGAGTTAAGGAAAAGTAATTATGTAAATAATAAGGAAAAATGAAAAAAGAGAAAAAACATTTATTTTTCGTAGATAACCTGAGAATACTGCTTATAGTTTTGGTGATTCTGCATCACCTGGCAATAACCTACGGAGGTCCTGGTATGTGGTATTACCAGGAAAGCTCTCCGGGAATGATTGAATCCCTGGTTTTTGCATTATTTCTCGCGATGAACCAGTCATTTTTTATGGGTTTCTTTTTCATGATTTCGGGTTATTTTACGCCGGGATCGTATGACAGAAAGGGTGCCTGGCGTTTTTTCAAAGACCGTCTGCTGAGGTTGGGCATACCTCTGCTGTTTTACATTATTTTCATAGATATTGTTATAAATTATGCAACGGCAATATCCAGGGGATTTAGCGGGTCTTTTTTGGAATTTCTTGGTTTACATATTGAGGGCTATGCAGGTCTTGGTACCGGTCCTTTGTGGTTTGTTGAATCATTGTTGATATTTGCCGCAATCTATGTGCTGTGGAGGTTGCTTTCAAAAAGCACATATAAAGTGGGCAGAATGCCAAATAACAAGGAGATAGTGATTTTTGCTCTTTTTTTGGCAATATTTACTTTTATTGTAAGGATATGGCTTCCACTGGGATGGAATTTTGAACTTCTGAACCTGCAGATTCCATTCTTCCCTCAATATATTGTTCTGTTTATTGTCGGATTGATTGCTTATAGAGGAAAATGGTTTTCACAAATACCTGCAAAGACAGGTAAATTGTGGTTGCGGGTTGCGATAGTGCTTGCCATACTCCTTCCTATCATGCTGGTTTTAGGAGCACCTGATGGAGATCCTTCTGTATTTTTTGGAGGGGTCTCATGGCAGGCATTTGCGTATCCCCTGTGGGAACAATTCTTTGCCGTATCCATTATAATAGCATTATCTGTATTATTCCGTGAGAGATACAATCACCAGGGAAGATTGGCAAAAGAGCTGTCTGCAAGTGCATATACCGTATATATTTTACACGCCCCGATTATTGTCTTCCTTGCACTGAGCCTTAAAGGTATTGCCCTGAATCCTCTTCTCAAGTTTGTGTTGGTTGCTCCCGTTGCGGTATTTCTTTGTTTTTTAATAGGTAATTATATAAGGAAACTCCCGCTTGCAAGAAGGATACTGTGAAATTATGTATCTTTAATGATAAATAACATTTTGATTAATTTTTAATTTAAAATTTATTTATCTTTAATTAATTATTAATCCAACTAACAATGGATGATAACCGCAGGAATGATCCGGGAGCAGAGGAAAAAAAGTCATTGAACTTAAATATCGGTGATGTTGCCGCAACTTCGTTTGTAACACTTTACTGCCATGCCCTTGAAACTATGTCAAAAGAACCGGTTTTAAACGACCCTAAAGCCGTTGAAGTCACGCGGGAGCTTAACAAAATATTATCAAAATCAAAAAATAAATTGGAACGGGACCTCTCGGAGGGTAAATTGAAAAAGAGTATGGTTGTTCACATAGCGATTCGCGCCAAGCAATACGATAAATATGTATCGGATTTCCTTAAAGAATCACCGGGAGGTGTTGTAGTAAACATCGGCTGCGGGCTTGACTCCAGGTTTTTTCGCATTGATAATAAAAAAGTAATTTTCTATGACCTTGATTTGCCTGAAGTGATTGAGATTAAAAAACATTTTTTCAGGGAAACGAAAAGATATAAACTCATTGCTTCATCGGTACTGGATTACAACTGGATGTCTGTTGTCGCAAAACACAAAGGACCATTTCTTTTCATTGCGGAAGGGGTTTTCATGTACCTGCACCGGAGTGATGTAAAGTCATTAGTATTAAAACTTCAAAAAGAATTCCCGGGGTCTGATCTGGTCTGCGAGGTTGTTAATTCACTGTGGGTGGATACGCCGCTTAAAAAAATTGTGAATTTCAAGATGCAGCGTGAACTGCACCTTGGGAAAGGCACGACTTTTAATTTCGGCATAAGGGGCAGCAGGGAGATGGAGGAATGGAGTCCGGGAATTAAATTCCTTGACGAATGGAGCTATTTCGAATCAAATGAAAAGAAGCTTGGGCTGCTCAAAATATTCAAGCATTTCGGTTTATTAAATAGGACTCAATGGACGGTTCATTACAAACTAAACCCCGTATGAATTTAATTTAAATTTTATTTTGAATTTTATTTTGAATTTTTAATTAATCACTCATTCCTAATAATTATTATGAAACAAAAATTACAGTTTGCATCAGGGCTTTTGTTGGCGCTTGCAGGAGCATTTTTGATGTGGGAAGGTAGCATCCTCGGTGAGAATACGACAGGCATTGCGCTTGTCGCAGGTATTGCAGGAATAGCATTGATAGCAACATCGGGGTTCAGGCTGCTGAAATAGAAAAGGCGTTTTCAATTCCCCTGCCGGTAATTGATTAATTTCACCTTCTTAAATAAATTTTCCATCGCCAAAGGTTCATTTTTTCCTTCTGCAAAAATTGTGCAAACCGGCTCTCCTTCATGTATAACAGTTCCTTCTGCCGGGATGTCGCAAATATTTGAAATATTACTTAAATTCCCGGTTTTTATTTTTTTATTTGCAAACAGGATTCCTTTTGCAAAGTATTTTTCCGTATTATTATTAGTATTATTATTCGCAAAATTTATATTTAAATTTATATTTAATTTCCCGTCCAGTGCTTTGAGGTGTTCTTCAACGAGATTTATGTTCCTGTGTTTCCGAGTTATACGAGGAAATTTCGCGATTGCTAAGTCATACGAAGCAAGCCCCCGAGACGCATGTCTCGGTCGGAGCGATAGCGAAGCCAATTTCTCAACCGCATCAATCGTGTCCTGGAACCTGGGGTTTACTTCCATGAAATAAAACTCGTTATTTTTTAATACAAAATCAATCCCCACGGAACCCACAAGACCAAGTTCCGAAATAATTTTACCTGTAATTTTAGAAATCTTTGATTTTAAATTATTGTTCAATTTTGCAGGAATAACATAGCCGCAGTATGTAAACCTGCCGGGTGCGTTTAATTTTTGGATTCCTATTAACTGGCGATTTATTGACAATACAATTGCACATTTCCCGTCGGAAAGAATTGATGCCGATGCAGGCATTCCTTCAATAAATTCCTGGATTAAAATCTTCCCGCGAAGTTCTTTGTTTTTAAATTTAAATTTTTCTCTTGCATCATCTAAAAAATTATTTAATTGAAATTCATTATCGATAAGTCCTGTTTGAAATTCTTTTTCAACAGACGGCTTAATCACAACAGGATAGGGAATTTTTAAATTTTTTATATTATTTTGCAGTGTATCAAAACTGTCAAAAATCAATGTTCCCGGGTAATTTATTTTAAATTCATTGAAAATTTTCATTAAAATTTCCCAGTTCCTTGCCCGCCCGACCTGCCCAGGATTATTGCCCGAAATTTTAAAATAATTTTTCAGTTTCTCAATCATCCCGGAGTCACTGCCGATTGACGATGCAAGCAGGACATTCTCAACCTTTCCGTTTAACTTTTCAACCGCAAAATCAGTTAATTTCTCTCTTGAATATTCTTCCCTGAAATTCGGCTCCAGGGGATTTTTCTGCATTGAGAAAACATGGTCGGCGGACTTTAAAGTATCAAGGTCTGAAAAGTAGTCAACAAGGTATGTTTCATAACCTGCGGATTTTGCGGATTTCGCAAGTGCTCTTGCATTTGCACCGATGACTGCGATTTTTGGCTTATTTGATTTCAATTTTTAAGTTTTAAAATTTATTTTAAATATTACCGTAAAATACCTGATTTCAGTTTTTACCAATCCCTCAAATTATTTAAGAATAAAGAATTATAAAAATATTAATTTCCAATAACACCTACATCATAAAATTCAATTTTCGGTGAAATCAAATCCAGGTATCTTTCCTGTTTTTTCTCAATTCCTTTAATTTTTTTAAGCATTTCAAAGAAATTGCCTGCAATTATTCCGCTGACACCTTTTTTAATCTCGCCGTCCTCTACCTTAAACCCGACATCAATTGATACGGAAAAATCGCCTGTAAGGGAATTTGCCGTGTGCCAGCCAAGCGCTGAGTGAAGGTAAATCCCGTTTTTGCATTCCGAAATCAAATCCTTTGTATCTCCGGGGGAAACAACGATATTTGAAGGCGAAACAGAAACGGGTGAAGAGTAACCGCTTCTTTCGCAGTTTCCTGTTGTCTTTGTTTTTGCAAGTGCTGCGTTTTTTAAATCATATAAAAATTTTTTTAGTATCCCGTTTTCTATGATTGGTTTTTTAAATGTTTCAGACCCTTCGGCATCAAAGGAAGAACTCCCCAGACCTTCCCGGTAAAGAGGATCGTCATAAATATTTAAAATATTATTTGCAACTTCTTTTCCCTGTTTTTCGCAGAAAAACGAAAGCCCTCTTCTTGTGTTGCTGCCGTTTACCGCGGCGAGCAGCATCCCGGAGAACAGTTCATGAAGGGCTGAAGAATTAAAAATAATATTTGTTTTACAACTTTTTATTTTCCCCGGCTTATACATCTGTTTTGCAAGAACTCCTGCGCTTTTTCCAAGTTTAAAGGGGTCAATATCAAGATTGCACGATGCGTAGGTACTATACGCACTGCTGTTTTTGTAGCCCGCCTGCATTGTGCATGAAATTTTTGTATATTTTCCGCCTGTATCAAGACCGCAGGAATTTATGATTTTAATTTTTGAAGTGCCGAAACTTAAATCGGATTCAATGGGTTCTGCATATTTATTTGCACCGGAAAATAAATCGTAAATTAAATTTTTTGCATCATTCTCGCAAAGATTCGCGAGTTTTTTATCATAAATTCCTTTAACATCCTTGAATTTTTTGTCATGAGAAAATTCAAATCCTGCGACCTCTTCTGAAAATTTTGAAACCGCAACTGCTGTTTTTACTGCTTCTTCTGCCTTGTTTCTGTCCGTAAAATACGAAAACCCGATTCTTCTGTTTTTTAAAACCCTTATGCCAAAACCTGAATCCGAATCATATTCCTTTGTTTTTATTGTCTCTCCCGCGGTTGAGAAGGAATATGATTTCGCGGATGAGTAAAAAACCTCGCATGCGCATGCACCGTGTTTTTCTGCGATTTTTAAAATTTTTTCCATAAAAAATTTCATTTACGAGCATTTTTTTGCGCCCGGCTATGATGTGGTGAACACCGTTACCTATGGTTTAATCCTGGGTTTGTCTGTTTTCGGGGTGCTTAAATTGATTAATATTTTAAAAATCAGGATTAATTTTAAATTTGCCCTGTCTTTAATTCCATTTATATTTTTCGGTGCCACGACAAGGGTTCTTACGGACGCTGGATTCTTCGGTGCGTATTCAACAAGCATGCACATTCACCCCCTGATGCCTCTTTACTGGGTTGTTGCGCCAGGTATTTTTTTCACAATGTTTGCTTTAACCTTCATCTCATTGATTCTCGGGATTTTAATTGAAAAGATAACGAAATCAAAAATAAAATACTATATTCCCTTTTGTGTCATAGGTTCTTTTTTCGCTTTACACAACCTGTTTTTCATAATAAATAAATTATTCGTAGATAATTTCAAAAACATTGACTCATTCCTTGTATTTTCATTTTTCTTCCTGCTAACGATTCTGTTTTTATTTTTTATTACCCGGCTCTTTGAAACATTCGCGTTCCTGAAAAACGAGAAAAACCACCTGATTGTTTCAGCACATCTTTTTGATGCGGCAGCAACATACACGGGAGTTCAATTTTACGGCTACACGGAAAAACATGTGCTGCCCAACTTTCTCATACAACAAACGGGTGCATGGATTATGTTCCCTCTTAAACTGTGCGTGGTGATTACGGTTATTTATTTGATAGATAAAACAATTGAAGACGAAACAATAAGAAGGTTGATTAAAATTGTTATTTTGATTCTGGGGCTGGGTCCGGGGATCAGGGATGTCGGGAGGATGATTATCGGGGTTTAATTAATTTAAAATTTATGCTTTTTCTACAACAACCCCACAATAAGAGCAATTCCGAGAATACTCATGATTATTCCCGTAAAAAGGTGCATCCGTCTTTTGTTTCTCTGCCGCCACATTTCCATCCCGCCTGTTCTTGAAACACCGAAATAAACCATGAACACAACAATAAGCATCGGCAGGACAAATGCAAGATTATAGATTGCAAGTATTAAAACGGCTGCTGCAAATGGGATGTCCATCGTTGACATCATTCCGATGACTGATGCGTATATTGTTACGGCGCAGGGGGCTAAAAAGAAAAAACAGAATCGTTAGCAGGAAGAAAAATGAAAATACAAGGAATGAGTCAATGTTTTTGAAATTATCTACGAACAACTTGTTGATTT
>MCBE01000294.1 GCA_001723845.1 Candidatus Altarchaeales archaeon WOR_SM1_SCG
TCACCAGAAAAATAAAGAGAACTTTTCTTGGACTTTCGAGATTTTTAATATTTTTAGAATGAATTTTAATAAGAATTTAATGAAACTTGGAACAAAATTCCAGGTTTATGTAATGTGACATTATAATTAATGCACAATTTACATTTTCCGGTTTTTGCGTGAAATGGAAATTCGTTCTTCAATTTAATTTTCTTTATAATTTTCTTTCAATTTTAATTTAATTACATGTCCAACATAACGAATGTGACAGATGCAACAGATGAGACGGTAAATTTCATAAACGGCATGACCGGGTATTTAAACGGTTTTCCTGACTGGGTAGTTGCTGTCCTGATTATTGCATTCTCGGTTGTTTTATCAAAAGTCATTCACTTTTTTATTGAAAGACACATATCAAAATTAACCTCTGCGACAAGCATAGATGTTGACGACAAGATTGTTGAGACAATAAAAACACCTCTTTATTACACGATAATTTTAATCGGGTTTCTTGTCGCATCCGGGTATATTAAACTTCCGTATTACGAATCTTTCTCGGTTTTTATCATAATAATTTTGATTATTACTGCTGCGTATGTTGTTGCAAAAGTAATTGAAATACTGCTGGAGGATTTTTCCGAAAGGGTGCTGAAAAAAGAAAAGGTGGAGGAAGTTCGCTCAACAATTGATGTGGAAGCGGTCCCGTTTATAATCAGGATGGCAAAACTCGTAATTTTCATAATTGCATTTTTAATTATATTCCAGAGATTATTCAATATTGATGTGGAGTCAATAATAGTGGGTCTCGGGCTTTTCAGTGTCGGAATCGGGTTTGCTGCAAAAGACACATTCGCAAACCTTTTTGCAGGATTTTTTATACTATTTGACCGACCCTTCGTTCGCGGGGAGAGAATTGAAATACAGGGACAGGTCGGCGAAGTCGTTGACATCGGGCTTAGAACAACAAAAATCAAAACACTTGCAGATAAAATCGTAATCATTCCCAATGCGCTGATGGTTTCTGACCTTGTTATAAATTATGCGCTCCCGAGAAGTAAAATCCAGTTAAGGGAAATCTATGGTGTTGCGTACGGGAGTGATGTTGAAAAAGTTATAAAAATTTTACTTGAAGCAGCAGACGAATGCGACTACATCTATAAAAAACCAAAGCCGGAAGTTTTGTTTGTTAAATTTAATGATTATTCGCTTGACTTTGAATTGCGGGCGTGGATTAAGGATTACAGGGAGAACCGCGCAAGAGGTGCAATAAACCCGATAATTGATCGGAAATTCAGGGAGCATGGAATTGAAATACCGTTTCCCATAAGGACAATTTACATGGGAGAAGAGAGAAACTATGGGAATGATAACGATAAAAATAACGAAGATAAAAAAGGTAACGATAAAAATGATAACAATAAAAATATTAAGGAAAAGAAATGAATTTGATTATTATTAATTTTCACATCATTTTCACATCATTTTCACATCATTTTTTTATTTTCATATATAATTATTTATATGGGATAACACACCCTGCAATAATACAAATATAATACAATTAAACTTTACAATTTTTCAAAACAATTAAAATTAAATTAAAAATGGATAAAATAATTAACTGGTTTAATGAATTATCAAAGGAAGACATCCCCCTTGTCGGGGGAAAGGGAGCAAATCTTGGTGAAATGACAAACGCTAAAATGATTATTCCTCCCGGATTTGTTGTTAATGTTTGCGCTTATGACGAATTTCTTGAAATAACAGGAATTAAAGGTGAAATTATGGGTATATTAAAAGAAACCGATGTAAATGATTCCGATAAATTGGATGAAAATGCACAAAAAATTAGAAATATTATTATAAACGCGCCCTTGCCCGGCGGTATTGCCAGCGAAATCAGGGAATCGTATTTTAAATTAGGCAGGGAAATTCTTGAATCGGGCGGGGAAGTTTTTGTTGCAGTCAGGTCATCTGCAACCGCAGAAGATGTTCCTGATGCAAGTTTTGCAGGGCAGCAGGACACATACCTTAATATCAGGGGTGCGGATAATGTAATAAAAATGGTCCAGAAGTGCTGGGCATCGCTTTTCACTGCAAGGGCAATCTTTTACAGGGAGGAAAATAATTTTGTACATGAGGATGTCTCAATTGCCGTTGTTGTGCAGAAAATGGTGAACTCCACAAGTTCAGGCGTGATGTTTACAGTAAACCCTGTAACACATAATAAAAATGAAATTTTAATTGAAGCGGTCTACGGTCTCGGGGAAGCGATTGTCGGGGGGGAGGTGACGCCTGATAATTATATTGTTGACAAAAACACAAGGGAAATTAAAGGTAAAATTATCGGGAAACAAACCTGGTATTACACAAAAGAGGAAGGTAAAACCATAAAAAAGGACATTGAGCCATCCATCCAGGATAAACAAAAAATTTCAGATGAAAATATAAAAAAGTTGGCAGAAATTGCAAATAATATTCACAATCACTACGGCATGGCAATGGATATTGAATGGGCGGCAGAATATGATAATTTGTATATTACGCAGGCGCGACCCGAGACAACCATCTCAAAAACCAAAGCTGCTGCGGGAGAAAACAAAATCCGTGCAGTAGAAAATGTTAAACTAAATAAACTGATGGAATTAACCGATAAAGCGGTTTCTGCAAAGGATGCGGGAGACCACATTGTTAAGGGCTATGTCGGCTCGCCGGGTGTTGGGCTTGGAAAAGTTGTCGTGCTGCCCGGTGCAGAAGAGAGGCATGAAAAAGGCATAAAACTCGGCGATGCTTTAAATAAAATTGAGGAAGGAGACATCATGGTCACAACAATGACTGATCCTAACATGGTCCCGGGAATGAAAAGAGCGGGTGCGATAGTCACAGACGAGGGTGGAATGACCTGTCATGCAGCGATCGTTTCAAGGGAACTTGGAATACCGTGCGTCATCGGTTCCGGAAACGCGACCAGGGAATTATTGGACGGTATGTTCATAACAGTAGATGCGACAAAGGGTATTGTTTATAATAAAATAATAAAAGAATTATTAGAAGAAAAAATTGCAGAAGAGAAAGGAAAAGACAAAAAGGCAAGAGAAGCAGAAGCAGGGGGTAAAGAAATTGCAATCGTGCACGCGGCAATAATCACTGCAACTGAAGTTAAGGTAAACATTGATTTCCCTGAACTTGCTGACACTGCGATTGCAACCGGTGCTGACGGCGTAGGCTTACTGAGAGCAGAGCATATGTTCATAAACATAGGTGTGCACCCGGGCAAGATGATAAAAAATGGAATGGAAGATGAACTTACTGACGCAATTGCAAATGAAATTGCAGGTGTTGCAAGTAAATTCACTCCAAAACCTATCTGGTACAGGACGCTTGACGCCCCTACTGATGAATTCAGGGAGATGCCAGGTGGCGAGGATGAACCAAAGGAAGCAAATCCCATGCTCGGATGGAGAGGCATAAGAAGATCCCTTGACGAGAAAGATATTATAAAATGTGAGTTTAGGGCAATTAAAAAATTGAGGGAGAAAGGCATTAAAAACGTTGGAGTCATGCTGCCTCTCGTGCAAAGTCCTGATGAAATCAGGAGGGCGAAGGAAATCGCCCGCTCTGTTGGTCTTGAACCCCAGAAAGACGTTGAATTCGGCGTGATGATTGAAACACCGGCGGCGGCATTAATAATTGATGATTTAATCAAGGAAGGCATTGACTTCATCTCATTCGGAACAAACGACTTAACGCAGTACACGCTTGCAGTTGACCGGAACAACGCTAACGTCACAAAATTATTCCGCGAAACGCATCCCGCTGTTTTAAAGCTTATTGAAATGGTTATTAAAAAATGCTATGCTGCCGGCATCAAGACATCAATATGCGGGCAGGCGGGAAGTTACCCGGACGTCGTTGAGAAACTCGTTAAGTGGGGAATAACATCCGTATCTGCAAACATTGATGCTGTGCCAGCGATAAGGGAGACTGTTGCGAGAGTTGAGAAGAAACTGCTCGTGGATAATGCAAGGAAGGGGAAGTAAACATAAAACTCATTTATTTTTCAAAATACAATACTTAATATTTGATTAATTTAATATATAATATGCAAGATAAATTACTTGTTCTATTAGAAGAAATCGGCAACACAATAACATCTAATATTGAATTAGAGGATGTATTAGCACTTATATATGAAAAATCCAGAAAGATTATAGAGCATGACTTATTTGCCATTGAACTGCTGGATGAATCAAGCACAATACTAAGAACAAGATTTTGCAGGGGGGTAGGTAAAATAGAATTAGAAGATGCAGAGTTTGGATGGAATGAGGGTTATGCGGGTTGGGTTTTAAAAAATAAAAAACCATTTATTACTGGAGATGCAGAAAATGAAATAAGAACAAATATAAAATTCAAAAAGTTGATATTGGATCATGGCTTAAAATCCTTTTTTGTCGTACCCTTAAAAATAGAGAATAAGATAGTTGGGGTCTTTATATTTGCAAGTCAACAAAGAGATGCTTATAATGCTCGTGTAGATTCCGGACAGGTTAGTATGGTTAGAATAATAGCCACTATGGCGGCAGTAGCAATTAATAGCGCTAAATTAACGGAAGATGCCAAAAAAAGAGATAAACAGCGAGAGATGTTTTCTAGAGAACTTAGACACCATTTATTATCTCCCTTAGAAGCCATACAACAATTTACCACATTTATAATAGAGGGCGTATCTAAAGATAAGGAAAAAGATTACTTGAAAACTATAAAAGAGGAAGTTGCACGATATTCTGAATTTATAAACAATATATTCCTATTTTATGATATAAGCTATGGAACATTAACAATCAATCCTACAAGAATAGATATATGGGAAATAATAACCAGTGCAGTAAGGTCAGTTAAATTTGATGCCGACAAAAAAAATATAAAAATACAGATGGAAAATGAAATATCTGATAGTGATGATATAACTATTGGAGCCGATAAATACCTTATATATCAGGTTTTTTGGAACCTCTTACGTAATGCTATTAAATATACACGCAATGGGGGGGAAGTTAATGTTCGTCTGTTTAGAAACGAAAATATATTTCTTGAAATTAAAGATACTGGTGTGGGCATCAGTGAAGAAGATATTAAACACATATTTGAGCTAGGATATCGTGGGAAGGACAAAGAAATAATATCGGAGGAAGGTATTGGATATGGATTGTGTATTGTTAAAGGAAGCATAAAAGCTCATGGAGATAACTGGAAGATTGATGTGGAAAGTAAAAAAGGTGAAGGGAGTAAGTTTACTGTTACAATACCGATAGGAGGAACACCGGTTCCTACAAAGAATGTTTTAATAATAGATGATGAAGAAAAGTGGCTTACAATATCGCGGCAAATATTAGAAGAAAAGGGTAAAGACTACACAGTACATTGCATGAAAATGCGTCACATCATAGACGAATCTGTAATTTTAAAAACTGCTATAGAAGGAAATTGGGACCTGATACTGCTGGACATTATAATGCCCGGCAAAGATCCCCAGAATGAAGGAATTCACATTTGTGAAAAGTTAAATAGACATCCAAGGACAAAAAATATTCCCATAATAATGTTTTCAATTAGAAACGATCCTGATGCTCGTAAGGATAGTATTAAAGCAGGTGCAGTAGATTATATTAGCAAAATGAATCTCAATGCTGATGAATTTTTACAAAAAATAGAAGCCAATATACTAAAAAATGATATAGGAAAAGAGTACATTTGTGATTAAAATGGATGAAATACATAAATCAAAAATACTATTAGTAGATGATGACGATTCATGGTTTAAAATAGTAAAAGAAATTATAGGAGATAAGTACACATTACTCTATGAGAACAACGGAGAAGACGGATTTAAAAGAGTGAAATCTGAGTTGCCCGATCTTATCTTATCTGATTCTGTAATGATGGGCAGCGAGTATCTCTATAAAGCACTTAACCGAGACAAGGGAACAAGAGATATTCCAAAAATTGCTTTTACTGCTAATCCTCTTTCGCGATATGACTGGAATAGGATGGGATTTGATGGTTGTATACTAAAGATCCATTTTGATCGTAATGAACTTGAAGATAAAATTAAGAGTTTGCTAAAAGATATCGTCACAATAGGAAACCAAAGAATAGACATATCAGACCCTTTTAACATCCCACTATCTGTTCTAAATGATATGGATTTTGATTCAGAGGAAGGACTAAGGGAACGATTACGCAATATTCTCTGGAAAAAATATCCTGATTGGATTGAGGAGCAATTTCAAGAACACGAAACAGATGCGTTTGTTTTATGTGGGGAAGAAGTTATAACACCTGAAGATATGTCTGGTGAAGAACTTGAAAAAATAGAGAAAGAAAAAGGTAAAATTTGTTATGGTTTTGCTATAGATACATCCGAGGAGATTGGCACTTCCGAATGGAAGCGCACAGATTGTATTGATAACAAGTCAGAGGGGATTAAAAGAGATATGGATACGGACAAAGGAATAGGTACTTCTGAATGGAAGCGCACAGATTGTATTATAGATAACCAGTCAGGAGAGGTAACAAAAATAAAAACCAGCAAGAAGAATTTTCCATATTATCCAACAGTTCCATTAACCGCAGGCGATATCTCCTGGAATGATAAAGATATGCAAAATAAGGGGGTAAAAGTAACCGCAGATTTTGATACTGGGAACCCTGACAACCTGTATTTTGAGAAAGGAGGCGAAATATGGAACCTCTTATCTAAACACTTTTCAAATTCATTTTCTTGGATATATGATGGTACTCTCTACACAACTTATGAACAAAAAATTAAAATTCGTCTGGATGATGTGGCAGGAAACTATCGCTGTTCAGAGATATTTGCCCGTTTTGTGAAAACACCTGATGATAAAACATTTAAAAATATATTCAAAAAAGCAAGTCCAAATAGAGAAGTATTTGCAGGGCGTGCATTATGGACAAAGATTAAGTTTTCAGTAACACTCGATCCAAAAGACAAGATAACCACAATAAAATTGCTTGACTGAATTTTATCAAAATTTCAACCAATAATTTCGGGCATTATCAATTGAATTTTAATTCAATTTATTTTTTAATTGACCCCCAGAAAGACATAGAATTTGGCGTGATGGTTGAAACCCCTGCAGCAGCCTTAATAATTGATGAATTAATTGCTGAAGGCATTGATTTTATTTCCTTCGGAACAAACGACCTCACGCTATTCAGGGAGACGCATCCGGCTGTTTTGAAACTGATTGAAATGGTAATTAAAAAATGTTACGCATCAGGAATTAAAACATCAATCTGCGGGCAGGCGGGAAGTTATCCTGATGTCGTTGAGAAACTCGTGAAATGGGGAATAACATCCGTTTCGGCAAACATTGATGCCGTCCAAGCAATAAGAGAGACGGTTGCAAGGGTTGAGAAGAAACTGCTTGTTGATAATGCGAGGCGGGGGAAGTGAAATGAACTACATCAAGGCACGCTCCCATGTATCGGATTTAGTCACCCGAATGTCCAATTTATCAATTAGATAGCTCTGGGCAAACCCCCGGGAAATTTTTGATTATATTTTATATTTCTATAATAATAATTTATAAGCAAAGAAATCTAATTAAAATTCAGATATTTTTATGCTAATAAATTAAAAATGGACGGGCAGCAATTAAAAGATGCAGTAAAGGAAGCAATAATTGAACTCTCGGACGAAGGAGAAATAATCAATTACAAAAAAATCGGTGAAGTTGTTTCGGAAATAATTAATGAAGAATTAATTGGTTTTGAACCCGAACTCGGTGATAAATGGACCGGTGGAAAGATTATTATAAAACCGGGAAGAGAAGAACTCCAGTCAAAAGAAATCCCTGTTGAAAAATTCTTCAAGAAAATTATTATGATAAGAGATAGATTGCGCGTGCTTGAACAAAATGTAAATTCAAATAAAAAACTTGATGATGAGGAAAAAATCAAACTTCAAGATTATATAACTCGCTGCTATGGAACGCTAACAACTTTCAACACATTATTTAAATATAAATCAGATTATTTTGTAGGGGCGGGTAGAAAAGAGTAACAAGTCCTGGTGAAATAAGAAATGCAAAGGAGATTGCACGCTCTGTCGGGCTTGAACCGTAAAAAGACATAGAATTCGGCGTGATGGTTGAAACCCCTGCAGCAGCCTTAATAATTGATGAATTAATTGCTGAAGGCATTGATTTTATTTCCTTCGGAACAAACGACCTCACGCTATTCAGGGAGACGCATCCGGCTGTTTTGAAACTGATTGAAATGGTAATTAAAAAATGTTACGCATCAGGAATTAAAACATCAATCTGCGGGCAGGCGGGAAGTTATCCTGATGTCGTTGAGAAACTCGTGAAATGGGGAATAACATCCGTTTCGGCAAACATTGATGCCGTCCAAGCAATAAGAGAGACGGTTGCAAGGGTTGAGAAGAAACTGCTTGTGGATAACGCGAGGCGGGGGAAGTGAATTGTGTATCAGTAAAAATTCCGGTTGATGAGATGTATCCTTTCAGCAGAAGATGCAAAAGTTAGGAGGATAAAGAAGGTGTCTGAATTATTATTTACATTAACGCATCCACTCCTCAAGTTTCACTATATTTTTCATTCCAGCACCATCTATTCGCACTGCATGCTTGTCTTCAAGGGTTTTCAAATTCCTGGACATTGAAGACTTCGGAATGCCTGTCCTTTTGCAAAGTTCTGCCTGCGAGATAGCATCCTCTCTTTTTAATTCTTCTATTATTTTTTCCTCGGTGACGGTAACTATTCCCGGAACCGTGATTTGTAGTTTTTTCAGTACATTTGCGGCACTGTCCCTTACTTTCCAATCCGCGTCCCTGCTCATTTCCATTAACCTGTCAGAGACCCTTTTTCGCATTTTTTCAGGAATTGT
>MCBE01000295.1 GCA_001723845.1 Candidatus Altarchaeales archaeon WOR_SM1_SCG
AGGGTCTTCCGAGTCCAGTAAAATGCCGTCGGAAACGGCTGTCGCAAGCATGGATTTTGCATCACCGATGCTTGTTATCCTTGGAAAAGTTATACTGGATTCATCGGATGTTGCCCTTAAGTCCTTACTGATAGATTCTACCTTATCAATCTCTCCTTTTTTGACAATAACACCGTAGGCGCCTACCTCTGACGCTGCAATAATTAATTTTTCCCTTTTGCTCCAGGCAGTATCCTGATTAGCTTTAATCCATAATTGTTTTGCCATTTTTTTATTGTAATATAAATTATATGGTTTGCAATAAAAAATATCGCGAGGTTTGAAAAAACGACGCCTATTTTTTATTTAAGTTTACGAAGTCCATGAAACCCCTATAAGCAATACGATTGCTCCCACGAGCATGCCCCACACGAATATTGTTGTACCCTGACCTAACAGGTAGTATGTCCAGCCGAAAACCGCTGAAAGAACCAGCAATGCACCGCCGATGCCGAATGTCAGCCCGCCGATGATCGGACGCCAGAAAGCGTGGAATCTCTGGTCCTTTTCTGCAAAAGTATAATGCTCCTCAAGGTCTTCATCTGTGTATTGCTTGCCTAATGCTTCCATCCATTTCTCCTTTTTTTGAGATTCCGGTTCCATTGTAATATGAAGTATTATATTAGTATTATATATTTATATATTATTTATATTTAAGTATTATAAATATAAATTGATTTTAATTAAATAAATATTATTTACATTACTTTTAATTAAATTGTTTAATTATTTATTAATTATTTGAATTACATTTAAATAAATTTATTAATTATTCACAGGTTATTCACTCAACATAAGGAAACTTTCTCTCGTGGATTGTAACGCCGATAATTGCAATAATTGTTGAAATAAGAAGCATTAAAAGCACTATTTCCGTTAACCCCGGAATTTCTATGCCTGCTTCAAGCGGGAGAAAAGCAACAACCGTTGCGGTAAAGCCCCTGGGAAGCATGGTTGTTATTAAAAAGGTTTCTTTTCTGTATTTTTTATCAAGAAGCAAAAGAACCTGTGTACTGAAAAACCTTGCGGCAAGCAGTATAAAAACCATGCCGAATACAACGGTCAAAATTTCTTTATTTAAATTTTGAAAACTGAAAATCAGCCCTAAAAAAAAGAAAAAGAATGTCTTTACAAAAAATGTTATGCCTAATTGTATTGTTTTTATTTTCTTTAAAGTTTCAAGCGAGTGCCTTGTTACGAGATTTGTTTTAATTTTAAATAGCATTACCACATTACGGAAATTCCCGACAGTCAAACTGAAAATCAACACCGCTATCGCACCGTTGGCTTCAACGCCTTCAACAAGAGCATATAAAATTAAGGCAATCCCGAGAGTAGAGACATAGTTCAGCGGGTGCTTTTCAAGGTATCTTGAAAGAATAACAATCCAGAACATGCCGGTTAAAAACCCGAAAAGAACTGCTGTTGAAACGCTTCCCAGGATTAAGCCGGCAATTTTTCCTGTTTCAATTGTACCGAGTTCCATTACCTGTATGAGAATAACCGCTCCCGAAATAATTGTGACATCATTAATCATTGATTCAAGAAAGAGCAGGTTTTTAGTATACTCTGACGCTGAGCAGCGGGAAATTAAGGTCATTACCGTTATTGTTGTTGTTCCCCCGCTGATGATACCGATAAATAGCGAATGAAATAAAGGCAGGTGCATTAAAAAATGCAGGAACAAACTCACAAGTAAAGTGCTTAATATAAAAACCATTAAAGTAAAAATTGTGGCATGCGAGAAATTTTTTAAAAGCTTATTTATGTCTATTGACATGCCGCTCTCTAAAAGAATTACAATTAATGCGATTGTTGCAATAAAAGAAGAGGTTTCAATTAAACTTCCCGACTCTACAAGATTTAAAACAGGACCTATTATAAGACCCATCGTTATCAGGAAAAGAGCTTCCGGGATTCTCGTCCTGCTGAACAAAACATTTCCCAAAAATCCGATCATAATGATAAGCCCTAATAATCCCAATAAAAAAAACGAATTATATTCCATTTTTGTTGTCGCATAAAATATACACTTTCATATAAACAGGCGTTTCAATTGCTTGAATTAACATGCAAACAGGAACATCCCTAAAAGTAATTAGTATTTCAAATATAAAAACAGGAAATATTTTATATGTAGTAAATTGAATTATATATGGTAAATTGAATAAATTTTTTCCGCGCCAATTCAATAAGATTGATACGGCGGTGATTCAAACAAAAATCGTAATTTTAATTTAATAAAAATTTAATTTAAAAAGAAGATGTTTTAAAAATGAATCCGGAAGAATTTAAATCCCTCGCGGTTAAAAAAGGATACAACCGTGAAAACAAAAAAGGCAGGGCTAAAATATATTCTCTTTACAATGAACTTAAAAAGCACAACAAACTTGATGTCTATGACTCTGAAATAGGCGCCGCTTCCGCTCGCGATATTTCCTCGTATGACCCTAAAATATGCGCCGCTTCCGCTCGCGATATTTCCTCGTATGACCCGGAAATATGCGCAGCTTCCGCTTGCGATATTTCCTCGTATGACTCTGAAATAGGCGCAGCTAACGCTCGCGATATTTCCTCGTATGACCCGGAAATAGAGGAATACTTAATCACGGGCTTTCTTTTCCAGAAAAGAGACGAAGGGAATTCAGAGAAAGAATTCAGTGCCGAAAAATTACATCCCGAATTGTCAAAAGAATCATGGATGGGGGGTATTACAAAAGAAAATTTAAAGAATTATTTAGGTGTTATACTTCCCGGATGGAAACAGCAAAAAGAAATAAGGGACACAAGAAAAAGCATGCAGGAATCCATTGCAGACCAGACCGCAAAACAAACCGCTGTTAGATGCGCATTTTCAATTACGCAAGGGCTGGGCGGTGAAATAACGCCGCCTGTTGTTCTGGATGTTTATAAACAGATAAAAAAACAGTTCCCGGTAATTACGCTTGAAGAAGTCAAAAGGATAAGCATGGATTACCTGTAAAGGTTGTTCCACAAAGTTCCATTAATTTAATTTAAAATTTAATTTTTTATTCTATGGCGTGGAAATGCTGCAATATTTTTCTGGACGCGGCTTTAAATTTTATATAATAAGATGGCGGTCAAAAGTAAGAAACAATTAAAGAGCATAAAGGATTTATTGAAGATGACGGATGACGGAGATCCGGAGATAAGAGAATATGCTGTCCGCTCACTTGTGGAATTAAGGGATGTTGTCCCGAGAGGAATGGAGCGCGAGATCATAGAAAAGATAATAACATTAAGCGAGCACGAGTATGAAGGTGAATGCGGCGGCTATCCTGTTGTTTTAAGTTTAGGTTATTTCTGCAATATTATCCCGAAAGACATGTATGGTAAGGTTGTGAAAAGCGTCATTAAATTATGTCTTCATGACAGGTGGGAGGTCAGGTATTCCGCTGCAAAAACCTTTGTTGAATTAAAAAAAATTATCCCGAAAAATTTAAATAAAGAAGTTGTTGAAAAATTACTAAAACTCAGTGATGATGAAATTTACAATGTGCGCTCCTGTTCCGTGCAGGCACTGGGGGGGCTGCAGGAGATTATTCCCCGGAACATGAGAAGAGAGGTTGTTGAAAAATTACTGAAGTTAAGCGACGAGACACTTTTATTGATTGATGAAAAAGATATTTGTTCGGAAGATGCGGTTATCGGCAGGTTACTTAAGTTAAGGTCAACTTCAAGCGGGGAGATTAAAAATTTAACGGAAATTTTAAGTCCTCTAAAGACCTGCATCCCGGCGGATGTAAGGTTCAGGATTGTTGAAAAAGCACTTGAATTAACAGGTAATGTTGAGTTGGAAATTAAGTGTCCTGCAATAGAAATTCTTGCCGTATTGAAAAACATCATTCCAAAAAAAATGCGGGGGGAAGTTATTAAAAAATTAATTTCATTAAGCGAGGATGATTGCTGGCAGGTAAAAAAGTCAGCGATACTTGCTCTCGGGAATCTTAAAGAAATTATCAGCGGCGACGGCACAAGAATGATAGTTATAGACCGGCTGCTTACATTAAGTAAAGATAAAAACTGGAATGTGAGGCAGACCGCGGTAATTGCAATCGGTGATTTGGGTGAAATTATTTTAATTGACATGCGAAAAAATGTCGTGCAAAGAATTCTTGAATTAACGGAAGATGCGGACTGGTATGTAATGCTTTTTGCGATAAGAACACTTGCCGAATTAAAGGATATTATCCCTGTTTCTTCAAGAAATGCGGTTGTTAAAAGAATGCTGAAATTGAGTAAAAGCGGACAGCAAAGCGTAAATAATTCTGCAATCTATGTGCTTGGAACATTAAATGAAATAATTCCCGGGGATGTGAGGGATATTGTTATTGAAAGGGTTGTTGAGTTATCCGAAGACATTGGTTTAAGTGTTCGCGCATCTTCGGTCTGGGCACTTGGCGAATTAAGGGATGTGATTCCGCGCGACACGAGGGGCAGGGTAGTTCTCGCATTATTGAAAGCAGGGAATGATAAAGAAAGAGCGGTAAGGGGACATGCGGCGTGGGCAATCGGAAAACTGCAAGAAAAAATCCCGAAAGACATGATAGAAGACGCAATCAATGAATTAATGCGGCTTTCAAAAGACCCTGAAAGTTATGTCAGGCGTCCTTGTGCATGGGCGCTGGGAAACCTGGGGAGAATTGCGCCGAAAGATATTATGGAAAAAGTCACGGAGAAATTGTTAAAATTAAGCGAGGATAATGAATTCGCTGTCAGGAGTTCTGCCGTTTTCTCGCTTGGAAAATTGGGGAATAATATCCCTAAAAATTTAAGGGGTGATGTTGTAAAAATATTACTTGCCGCATCAAGCGAACACGATTGGATTGTCAGGCGCCCTGCTGTTATGTCATTAGGAAAGCTGCAGGGCATAATCCCGAAAAAGTTCAGGGAAAATGTTATCGCATTATTATTAAAGACATCCGAAGACAGGGATTGGAGTGTTAGAGGCGCTGCAATCTGGGCGGTTGGAAGACACAGTGATATTATCCCCGAACATAAAAATGATGAAATTTTTAAAAAAATAATGGAATTATGCAAAGATAAGGACGCATCCGTAAGAAGTCACTGCGCCGGAGCATTTAAAAAATTAAAAAATATATTTTTTGGGCAGAGAAAAGAGGAAGTTATTGATGCACTTTTAATCCTGTGTGAAGACGAGAGATGGGAAGTAAGAAAGCCCGCTGCATCTTCTCTTGGAAATATGTATGATTTTATCCCGAAAAATTTAAATAAGGATGTTATTGAAAAATTGATGGAAATGACGGGTGATAACGACTGGAGTGTCAGGGACGCATCGGTCAGGGCAATAGGGAGATTGAAAATGAAAATTCCTTTTGAAATGAAAAAAGAAATTATTGAAAAATTATCGCTTATGGTTAATGATGAAAATCTAACTGTCAGGGAGTCATCGCTACGCGCACTTAAGGGAATGGAAATGGGGGCTGGGGGTTAGGGATTAGGGATTAGTGGGGGTTAGGGATTAGGGATTAGGGGCTTGAGGTGGATGTTTGTCTAACAACTAACAAAAAATGAAATCCGTAAAAGAGCTCAATGTATATAACAAAGCAGAGGATGTTGCAGTAGAAGTTTATAAAATTACGGAGCATCTACCAAAAAACGAATTATATGGATTGACATCACAGATAAGAAGAGCGTCTGTTTCAATACCGGCGAATATCGCAGAAGGGTTTGGAAGATGGCACAATAAAGAATATGTGAGGTTTTTATATATCAGTAGGGGATCATTAAACGAAGTGCTTGTTTATTTGAACCTGATAGAGCGATTGGGATATCTTGATGGAAATAATTTGACAGAAGTTAGAAAGTTGTGCGATGAAGTTGGAAAAATGATCAATGGATTAATAAAGAGTTTGAAGGAGAGGGATCAGTAACGAGGGATTAGGGGCTTGGGATTAGGGGCTGGGGGTCAGGGATTGGGGATTAGGGACCTGGAGTTAGGGGCTTGGGATTAGGAATAGGGAATCAATGATTAGGGGCTTGGGATTGGGGATTAGGGGCTTGGGATTAGGGGTCAGGGGCGGGGGTCAGGGATTAGGGATTAGGAGCTTGGGATTAGGGATTAGGGATTAGGTGCGGGGGTCAGGGATTAGGGCTAAATGTTTGTCTAACAACTAACAACTAACCCCTAACCACTAACCCCTAACAACTAACAACTAACAACTAACCCCTAACCCCTAACTAACAAATCATACGCACAATACAACAAAAATGGATGAAAAAGAAACTTATAAAGAAACAGAAAAATTATTGACATTGAGCGGGTCGGACCCGGATATGGTAAGCAATGTTGCCAACTTGCTTGGAAAGTTAAGGGATACGATTCCGGTTGATATGAGAGAAGATGTTGTTAAAAAACTTCTTGAATTGAGTAAAAGTAAGAATCACAGGATAAGAAGACCTGTAGCACATTCACTGGGAGAATTGAAAAATGCAATCCCCGGTGATTTAAGACGGCTGGTTGTGGGAAGGATACTTGAATTGACAAGAGATGAAGATGCAGGCGTTCGCGGTTCTTCTGCACTTGCTCTCGGGGAACTTGAAAATGCCATACCCACGGATATGAGAAGAGCATGCATCGGGAGATTGCTGAAATTAAGTAAAGACAGTGAATGGCATGTGCGGCTCCCGACAATTCTTGCACTCGGCAGGCTGAAAGATATTATCTCTGAAAGCATGCGAAATGATGTTGTTGAAAGATTACTGGAATTATGCGAGAATGAAATTGAATTTCCAAGGCGCCCTGCAACAGACGCTTTAATAGAATTAAAAGATGTTATCCCCGGGGGTATGAGAGAGAAAGTTATAAACCGCCTGCTTGAGTTATCCGCAGACAGGGACCGTGAAGTGGGAATTTCTGCAACTGAAGGTATCGGAAATTTAAAAGAAGTAATTCCCGGTGATATGAGGGAAAATGTCGTTAAAAAATTATTGGAGTTAACTAAAAGCCCGGAATGGGAAATCAGGCAGCCCGCAACCGAAGTTCTGGGTGCTTTAAGTGATACCATACCGGGAGATATGCGAAGGAAGGTTATAGAAAAATTATTGAAGTTAAGCGATGATGACGAGTGGGAAATCAGGAGTTCGGTTGCCCTTGCGTTTGGAGATCTGGGCGAAACGATTGTTGAGAACCTCAGGGAGAATGTTATAGAAAAATTGCTGGAATTAAATAAGGACAATCAATGGACGGTAAGAAGACCTGCTGCAAGGTCGCTTGGAAGATTATATGCAATAATTCCCGATGACAAAAAAGAAACAGTTATCCTGAGATTGCTGGAATTAAGCAAAGACGAGGACGGCGGGGTACGAAGTTCTGCTATAAGGTCGCTTGGCGATTTAAAAGATAAGATACCCAAATCCATGGTGATATCGGATATAAAACGGCTTTTGGAACTGGCAAACGATAGGGACTGGCTGGTGCGCGGTTCAACTGCACGAACAATTTGCGAGTTAAAAGACATAATTCCCGGTGATATGAGAGAAATTGTAATTGAGGCGGTGCTTGAATTAACAAAAGATAAGGAATGGTATGTCAGGCATCCTGCAGTAAAGGGATTGGGAAAATTAAAGGACATTATTCCGCAGGATATGAGAAAAAAAGTTGTAGAGAGAATGCTTGAGATGAGTAAAGATGATGATGAACATGTGCGCTATCCTGTGGCACATTCTCTTGGCAATTTAGGAGATATTATTCCTGAAGAGATGAGAACGGATGTCACAAAAGGGGCACTGGAATTGGGTGGAGATAGGGACTGGGTTGTAAGGAAAAAGGCAGCAGAAACCATCGGGTATTTGAGAGATGTCATACCTGAAGATTTAAGAGAAGCAGTTGTTGAAAAGACACTTGACCTGTGCAGGGACGGGGACTGGATTGTGCGAAGACCTGCAACAAGAACTCTTGGAAAAATCAGCAGGATTATCCCGGAAAATACGAGAAAGAAGGCAATAGAAGTGGTACTGGAATTATGCGGCGACGGTGACTGGATTGTGCGAAGAGCGGCAGCCCAGACACTTGCTGAATTAAGAGATATTATTCCTGCTGATATGAGAGAGGATGTTACTGACGGTGTATTGGAACTGATTAAAGACGATGACTGGATGGTAAGAAGAGCGGCGGCAGATGGTCTGGAAAAATTAAAGGAAGTAATTCCTGAAAATATGAGGGAGGATGTTATAATGATTACCTTAAAATTAACAAGAGACCCCGACTGGACGGTTAGAGCTTCTGCTGCAAGAGACATCGGGAAATTAAAGATCCTGGTGTCCAACGGATTGCGAGAGCCGATTATAAAGAGTATGATTGAACTTACCCGCGACCCCGACTGGACGGTTAGAAATTTTACGGTACAGGCGCTTGCTAATTTAAAGGATATTATTCCTGAAAATATGAGAGAAATTATTATAAAAAGAATACTTAAATTAAGTGAAGACCCCGACTGGACGGTTAGAAACTCGTCTGTAAGAACATTTGAAATACTTGAACACAATGTAAATTCAAATAAAAAACTTGATGATGAGGAAAAAATCAAACTTCAAGATTATATAACTCGCTGCTATGGAACGCTAACAACTTTCAACACATTATTTAAATATAAATTATAAT
>MCBE01000296.1 GCA_001723845.1 Candidatus Altarchaeales archaeon WOR_SM1_SCG
TGGTCTCTACCACATAATAGAGGGGCAAACAGGACATCGGAACCCTGTAAATTTTTCAGATATTCGTATAGTCAAACCAGCATAATTAAAAAGTTACATGCATGAGAAAAATACCGGTACAACTTATTGAGGGGTTTGAAGGAAAACAAAAACCAAAGATTAAAGGCAGGATTCCAGGTATTGAATTTATGCGCTCAACAAGTGTTTTTGTGTTTGTATATCTCATCTCGCTCATCGGAATTCCATTCTGCTAATGGGAAATAATACACAAACTTATACTATAATTTTTAACTTTTTAAATGAATTTTAATATATTATATACAATCAAACCTATAATTTTTACATAATTTATTTTTAAAGAATACTAATAATTTATATGCGATCAAACCCATAAGTTTTACATCA
Organism: Candidatus Altarchaeales archaeon WOR_SM1_SCG; assembly: GCA_001723845.1. Taxonomy (GTDB): domain Archaea; phylum Altiarchaeota; class Altiarchaeia; order IMC4; family WOR-SM1-SCG; genus WOR-SM1-SCG. Next base: position 406 of record MCBE01000296.1, read on the forward strand.
ATATAATCAAAATTTTAAAATAAATAAAAAATTAAAAAACAAAAAATGCAACAACCAATATTAGTGCTTCCAGAAGGAGCATTCAGGGAACAGGGCAGAAGCGCCCAGAGAAACAATATTTCTGCAGCAAAACAAGTAGCAGAAATGGTAAAAACAACTCTCGGACCGAGAGGAATGGATAAAATGCTTGTTGACAGTTTAGGTGATATAACAATCACCAACGACGGCGCAACAATTGTAGAGGAAATGAAAGTTGAGCATCCGGCAGCGAAAATGATGGTCGAGGTCGCGAAAACACAGGACGATGAAGTCGGCGACGGAACAACTACAGCAGTTGTTCTTGCAGGAGAACTCCTGAAAAAGGCAGAAACGCTTCTTGACCAGAACATACATCCGACAGTTATATCAAGAGGTTACAGGATGGCTGCAAACAAGGCGTATGAAATTTTAGATAACATAGGAAAAGATGTATCAATTAACGACAGAGAAACATTAATAAGAATTGCAGAAACCGCAATGACCGGGAAAAGTGCCGAAGTTGCAAAAGAAGGTCTTGCAGAACTTGCCGTTGATGCAGTAACCCAGGTTGCAGAAACAGAAAACGGTAAAATTAATATTGACCAGGATAACATTAAAGTCGAGAAAAAGGTAGGTGGTGCAACATCAGACACCGAACTAATAACAGGCGTTATAATAGATAAGGAAAGAGTACATTCAGGCATGCCAAAAAATGTTAAAAATGCAAAGATTGCATTAATTGATAAAGCGCTTGAAATTGAAAAGACAGAAACAGATGCAAAAATACAGATAACTGACCCGATGCAATTGCAGGCATTTATTGACCAGGAGGAGACGATGATAAAAAAGATGGTTGATAAAATTGTTGAAAGCGGAGCAACAGTTGTATTCTGCCAGAAAGGAATTGATGATTTAGCACAGCACTATCTTTCAAAGAAAGGCATATTTGTAGCAAGGAGAGTGAAAAAGAGCGATATGGAGAAACTTGCAAAGGCAACAGATGCAAGGCTTGTGACAAATCTTGAGGATTTAAGTGCCAAAGACCTTGGAACTGCTGATGAAGTTATTGAACAAAAAATTTCAGGCGATGCAATGACCTTTGTGCGCGGCTGCAAGGACCCGAAAGCAGTAAGCGTTCTTGTTCGCGGAGGAACAGAGCATGTTGTTGATGAAGTAGAGCGTGCGATTACCGATGCTTTAGGTGGTGTAGCATCCGCAATTGAAATCGGAAAAGTTGTTGCCGGCGGAGGAACCCCTGAAATCGAAGTTGCAAAACAGTTAAGAGATTATGCAACACAGGTCGGCGGAAGAGAACAATTAGCGATTAATGCCTTTGCTGATGCAATAGAAGTCATACCCAGGACTCTTGCCGAATCTGCAGGAATGGATGCAATTGACATACTTGTTGAACTAAGATCAGAACATGAGAAAGGAAACACGGATATGGGTATTGATGTGCTGAATGCAAAAATCGCAGATATGTGGGCTAAAGGCGTTATCGAGCCATTAAAAATTAAAACACAGGCAATTAAATCCGCATCCGAAGCCGCCGGAATGATACTGAGAATTGATGATATTATTGCATCATCAAAGAGCAGTGCACCGGCAATGCCTCCCGGAGGAATGGGCGGTATGGGTGGAATGGAAGGTATGTACTAAGATTTAGTAAAACCTGAAATAATTGCTAAAATTTAATGCCGCAGGCAGTGCCTGCGGTTTTTTATTATTTTTTATTTTATTAACCTGAAATTCACACATATAATTAATCCTAAAAAATTAAATAAAAATTAGGAGATATATAAAATGGCAAAAAAAGAAAAAGCAAAAGAGGAATTGATGCCCCGAGGGTATTTAAGTCCTTCAGGTATGATGAGGGAGTTTGATAAAATGTTTGATGAATTCAGAAGCGGGTTTGAAGACAGGTTCTGGAGACCTTTTGGCGAAATAGAAATGCCTGCAATGGAGATGCCGAGAGAACCGCTGGTGGATCTCGCGGATATGGGAGACAGGTTTGAGTTGACGGCTGAAATACCCGGGATTCCAAAGGACAAAATAGATATTAATGTATCCGATGACAGCATAGAGATTAAAGCGGAGATAGAAGAGAAAAAAGAAGAAAAGGAAAAGGACTACATCTGCAAAGAGAGGGCTTACCGGAGTTTCTACCGGAAGATGGCTCTTCCAGATGATGTGGTTTCGGAAAAAGCGGATGCGAAAATGACCGACGGTATGCTGAAAATCACATTACCTAAGAAAGAACCAAAAGAGGCGCCCAAGACGAAAAAACTGGATGTTAAATAATTAATTGTCGGAAATTCCCGACGAGAATCAGCGTATTTCCGCTACGTTTCAATACACTTAGAATTTTAATACAATTTAAAAACAATCACACATTACAATAATAAAAACGAAATGAAAGAGAAAAGACCAGAAATATTTCAAGATGTAAAAGAAATTAAAAACCATGTTGATTTAATCAGGTATGTATATAAGGAGCTAAATAAACGTCCTGAGTATTCAGCAGCTTATGCAACGTTAAAAGCCACTGATCAATATTTTCAACTACAATCAATTGAATACACTGATAAGTTGGCAAAAGAAATAAAAGATACCAATGAAAAATCAACTCAAAATATACAAATGCTTACTAAAGAGCTAAAGGATTTCAATAAGAATAGTAGCGAATTAGCTGAAAAACTAAACCTCTGGACAAAAATTCTTGCTGTTCTTACTGGTGTGATAGCATTTGGCGTATTATATGATATATTAAAGATATTGGTTTAATATAAAATAGAATTCAGAATAAAATAATTTTCATTTCCAACAACAATGACTCCAGATAACGCATTAGTCGTATTCCAAGGAAAGAAAATCAGAAGAACATGGCACAACGAGGAATGGTATTTTTCAGTGGTTGATGTGTGTGAAGTGCTGACAGATAGTGTGGATGCCGGAGCATATTGGAGAAAGTTGAAACAAAGGCTGACGGAAGAAGGAAGTGAGGTCGTGACATTTTGTCACGGACTGAAATTAACCGCAGCCGATGGTAAAAAATACAAGACGGACTGTTCAAACACCGAAAATATTTTCAGAATCATCCAATCAATCCCCTCAAAAAAAGCCGAGCCCTTCAAGAGATGGCTTGCAAAAGTCGGCTACGAGAGAATCCGGGAAATAGAGAACCCCGAACTTGCGCAGGAGCGAGCAAAGGAATACTACAAACTCAAGGGCTACCCAAAGGACTGGATTGATAAACGAGTTAGGGGAATTGCAGTAAGACAGGAACTTACGGATGAATGGGATCAAAGAGGAATTGAAGAACAAAAGGACTACGCAATCCTTACAAACGAGATTTCAAAGGCAACATTCGGAGTACCGATCAAAAGACATAAACAGATAAAAGGGCTTGACCCCGAATTCAAAAATCAAAATTTAAGAGACCACATGACTGATCTTGAGTTGATTTTCACGATGCTCGGCGAGGCATCAACAACCGAAATAGCAAGAACCGGGGATGCGCAGGGTTTTTTGGAAAACAGGGACGCTGCAAGAAAAGGCGGGAAAATTGCAGGAGGCGCCCGGCAAAAACTGGAAAAGGAAACAGGAAGACCGGTTGTCAGCAGTGATAATTATCTTGAAATTACCGGGAAGGTGATTTCACTTCGTTCAAACATTTCATCGTATGACTCTGAAATTGAAAAATTAGAGAACAATTCAAAGTCAAAAGATCAGAAAAAGAATTGAAATAAAATTTAAAATTTCATTATAATTAAATAAAAATTTTAAAATAATATATAAATAAAAATAACAAAAAAATAAAATGGTAGAAACCACAACAAAAAGGGAACGAATAATAGGGATTGACCTCGGAACATCAAATTCCGCTGCGTCAATCATGATGGGAGGTAAACCGACGATAATCCCGAGTAAAGAAGGAACAAGCATGTACGGGAAAGCATTTCCAAGTTATGTTGCATTTACAAAAGACGGGCAGAAATTAGTGGGAGAATCCGCGAGAAGGCAGGCAGTAAGCAACCCGGAAGGAACGATTTACGCGGCAAAAAGAAAGATGGGAACAACGCATAAATATAAAGTTCACGGTAAAGAATACACGCCGCAGCAAATTTCTTCTTTTATTCTGCAAAAGATAAAGGAGGATGCTGAGGAGTTTATCGGCGAGCCTGTGAAAAAAGCAGTGATAACAGTTCCTGCATACTTTGACGACAACCAGAGGCAGGCAACAAAGGACGCCGGTGAAATCGCAGGATTGGAAGTTGTACGTCTTGTAAACGAGCCGACTGCAGCGTCAATGGCTTATGGTCTTGATAAAAAAGAGGAAGAGCAGGAAATCGTTGTCTTTGACTTCGGCGGAGGAACTCTGGATGTTACAATTATGGAATTTGAACACGGCGTCTTTGAAGTCAAGGGAACGGACGGCGATACGCATTTAGGCGGAACGGACATGGATAATGCATTAATTGATTACCTGGCAGATGACTTTAAGTCAAAGGAAGGCGTTGATTTGAGAAAAGACACAACGGCTTTTATCCGGCTCAAGGAAGCGGCAGAGAAGGCAAAAATCGAGCTTTCGACAACGCTTGAAACAGAAATAAATTTACCTTATATTACTTCAACAGATACCGGTCCAAAGCATCTTGTAATGAAATTCGGTCGTGCGAAACTTGAGCAGCTTGTAAATCCGATTATTGACCGCTGTAAAGAGCCGATGGAGCGAGCATTTAAAAAAGCCAGGATGACAAAGGATAATATTACAAAAATTATTCTTGTCGGGGGTCCCACGAGGATGCCTGTAGTCCAGAAATTTATTGAAGATTATGTCGGGAAAAAAGTTGAGCGAGGAGTTGACCCGATGGAATGCGTTGCTATGGGTGCTGCAATTCAAGCAGGCGTTCTTTCAGGCGAAGTTAAAGACCTTGTTCTTCTTGATGTAACACCGCTTACGCTAAGTATTGAAACGCTCGGAAATATTGCAACTCCATTAATTCCTGCAAACACAACAATTCCAACGAAAAAGTCGCAGATTTTCACAACTGCTGCCGACTTCCAGCCGCAGGTGACAATTAATGTCGTTCAAGGAGAAAGAAAGATGGCACCGGACAACACATCACTTGGCAGGTTTGACCTTATTGGAATTCCTCCCGCACCTCGCGGAGTCCCTCAAATTGAAGTTTCATTTGACATTGATGCGAACGGGATTTTAAATGTAAAGGCAAAGGACCTGGGAACTCAGAAAGAGCAGGGAATTACAATCACCGCTTCAACAAAACTGAATAAAGATGAAATTGAAAGGATGAAGGCTGAAGCAGAAAAGTTCGAGGAGGAAGATAAAAAGCGTGCTGAGGAAGTTGAAATAAGAAATAACGCCGATTCAATGGTTTACGCGACTGAAAAAACACTTTCAGAATACGGCGACAAAGTATCGCCTGAAATTAAGACAAAGGTTGAGAACGCATTAAAGGAAGCAAAGGATGCTCTTGCAGGCGATGATACTGAACAGATTAAGGCGAAGACCGAGGAACTGGGTAAAGTCGTCCAGGAAGTCGGAGCGAGTATTTACCAGCAGGCACAGGCAGAGCAGGCGGCACAACAGCAGGCACAGGCGGGAGCGGGAACCGGTGAAGAGAAAAAAGATGAGGGTGAGAAGGTTGTTGATGCTGAGTACACGGTTGAGGATGAGGAGAAGAAGGAGAAGTAGAATCAATCAATAATAATGGAATTGGAAAATAAATTAAAAGAAATATCAAACAATGTAAATGAACTACTAAAATTTGCTGAAGCAAAAAACGCAGGTTTGATTGCTTTCAATTGTGCGGTAGCGTTAGCAATGGTAAGTTTATTAAACGGGGAATTGAGTCAGTTATGGAAATATTTGATAATTTATATAATTGGTATGAATATAATATCTCTGTTTATCGTTATGTCCTCTTTATTCGCCCAAACAAACCCTAAAAACTTTAAACAAAAGATTGAAAAGGATGATAATTTGCTTTTCATCGGCACTATTTCGCATATGACACCTAAAACTTATATTGAGAAACTTAAAGAAAAATATAATTTAGAATCTACAAATGAGAACTTAGAAATTGATTTAGCCAGACAATTGATAATAATTTCTCAAATAACTGCTCGGAAATTTAATTTATTCAATATTGCACTATGTTTCACTTTTGCAGGCATATTCACACCTTTAGGTTTTTTAATACACCACCACTTTTTTAATCCTAACAAAAAATAACATGACATTAAAAGAAAACATCATCACTACAGTAAATGGCATCATCAATACTGATTTTGAAGAGGAGGAAGTAAATTATGTTCCAGACATTAAAGATCCAAAACTCACATTTGGGAATAAAGGACTTTTATTTGAAGGTACTGTTTTGTATATTGATATGAGAGGTTCAACTGAAATTCTTAACAACCACCATAAAAAAACCGTGGCAAAAATCCACATATCTTATTTTCACACTATAGTCAAAATTGCTAAAGAATTTGGTGGTGAAGTAAGAAGTTTTAATGGAGATAGCATGTTAGTATTCTTTCCGGGAACAACCCAAGAATCATTGAGTAATGGTGTAAAAGCAGCAATGAAAATGCGTTATATGTTAGCTGATCCTGATAGTGGAATAAACAAAACATTAAAAAAATATTCCCCAATTGATTTTGGAATTGGGATTGATTATGGCAAAATTCTTTGCACCAAAATTGGGATTGGTGGTGATTCAACCAATAAAGATTTAGTATGGATTGGTAATGCAGTTAATAAGTCAACTCGTTTAGGAGACACAGCTAAATTACCGGATGCAATATCCATATCAAGCCATGTTTATAATAATCTTTTGGATTACGCAAAATGTTCAACAGAAAAGAATTGGTTGGGACAAGATGTAAAAGTAAATATGTGGAAACAAAACACATTTGCCTACAATAATCAACCCGAATATTATTACTACACCCACTATCGCTGGCCTCTTTAAAAATGCTTGTGAATTTTGATTAAATTCAAATTATTTATCTCCCCCCCAACAAAAACCAACCCCACCAAAACCCCCCGCACCAACAAGAACCAAAACAATAAATAATCATAATAACTCTCGTGTTCAATCACATTTTATAACTCGCTACTAATAATAATTATTCAATTCAATTAAAATTCGCAATGAACCACAGTAAACTTAAAAAAGACTTTGAAAAAGAAGTGGAAAAGATCACCGGGCAGATCAAAGAAAAATACAAGCCTGATAAGATCATATTATTCGGTTCGTCTGCTAAAGGAAATGTAACCGAAAACAGCGACATTGATATGCTGATAATCAAGGACACAAACAAAAGAAGAGTTGAAAGAATAAGAGAGGTTCTCTCTATCGTTGACTATGACCTCCCTTTTGAACCTGTGGTTTTCACTAACGAAGAATTACGAAAACGACTTGCTTTAAATGATTTTTTTATTAAAAATATTTTAAAAGAAGGTAAAATTTTATATGGACAAAAAGTATGATTCAATATCTGATGAATGGTTTTTGAAAGGAGACAATGACATCAAAAACGCGCAGATACTTTTTGATCACGGCGGATCTAATGAAGGAGTATGTTTTCTTGCACAGCAGGCAGCAGAAAAATACTTAAAGGGATTTTTAGTTTTCAATAACAGAATATACCGGCTGACTCATGACCTTTATACGACACTCAAAGATTGCGGAGAAATTGATGAAGATTTTTTGGGACTGGGTGAAAAATGCAAATTCCTGACCGCTTATTACATAGAGAGTCGTTACCCGACAGGTGTTGATGAATTCACAAGAGATGAAGCAGAGGAGGCATTGGATGCTGCTTATTTTATTATTGGGTTTGTGAATAAGAAGATTGAGGACGAGGAGAAGGAGAAGTAAATTTTGATTTAATTTAAAAATTTTAGAATAATTAATTAAGAGTTCCATTTTAATATTTAATCGTAATCAAATCGCGCAATAAAAATGCAAACAATAACCCCAAACAAGATTTATGAATTGTTGACAACAATAAGTGATAAATTAGATCATATTGAAGCGGAAGTGCATGAAATAAAAAAGGAGATCGGACTTGAAGTAAGACCAGAATATATTGAAAAATTGAATGAAATAGAGAGTGAAAAAATGTGATTGAACACGAGAGTTATTATGATTATTTATTGTTTTGGTTCTTGTTGGTGCGGGGGAATGATGGGAGATAAAAAATTTATGGAAAAAAC
>MCBE01000297.1 GCA_001723845.1 Candidatus Altarchaeales archaeon WOR_SM1_SCG
AAGAGCATAATCTATGAATTTCCCTGCTTTCATCTTTTTGAGTTTTTTATCAATTTTATTTCTCAACACCTTTTCATTCCTACTTTTTTCTGCTTTAGCCAACACCTTATTTTCTTCTTCCATATAATCCGCTACCCTTTGCATCAATTCTTTCCGTGATTTTCTTTCATCCGCAAACATTTCTGAGTTGAATATCAAAATGTATCGTCTTCCACTAATCACCCCCATATCCTCATAGTATGTCCTATCATCGTGTTTTTTGAAGCCCATTTTTGCCATCTGCTCATTCATATTCCCTTCATCAAGCACCTCAAAGCGTTCAATGTTTGCGCCTTTTATATTTTGGATTTGATTTTTATCCAATGCTGTGACATATGGCTGTTTTTGATCCTCCAAATGTTTAAGATTTTTATCAGAAACCATTCCTCTGTCAAAGACCAATACAACCTCATGATCGGCAAAATTAAATTGCATCTTCCACTTAACTGATAATCTCTTTATTGTTTTAACATCCGCTGTGTAGTCCCCAAGTATATCCCATGCAAATGGGTAACCCTTTGAATTTACAAGAAGCGAAAGGACAATTTTCTTTTTTCTAAATCCATTACTTTTAGTTATTCCCGGTTTTGCTAATTCACATTTTCTCCCCTCAAAATACGAATCAGTAAGGTCATAAAACACAATTCTCAGGCCATCCTTATCTTGTTCTTTCAAAGTTTTGTATAAATGGTTCTCTATATCTTGCTTTACATTTTCAATTTCATCAAGTTCCCTAAATATTCTTGACTTGTTTATCCGGGATTCATCTATGTTCAGTATAATGTTCAATGCAGTTTTTTTGAACCATCCCACCGCAGAAAGATAACTTCCAGTGTCTAAACAGCGATATATACTCAATATCTTTGCAATATCTGATGTCTGAACATCCTTATTTTCTGAGTACGGAAATATCTTTGAAAGTCCCCATTGCCCCCACAAGTGATTCAAAAATGCTGTATCAAGATAACGCCAATGCTCACCAAATATAATGTCCTCTGCATTAGTTACAATTATGTCTTTTTTCGCATTCATTAATTTCAAAAACCTCCTTAGTTGTTCGGCTGTTTCATCTGGTAAACTACCCAGGTATAATACTATTCTCTTTTCATTTTTCTTTGTTTTTTTATCCCAGTATGGTTCAGCAATGCTGTAATATGTATAAATTTTGCCCTTCTCGTTTCTCTTTGAATGAGATAATAGTTGTAATGTTTTCATTTTATATGTTCTTAGTTATATATTAAAAATAGATGTATATAAAAGTATTATTATAAAAAATCTGTTCTTAAAATTGGCAAAAATGAAAATCGCACATTATAACAGGAATACAAGAAACTATATGCTCAACAAGTATTTTTCAATTTATTATATTAAAAAGTTTAATTATTAATACCTAATCGTGGGAAAGATGGGTTAAATTTAAATAATTATCTGTGCATTTAAGAGCGAAGCGAGTAAATGCTTGAACGATAGTGAAAGCATTAGGGGGTTGAAAACCCCCTGACTCATTATGATGATCAACCTTTCTGAAGGTTGTTTTCGATGGTCTTTACGGGGGTCAGGCATTTTAAGCACTGAATTTTTAATTTAATTTTTCTGTTTATTTGTTTCTAATTCTAATTTTATTACAGGCAAAATGACAGAAAAACAAACCCTACCCAAAGTAAAAGAAAAAAACATACCAAGAAAAATAGCTTATTTTTCAATGGAAATTGCAGCCAATTTTTCTATTCCAACTTACAGCGGCGGACTGGGTATTCTAGCAGGAGATACGATAAAATCTTTTGCTGATTTAAAAGTACCTGCCGTTGCAGTTACCTTATTGTATAAAAAAGGATTATTTTACCAGAAACTGGATAATGAAGGGAGCCAGGAAGAATTGCCTGTTGAATGGGATCCTGAGAAGTGCTTAAGACTGTTACCGCAGAAAGTAACGGTTCAAATAGAAAACAAACCGGTTGTTATCCGGGCATGGCAGTATGATGTTTCCGGGGTAACGGAATACTGTGTACCAATCATTTTCCTGGACAGCGACCTAAAAGAAAACAGCGAATACCACAGGGGTCTTACCGATCACCTCTATGGCGGGGATGAGCGATACAGGTTGGCACAGGAGATTATCCTGGGAATAGGCGGAGTACGCATGTTAAATGAACTGGGTTACCCGGATATAAAAAAATACCACATGAATGAAGGGCACTCCAGTCTATTAACACTGGAGTTACTAAAGAATACGCGAGATCAAAACGAGCAAGAAATAAGAAAAGAGAAAGACCAGATCACGGATTATGATTATGATTATGATGCTGTGAGAAACCTGTGTGTGTTCACAACACATACGCCTGTTGCCGCGGGACATGATAGTTTTCCCTATGATCTGGTAGAAGATGTCCTGGGTGATTTCGTGCCACTGAATGTTTTGAAGATGTGTGCGGGTGAAAATCGACTGAATATGACATTGCTTGCATTGAATCTGAGTAAATATACAAACGGGGTGGCAAAAAAACACGGTGAGGTTTCCAGGAAAATGTTCCCGGGATACACCATAGGTGCCATAACAAACGGCGTACACTCTCACACATGGACAAGTGAAAGTTTCAGGAAGTTATATGATCAGCACATACCGGGATGGGAAAAAGATAATTTTATACTGAGACATGCTTCGAGAATTCCAAAACATGAAATATGGGAGGCACACATTGAGGCAAAGAAAAAACTTATTGATTATGTTAATGAAAATAACGGCACCAAATTTGATCCGGGGGTCTTTACCATAGGATTTGCACGAAGGGTTACAGGATACAAACGGTTTGATTTTATATTTTCCGATATTTACCGGCTTCTCAATATCGCAAGGAATGTTGGTAAGATCCAAATTGTTTTTGCAGGTAAAGCACATTTCAGGGATGGTCACGGGAGGGATATGATAAAGAAGATGTTTGATCATTTCCAGCAGGTTAAGCCGAATATTAAGGCAGTATTCCTGGAAAATTATGACGCCGAATTAGGGAAACTACTTACTTCCGGTGTTGATTTATGGTTAAATACCCCCCAGAAGCCAAATGAAGCATCAGGAACATCGGGTATGAAAGCAGCACATAACGGGGTTCCCAGTTTAAGCACATTAGACGGCTGGTGGATTGAAGGATTCATTGACGGCGTTACGGGTTGGGCTATAGAGTCCGATGCAGGCACTATTCAAGATGAAGCGCTTGATATGTACAATAAATTAGAATATATTATTATCCCGATGTTCTACAAAGACAGAGAAAAATGGATTAATATAATGCAGCAGAGTATTTCTGTTAATGCCTCTTATTTCAATACGCAGAGGATGGTTCAGGAGTATATCCTGGATGCGTATTTTTGTTAGATGTATTTGATTAAAAACCAAAAAATCAAACACGAAAAAACCAGGGCAAAAAACATTTAACTCTCTGATTTTATCTGTAATATCACGACGAAAAATGACAACCAGCCATTTTGGATAACTATCAAATCCCCCACTTTTAAACTAAATTTTATTTAAATTATCTAATTCCATAACATGACACTTTTGAGCGATATCCTTGAAAACAAGAGAATAGAAGTCAGCGACTTAAAGAAAAATAAGCCGCTTTCTCAATTGGCGAGGTGCTTTGATGTAAGGGACTTTAAAGACGCTTTACAATCTGAAGAGGTGAGTATAATCGCGGAAATAAAATTAAGGTCTCCTTCAGGGGAGTGGTGCAAAAATGTAAGTCCCGTAAAAATCGCGAGGGTTTTTGAAAAGAGCAGGGCGTCTGCAATTTCCGTTCTCACAGATAAGAAATTTTTTCACGGGGATATAAGATTTATTCCCGAAGTTAAAAAATATACAAAAAAACCGGTTCTCAGGAAGGACTTTATAATTGACGAATACCAGGTTCATGAAGCATTTTTGTATGGTGCGGATGCGGTTCTTTTGATTGTTTCAATCCTTTCGGATGATGAAATAAAAAATTTTGTTGAAATTATTGAAAAACTTGGAATGGACTGTGTTGTTGAATGCCGCACGGGAGAAGAGGTTGAAAGAGTGAACAGGATAAATAATGAAATTAATGATTTAGTCGTTATTTACGGCATCAACAACAGGAATCTTGAAACCATGAAAATTGATTTAAACACGACAAAAAAATTAATAAAAAAAATTCCGAAAGGGAAAATAATTGTAAGCGAGAGCGGGATTAAAGATAAATGCGACATTGAATTTCTTAAAAATTCAGGTGCCAGTGCGGCACTCGTCGGAACTTCCATTATGCTTTCGGATGATATTGTAAAAAAAATTGATGAATTATTACCTTTTTAATTTCGTTGTCTTAAATATTCAATCGCATCACTGCACTTTTCGCTTAGTTCTTTGTTATTTTCTCTTTCCCTCTCGTTTTCTTCTCGCATTCCCGTGTTTTCTTTAATCAACTCCCGGTTCCTGTTTCGCAGATTCATGTTCTCGTTTGCAGCATCCGCGGTTTGCAGGATTTCATTTTCAAGCCGCTCAATTCTTGATCTCAGGGCATTAGCCATACCTTTATTTGATTCCATAAGTTCTACGAGCTTTTTTAGAGATGTCATCTTACTTAAAATTTTTTTTAATTTCTTCAAATTCATTAATGATTTTAATAAGTTTCCTGTGGTCCGAATCTATTTTTTCACGGCCGGAGAGAATTTTTTCCCTGTTCTCAAGAACCATCTTCCTGTTCTCAAGAATCATTTCCCGGTTCTCGGTGACGGTAACCCTGTTTTTCCCTATCATTCTTTCAAGGGCGTCCAACCTTGCGTTTGCTCCCATAATCATTGTCCTGTTCTCCTCTGCAAGTTCGTTTATCTCGTCTAATGCGGTCATTTTCTTTTTGCAAATTTTGGTGTAATTTAAATTTAAATTTTATTTTTATTTTTATTTTAATTTTAATTTTATCAACGCACCTCAAGATATGATGAAATAATATAGTCAATGTATGCAAGTGCGAGGTTCTCGGGAATTACTTTGCCGAGTCGTTTCAGGTGTCTCCCTATCCTGTGCGAGAGCTGCTCAAGCTCCGGCGCGGGTATATCAACAATGTCGTGTCTTTGTTTTATAACTTTCCCCACCATTTCATCATCCCACAGTTCTATGCCTTCGTCCGTTTCAATATTTGCGGCACCTAAAATATACTTTTTATAATCAACAGCCAGGTGCCTGCTTCTTTTCTCAATCATTCTCCTTGTAATTGATGAAATCTCGCGAGTGCTGATGCCGTCATGCAAATTCTCCATAACATCCATCAATATGTCCACAGAGGTGCTTATCTTTATCCCGCAGGAAACCATATCCGAAAGTAATACGCCCGGGTAAAACTCGCCTGTCCGGTTATATCGGTCGGTTATACTTACCTGCCCGTTAAATTTGAGCATTTCATTGAATCTCTTTTCCTCGTCTTCTCTTGCCCCCGTAAGCATTTCGGATATTCTTTTCGGTGTCAGCACTATGGAAAACCCCGCAAGTGAATAAAAAACTTTACTACCCCTCGTTTCTTTTTTTATAATCCCTGCGTTTTCCAGGTCCCCGATGTATTTGTATAATGTTGACTTTCCGACACTCATGAGTTTTTCATGAATTTTTGGTACGGCTTTCTTTCCGCTTATTAGGTCATCAACAATAATGAACTTCTCATAGGTTCCGGTACTGAATGCACAGAGCTGCTTTATAACATCCTCGGGTATAATATTTCCGGACTCTTTTATATTTTTTTCAATCATCTTGTAAAGTTTATTCAAAAATTTTATTCAAATTTTATTTTTATCCAAATTTTATACACATTGATATAAAATTTCATCCATGATTCATATATAGATTAAATTACTTTTTAAATAAATAATTGTAATAATTAATTAGTATAAATTTTTTAAAACAAACAAAAAAATAAAATAAACAAGAACAAAATGGCAACACCGGAAGAAAACAGAGCCAACCTGATGGCTAACAGGAAAAAAATATATGCGCTTGAAAAAGGCGTAATGGAAAACAAAAAGAACGCATATCTGAACAGGAGTATGTCTACGGTAAACATGCACCTGATAATGAGAAACAGGGAAGCTGCATTCGGAGGAAACAGGCAGCTTGCAAACTACAACACAGACATGTTGTTTTCAAACAGGAGGGGTATTTTGCATGCTTTACCTGATGATACTGTTGTGCAGAAAAACTTCAAGGACTGCATGTTAAACAAGGTGAAGTTAGAATTTTTAGAGCACAGGTCAGAATTAAACACCGAAGTAATGGACATAAACAAGGACATTCAGGCGGTAAACGAATCAATGATGGCTGTCAACAAAAGAATCATGGCTTTGAATGAAGAAATAGTAAATTTCAACGCAAAGAAGATTGCAGAAAACAAAGAGTGGCTTGACAGCGGAGTACCGGGAGCAGGCAACCCGACGCCTGACGGGAATGCTGCAATAATTGCGGCAAACGCGGCAAAGATAGCTGAAGTTGAGGCAAGAATGAAGAAAAATGCAGGGACAACAGCGGCAAACAGGGAAAGTTTACTTGAGCGCAGGGCAAAAATTGAGAAAAATACGGAAGACATCTATGCAAGAAGAAAGAGAATAGAAGAGAACGCCGCAAAGATAAAGGCAAACGCAGACAGGGTTGCTGCACTCTTTGACTAAAAAATTATTTTTAAATTTTAATTTGATACGGCAGGGTATTATGTCCTTGATTTGCGGGCATAATACCCTTTTTATTTTTTATTTTTCAATTCTTTTTCTCTGCTTTGCAATATTTTTTTGTAAAAATCTAATAAAATAACAATCGTAAAATTTATTTGTAAATTATCGGATAAAATGAAATTCATATCAAAAGAACTTAAAAGTTTAAATGAAAAATTAAAAGATTCAATTGAAAAAGCCGCGGAATTTCACGGGGATTGCCCGCCGGGAATACCGATTGGCGTGTATATGGTTGATTACGGGCTAACACTTCTCGGAAATTACAATAAACTTAAATGCGTGGTTGAAACCCCCCGCTGCATTGCTGATGCCGTGCAGGTTATGACCCCATGCAAACTTGGAAATCCGTATTTTAAGTTAATAAATTACGGTAAATATGCACTCACGCTGTATGACCGGGAATCAGGCAAGGGGGTGCGGGTTTATTTAGATGCCAAAAAGTTAAAAAGGGAAAAATACCCGATGCTTGCCGCATGGTTTTTGCGCGATAAAAGCCCGATGGGAAAGCCGGATAAAGCAAAAACGACAGAAGAGTTTATCACCAGCGCGGGAAGGGGCATACTGTCTTACCAGAGGGTTAAAATAAGCCTGCCCCAGAAAGATAAACTATATCCTTCTAAACTGTGTGAAATTTGCGGCGAGTCATTTATATCAAAAGGCGGCGATGCGTGTGCGGCATGTGAAGGTGGTGCGTATTACCGGGTAATGGAATAAATTGAAAATTGAGAATATATTAAAATATTAAAATATAATAAAATATTAAAATATAATAAAAATTCTGAGATGAAACTCAAATGCAGAATTTGTGTCAGGGAAAAAGATAAATCCGTAGTCGGCGACGGTAGAATCAAACTTCTTGAGGTGGTTGGCAGGTTGGGTTCCGTGAATCTTGCGGCAAAGGAATTCGGGCTTTCTTATCCGCATGCATGGCGATACATCCATGAAGTTGAGGATTTCTTTGGAGAAAAAATAGTGACCACGCATATCGGAGGGAAAGGCGGCGGCGGAACAGAACTTACCGGATTTGCAAAACAACTCATAGAAGAATATAATAAATTCAGAAAGCCGCTTGATGAAATTGTTGAAAGACAATTCGTGGAAACATTTAAAAAATTTTTAGATGAAAAAGTCAGATGTTCCGAATGTTTTGTACAAAAATTTTAAACGCTTTATTTTGTCCCTGTTTTTTGCTTGTGATTTTTCCCTAAATATAATTATATTCAATCTTAATAATATATATCATAGTAGACGAAAAAATAATAGAAATCACACTACATGACCGGGAGTAAACGGAGGGAATATATGAATAATCAGGGGATACCAGCCAACAAGTAACTTCTTGAAGACATTATATCCATACCCCGGATGTTAGTCGATGCTGTTTCTGTAAAACAAAGCGTACTAATTGGACCTGAAACAATCAAAAAAGCACAGGATTGGTACAAGCGAGGTTGAGTCCGCCTTTGTTTCCCATGATGCGGTTGCGGAAGCAGCGGTTATTGGAAAACCAGATCCCGTAAGAGGTGAAACAATTAAAGCATTCCTTATATTAAAGGAAGGCAAGAAACTTACACCCGGCTTAATGACTGAACTAAAAAAAGCATGTCAGGCATGAATTAGGTGCGATTGCGGTTATAGGAGAAATGGTTCAAGTTGATGTACTGCTAAAGACGAGAAGCGGTAAGATTATGAGAAGAGTCCTTAGGGCAAGAGAAAAAGGTGAAGACAAGGGAGATACTTCAACTCTTGTGGAATAAACAAAAAATAAAATAAAAATTTAAATAAAACGATGTGAATAAAATGGCTGAACAAAATGCCGGAAACAGGTGGGTTATATTGATCGGAGGAATTATGCTCCAATTATGTCTTGGAGCG
>MCBE01000298.1 GCA_001723845.1 Candidatus Altarchaeales archaeon WOR_SM1_SCG
TGGATGTACTCATTCTCACCAGCAGACCTTATTGCCTTATCATATAATTCACCTGCTTCACCGTCTTTACCTGATATGCGAGCCATTTCAGCTGCAACAAGCAGGTACTTGTGGAGGAAGTTTTCAGAGCAGTTGTCTGACCACTTCTTCATCTTCTTTTGATTGCTGTTAAGAATTTTTAAATAATTCTTTTTATCAGCGGATGAGGCGGTTGGATAGAGTGCGGTTAGGGTTAGGGATTGGTAGAAGTAGTGTTCGGGGACATCCATCCTTCCCACCGCAGTATCAAGTATCGCTTCTATTTCAGTTGCAAACTTGAGAGTATCTTTATAGTTTTCAAATAGGTATGAAATCTGTGATTTATAGAGATAATAAAAATATATCCCTATTTTTTGTTTGCGCGCCTTTAACTCCATAACAAAATTGTCTTCATCAAAATTATCATCACCGAAGCTGTGCTTATCATAAGTCAATCCCTTTAAATTTAGAACCATTCGTTGAATAACCAGATGTGCTAATTCCACTTCTTTTTCCTTTGCCCGTTTTGAAAAATCAAAGGTCTTCTGGCATTCTTCATAAACATCATCCAGAGATTCCCCGCACATGGTTTTTTTCATTATTGTCCATATATAAGCATAACTAACATAAACAAAATCACCGGATTCAATTCCGTATTGTACTGCTTTTTTAAAATATTCAATATCAGTTCTTGAATGTTTTAGCCAGTGATTTATAAAACAACCAAACAGGAAAAAACTTCTGCATCTTAAACTAATATCACTAAAATTTTCACTTAAATTTATAGCCAATTTTCCGAATTTATATCCTGATTTATAATCGCCCAGCACCGATCCTGTAAGAAAGCCATAAGCAGCATAGGAATATGAAGAAGCATCTATGTTTCCATACTTAAGTGACAGGTTAACCATTTTCAACTGTATCAAACCAAATAGATCAGGATTAGTAAAGTATGCACTTGACATGTGTAATAGAATATCCATAATTACTTTCTTGTCCGTATCAGCCATATCGGGTAAATTAATTAAATCTTCAATTTTTTTATTTCTAATATTCCATTTGATTTTCAGAAGCTCCCTCATTATCTCTATTTTGCCTGGCTTCTGAGGTAGATTTACCCCAAACAATTTTAAGCCCTCCATCCCTGAATTAATCGCCTTTTCATATTTACCCAGATGTTCATATAATATCTCTTTCAGTATATATACTCTTGCCTTATCCAGATTAGTTCTCGCATTCTCTAAAACCTCATCAAACAATTTCTTTGCTTCATCAAAATTCGTGTTAAGATATTCGCACTCCGCCCTCTCAAGGTAAAGCGAATAAGTCAATTCATACTCTTTCTGCCACGAGTCACCATGCAGGAGTTCCATCCCAACTTTTAAGTATTTCACTGCCGAAGCATAAGCATTGGACGCCTTTGCCCTTTTCCCTGCCTTAAGATTCAGTTCAGCAAGTTCAAGTTTCTCCTGCTCACCTGTTATTAACTCCCTCCCTGCGTTCAACTGGTCGCAGATGAAAAATATTTTTTCAATTAACTCCTCTTTTTTCGTGTGTTTTAATATTGTTCTGCCTATTTTGTAGTGGATTTGAATTTTTTCATTGCCAGGAACCAGGGAATATGCAGCTTCATGTATCCTGTCGTGCGAGAAGCCGTAAACGCCGTCAAATGCCAGGGTAACTCCTTCTGATACCGCTTCATTAAGGTCGGAAAACATCTCTTCTCCAGGTTTTTCATAAACCAGGGATAATGTCTCTGTATCAAATTTCCCGCCGATGCACGAGACGATTTTCAGAAGTTCTCTTGCATTCTTTGAAAGCTTGTTGATTTTTCTAATCATAAGATCAATTACATTGTCTGTTACAGGCATTCCTTTTATTTTATTCATGTCCCATCTCCAGGTGTATTTTTCATCAAGTTCCAGTAATTTTTCCTCGTGGAGCGCTGCTAAAAACTGTTTCACAAAAAACGGGTTTCCCGCGGTTTTTTCATAAATCAAATCACTTAACTCCTGCGTTTTCTTTAAATCATGTTTCAGGGTTTCGGCAATCAATTGATTGATATATGTTTTTCCAAGCGGCGAAAGAATTATGTTTTTAATTTCCGTTCCTGTCTTTTTTATCTCATCCAGCGAAAGCATCAAAGGATGTGAACTTGAAACCTCATTATCCCTGTAGGCGCCGATTATGTAAATATACTGTGTTTTCGGATCGGTTATTAAATTTTTAATTAAATTCAAACTCGCAAGATCAGCCCACTGCAAATCATCAAGAAATAAAACAAGAGGATGCTCTTTTGCAGTGAAGACGCCGATGAATTTCTGGAAAATTAAATTAAACCTGTTCTGCGATTCAGCAGGCGCAAGTTTCGGGACCTGCGGCTGTTTCCCTATTATCAATTCAACTTCAGGTATGATGTCTGTTACGACCTGCCCGCTGTTTTCCACTGCTTCCAGTATTTTTTCCTTCCAGATTTTAATTCTTTCCTCGCTTTCAGAAAGCATCTGCTTTACAAGGTCATGAAATGCCTGTATTATCGCGTTGTAGGGAACGTTCCTTGCGTACTGGTCGTATTTTCCAGAGATAAAGTAACCTTTCTTTTCAACGACGGGCTTGTAGATTTCTCTTACAAGAACCGTCTTACCGATGCCGGGGTGTCCGGTAACCATCATCACCTCGTTTTTTCCTTCCGAGACAGTTTCAAAGGATTTCAGTAAATTTTCAATTTCCTTTTCCCTGCCGTAGAGTTTCTGCGGGATGTGAAATTCCCGTGACACATCTTTTTCGCCTAATTTAAAATTTTTTATTTCACCGGTTTTCTTTAATTGACCCAGACATTTCTCAAGGTCATGCTTCAAGCCGTAGCCGCTCTGGTATCTTTCCTCCTGCGTCTTTTCAAGAAGTTTTGCAGCAATATCCGAAATAACTTCGGGAATTTTTTTGTTTAATTCAGAAAGTGGCTCAGGTTCTCTTGCGATGTGGCTGTGGATTAATTCAAGAGGGTCACCTGAAACAAAAGGAGGTTTACCGGTAAGCATCTCGTAAAATACTATCCCGAGGGAATAAAAATCAGTCCTGTAGTCAACATCCCGATTCATTCTTCCGGTCTGCTCGGGGGAAATGTATGGGAGGATGTTTTTTAGCACATCTTTATCGTAGATGTTTTTGATTTCTCCGGTAACCGTGGGAGATGTGATGAAATTCGTTACCTTAACTTCCCCTTTTTTATTTACAAGAATGTTTTCGGGCTTTATATTCTCGTGGATGATGTTTTTTGCATGCAGATTTTCCAGTGCATTTGCAGCCTGCACTGAAATGTTTAAAAATTTAGTTAAATCACCTTTCAAGTCGTCCAGGATTTCTGTAAGAGGAACTCCAGAAAAGTCCTCAAGAACAACAGCAGTCCCGTCAAGAACTTCCTTTATTTCAAAGACATTCACAATATTTTCCGAAGGAGATTCTTTAATTTTAAGCGCGGATTTAAATTTAGCGATTTTTGATACGGAAGAAGAAGGTATTTTATAGAACATTATTTGAACCTTTTTCCCGTCGCTGTCCCTGATACCTGTAAATTGCGAGAAAAATGTGCCTTCAGACATCTGCTCTTTTATTGTGTAACCGGGGACTTCAATCATGGTATAATTTTGTTTATATTTCTGATGTTTGTTGCCTTTATTAAATATTGTGTTTGTATCTAAAAATCGTTTTATTGTCCTTTATATTTGAAATCTATTTTTAATTTTAATCTTAATTTGTAACAGAAGAAATATTTCATTAATTAATATAAAATTTTATAAGATGTATTCTCATACTAAAAAAGTCGGAAGTATAGGCAGGTACGGTCCCAGGGTTGGAAGAAAGGTGCGTATGGCTATGCGCAAAATTGAGGATAAAACAAGAGAGGCAAATAAATGCAAAAGCTGCGGGAAACCGAAGATCAGGAGGGAATCGGCAGGTATCTGGAAGTGCAGGGCATGCGGGGTAACATTTACGGGCGGGGCGCATTTGCCTGTAACCGAGAGAAGATAAATAATAATAAAAATCATTAAAAATGACTTATGAATGTATAGAATGCGGCGCTGAAGTTGACTATGATAAAGTTGTTGAAGACAACATAATGTGTACGAAATGCACTAAAAAGAGGTCAAATATCTGGATAAAGAGGCGTCCCGATGGTGTAATAAAGACGGTAATTGCAAGATAAAGAAATTAGAAACCATATTGCGATGAATGAATTGATAATCAATTTACAGATGCCTGAAAAGTTATCTGAAATCTGCTGCAAATCAATCGCACTTGAAAACCGCGAGTTAGAGCGGTCAAGTGTTGATGTTTCATGCACAGGAAACGGAATTAAAATTTATATTACCGCCTCTGATTTAAGTGCGCTTCGTGCCGCTTTGAATACATATATGAGATGGGTAATCTTATGTTGTGAATTGGTTGAAAATTAATTAAAAACAAAACAAAAAAAACAAACTAAAAATGGATGATACACAAACCCCCCGGCAATTACAGGATAAATTTGCAAAATTACAGGGACTGCAAAACCAGCTGCAGATGATAGCAATGCAAAAGCAGCAGATGATGATGCAAACAAAAGATATTGAAAACGCGCTGAATGAATTAAAGGAACAGGAAGGAAAAATTTATAGAATTGCAGGTCCCATTATGGTGGAAGCAAATAAAGAAACAACCGGGAAAAAATTAACCGATGATAAAGAAAAATACGAGAATAATCTTTTAATATATGAAAAACACGAGAAAAAGCTCTCCGACCAGTTGAAAAAACTGGGTGCAGAACTCCAGACGATGATGGGCAGGCAGAATGCCGGAGGATGATGCCTGGTTAATGAAATCCTTGTTAAAATATTGTTTTGAATTTAATTTTAAAATTATTTGCTTATTTAATTTAAAATCTATAATTTTAATATGATGCTAAATTTCAGTCCGTTTTTGAGGCAGATGCAGGCGTTTTTAATTGTTTTGATAATGACATTAATTGTTTCTCTGCTCGGATTTGCGGTATTCGGTGATGCCTTTAACATCTGGCGAAGTATTGCGGTCGGTCTTGCAATTTCATTAATATTCCTGCTTGCTTACCCTGAAATCAGGGGCATAAGAACAGGGGATGTTGTTATGGTCCCGATATGGAGGGAAATTGAAACACCATTCTCATCCGAAGGATTCATGGACAATACGGTTGCGGTTGCAATGGAATCCGGCAGGAGAAATCAAAAGATAAAGGTCAGGTTATGGGACGGAAGCAGAGGTCTTGCAAGGATTCTGGACTATGGTTTTGTGACACCTCCCGAAGGGCGGCTGCTTGAAGCGGAGGCACCGCGAATTAGAAATATTGAGGACCTTGATAATATAAATATTTAAATTTATTATTAAGAATTTTAATTAAATTAAAAAGTAAAATGGAGCAAAAAAATAAAAAAATCGGTGAAAAATTTAAGGACGAAATGAAGAAGTATCTTGGTGAGCAGTTTAAAATTAAGGAAAAATCAATGCCCGGTGAAAAAAAGCCGAGGGAAATATTATCGGGAATCGTACAGGAGAGTTTAAATGTCTTTAGAAATATGTTCAGGTACATAATGAAGGACTTTGTAAAAGAGCGGGCGGATTTGAATATTATAAAAAGAACCGAGGAGATCAGTAAAAAACGAACAATGGGACATTTTAACGAGTCGGTCAAGGACAGGGGCAGGGAGATGTCCCAGAAGCAGCTTGCTGATTTAATGAAAGAACACGGGAGGAAGGAACTTGATAAAGAGTTAAATGCAATTGTCCACGAGAATCTTAAAAGACAGATGAAATCACAAATTAATGCACAATTAAGAAGTTATGCAAGCAGTCGTGTGCAGTCAATGGTTGAAATGCAAACGATTGAGGATTATGCGGCAGAACAAACAGAGAAGTTTGTTATTGATACGACAGAGAACATGGTAAATAAACCCGGCAATTACAGGGAAAATTGAAAAATTAAAATTATCCCCTTAAAACCCTAAACCTCTCCCCCGTCAAATCAACCACAACAGACGGCTTTCCCACCTTGCATTTTCCCGAATCAATAATCAATGAAATATTTTTATTATTTTTAATCTCCTCTGAGATTTCATCGTAAGATGCAGCCGCGCATTCACCTGAGATGTTTGCACTCGTCGTAATAACCGGGAATGAATTTTTTATTAATTTCTTCACGATTTCATTGTCAGGAATTCTTGCACCGAGTTTTTCCCCGAAAGTTATGTCATCGGAAATATTATCTTTCTTTTTCAAAATAAAGGTATAGGGTTTAAGCAAATTTTCTTTTATGAATTTTTCCTGTCTTGCATCCATAACCACATACCCTTTCAGCATCTCAATACCTGAGAATGCGACAGATAGGGGTTTTTTGGTGCGTTTTTTAATCTCAAAAATTTTATTTATATTTTTTGAATAAATGCTGCAACCGATTCCATAGACGGTGTCTGTCGGATAAACAATTATTTTTCCCTCTCTTAACAAACCGGCTGCTAAATTTAACTTTTCATTTTCATTTTCAATGTTTCCGGGATTTATGTGTAAAACTTTAGCATTTTTCATTTTAATTTTGAATGTAAATTTCATTAAGTTATAAAAATAATTAAATAATAATAATAATAATCAAAAAAATGTTTTTTTGACAAACTTCAAAACAAAAGATGAATGATAAAAACAAAATTGAAAAAATCAAGGAAAAAGCTTACGAGTTCCTGAAAAAAATCAATAAAGAATTACCTGAAGCAATGGAACTGGAATTCGAGGGCTTTTACCCGAGAGGCGTTTTCATAACAAAAAAAAGATATGCTTTAATCGGCGAGGATGACAAGCTCACGGTTAAAGGACTTGAGACAAGGAGAAGGGACTGGGCGAATGTTGCAAAGAAAACTCAAGGAGCGGTACTTAATGCAATTCTTAAAGACAAAGACCCTGCGGCAGCAGCCGAAATAGTAAAGCAGATGGTTAAAGATATTAAGTCAGGAAATGTTGAAATGGAAGACCTCGTGATAAACACCCGGCTTACAAGAAACCTGAAGGATTATGTTTCAACAGGTCCGCATGTTGAGGCGGTGAAAAAGGCAATGCTCCGGGGGATAGAAATAAAGGAAGGAGATGTTGTGCCGTATATTATCACGAAAAGAGGTACGAGCATAAGCGACAAAGCGGTTGTCTATGACTTTGTTGAGCCGGGGGACTATGATGCCGATTACTACATAAATAATCAAATACTTCCGGCTGTTATGCGAATTTTACAATCATTAGGATATTCGGATGATGAATTGAAGGGACTTGGGAAACAGATGACATTGTTTTGAATGTTTATGAAATTAAAAAATTAATTTGATTTTAAAGAAAAAAAAATCTAATGTTATATAATGTTATAATAACTAAAAATGAATTTCATAAAACAAATTTTTAAAGGAGATGTTGATAACAAAACGCACCAAAAATTTATAAAATACGGGAGGGGGAAATTCCCCGGACCTGTTCTTGAGGTGACAAAACAGGCAAAGAACATAAAGGTTAAAGGAAGTTTTGACTATGCGGAAATATTCGGGAAATTAATCGCAAAAAATGCGGACGGGAATTTCAATGTGACAGGAAAAATCATGAGCAAAAATTCCCTTGATGATGAACTTTCCGATTTCAGCATTCAGATACAGAAAAAGACAAAGAAACGCAAATTAAATGTTTATCAAATCAAAACCGAAGTGGGTTCCGAAATATTAAAAAAATTATATGACCTTGACGCTTATGTTCTGCTTTCCATTGCACCTGTAGAAAAAATTAATTTTAAATTAAAGACGAAGGCAGCCCCGCCGAAACCGGGAGGCGGTATTGACGATAATTTCTGCTCCGCCGTTTTTGATGTAACGAAGATTGATGAGATTCTAAATGAACTTTTGTTTGATGCCGGCGATATTGATATAAAAAATTTCAAAAAAATTAATGTTTCCCATGAATACATAATCAATGAATTAATTATTCCCGAAGAGTTTAAGGATAAACCGGAGGAGATAAGAACCCATGCAAAAAGGAAGGGTGAGATAATAAGGAAAATTACGGTTGATGATGGGGAAATTTTAAAGGAAGGCGAGATGCTGGTTTAAATGATTCAGGCGAGATAGATAAATAAAAATGGTTAGTAGTATCAACGCATCGTAAACAAATTAAAGATTTGATCTGGAAAATACCGTTCAAATGAGTTCAGGATTTAGGTTTTTAAACGGCAGCAGGAACCGCTTCACTCTGCACTGCTTCTTCCATTGACTGCCTGATCAGTTCAAATTCAAGTTTAAGAACCTCTTTAGAGGCTGTCCGACATTTCAAACCCTCTCCGATAAGAAATTAGAAACCAAAAAAAATAAAATAAGAATATCTCAGATTCATGCACTTGCACACAACAATCCTTTGATTACATCCAAACTAAACTTTCCAT
>MCBE01000299.1 GCA_001723845.1 Candidatus Altarchaeales archaeon WOR_SM1_SCG
AAAGGCATATTTTTATTAGGCATTATATTTGAAAAATGGTGATTTATCATTGCACAGAAAAAAATATCGAGAAAATATCAAAAATAGCGATAATCTAAACGGTGTTCATAATTGTCGGACAGCCTCTCTAATGATAATTATATTTATTGTTTGAATAAAAATACAGGGGAAGTGATATGGAAATTTGAAACTGGGAGTCATGTGGGTTCATCTCCAGCAATTTCTGGAAACTATGTTTATGTTGGTTCTGCTGATGGTTATGTTTATGCGTTTACTACAACTACTCCGCCACAACAACCAACATCAGAGATTCCGGTTTGGATCATTGCAATGATGGTAACTACAACAATGATAACGATTGCATTATTTATTTTGCTTATATATTTGATGTTTTTCAAAGAAAATGCATTTGCTGAAAAGGTGGAGAAAAGAAAGATTGGTGTGTTTGAAATTTTGAAAAGCCATCGTTTATTATTTGTTTTATGTGTGATAGGAATCTTTATAATCTTACTTTTATTTGTTGAGATCGCAATTGTAATTAAAGCAATTAGTTTTGTTACATACCTCATTATGCTGGCGTACTATCTATTACGCTTTCTTAAATGAGATATAAAATCAATCATAATATTTTTAGGATCGCCTTCGCATTACATCCGATAACAAAGGTTATACGACATTCCACCCACCTTAAAATTTACGAGTTATTTTGAATCTGTTTTGTGAGAAATTAAAGTTTATATTATTCTATCAATTTAAATAATTTATGAGAAACTTTAAGAAAACCAACAATGACTAAAGAGGAAAAAACCCGTGATAATTCAGAGGAAAAGGTAAAAGAACTTAGAAAGAAAATCAAAAAAGATAAACAAGGAGGGTTAGTAGAATATGCTGAAAGGCTTTCTGAACTTTACGCTAAGACTCATAGTACTAAAATCAGAAAGTTAAGAGGACAATTTTTTACTCCTAAAAAGGTGAGTAATTTTATGGCAGGACTTTTTGAAGTACAAAATAATACGGTTCGTCTTCTGGACACAGGAGCAGGCACCGGGATTTTAACTGCTGCTTTCTGTGAGCGGTTATTAAACAACGGTAAAATATTAAGATTAACTGTGGATGTTTATGAAAATGATCCCGATATTCTACCATTTTTAAAAGAGGTCATGGAATCATGTAAAACAGAATTTGAAAGGAGAGGGCATGATTTTGAATACAACATACATGAAAAGGATTTTATTTTACAAAACAAGAGATATTTCATGAAATATAAACCATCACATAAAAACGAGGAACTTATTTTATATGACTTTATAATCTCTAACCCTCCGTATTATAAACTGAATAAAGATTCTCCTCAAGCGAGTATTATGAGCGGGTTGATTTCCGGGCAGCCAAATATATATGCTCTCTTTATGGCACTATCTGCAAGTATGTTAAAACCGGGAGGTGAAATGGTATTTATCACTCCCAGAAGTTTTTGTTCCGGTTTATATTATAAAAAGTTCAGAGAGTGGTTTATTAAAAATGTTAATTTAAAAAACATACATATCTTTGAGTCAAGAAAAGAAATCTTTGATAAAGATGAAATCCTTCAAGAAAATATAATAATAAAAGTAGAAAAAACAAAAGAAATCCAGGATAAAATACTTATTAGTGTAAGTAAAAACAAAAATTTTGATCAATTAAAAAAAATAAAGGTTAAGACATCTGATGTGTTATACTACAAAAATGGAGATGTTTTTATAAGAATACCTACTTCTTCCATTGGTGTTGAAATTATTGATATTGTTGATGAATGGTCTGAAACGCTTAGAAGTTTGGGTCTGGAAATTTCTACTGGACCTGTGGTTACTTTTCGTGCTAATGACTACCTTTTCCCTGAATTAACAGAAAATCCAAAATCAGTTCCACTTTTATGGATGCACAACATAAAAGATATGAAGGTTGATTGGGCTGTAAAGAAAAACAAAAAGGACTCTGCAATTAAAGTGTGTAGTAAAACACAACCTCTTTTATTGCCTGTTGAAAATTATGTGCTTATCAAACGATTTAGTTCAAAAGAGCAGGATCGCAGGTTATCTGCCGCAGTGTTATTAAAATCAGAATTCCCCTATAATAAAGTAGGCGTAGAAAACCACTTGAACTATATCCACAGACCAAACGGGAAACTATCGGTTTATGAAGCTTATGGCATCTCAGCAATACTGAATACAACTTTTGTTGATAACTTCTTTAGATCGCTGAACGGCAGCACCCAAGTGAATGCCACAGAGATAAGAAGTCTGCCGTTCCCAGAAATGAAAGATATTATAAAAATCGGAAAGTTGGTCCGTGAATCCAAATCCTATCGGAATGGATTTAAATTAGATAGTATTGTTGCAGGAGTTTTAGGAATAGACCTTAAAGTAATAAAAAATCTAAACGGAAAACTCCATTATTTGAGTATGAGCAAAAAGATAAACGAACAAATGAAAAGAGCCACAATTAATCCGCCTGCAATGCAAAACATTCCATTACAAACAAGTATCTAAAAAATGAATAAAATTGATGATAGCATTACTCTATTAAAAGCATTGGGGCTGCCCAAAGCCCAGCAAAATGAGCGATCTGCTTTAACTTTGTTGGCTTTGCTGGATTTAAAAGAGAATTCAAATTGGTCAAAAGCTAAGAAAAGAACTATAAGAATTCATGATATTCTGGTCTTTATTCAAGAACAGTATAAAAAGCAATATGCTGAGAACACAAGAGAAACAATAAGACGCCAAACAATCCACCAGTTTGAGCAAGCAGGAATAGTTGTTAGAAATCCAGACAATCCTCGCAGACCAACAAATAGTCCAAATACGGTGTATGCAATTTCAGATGATGCTTTGGAGGTTATAAAGAAATATAAAACTCTTTTTTGGAAATCTGCTCTAGAAGAATTTGTAAAGAAAAAGGGCAAATTAATCGAAAAATACAATAAACGAAGTAAAGAGCATTTCATACCTGTAGAGTTACCAGACGGAAAAATTCTTGGTTTTTCTCCGGGAAAACATAATGAATTACAAGTAAATATAATTGAAAAATTCAGACCAAGATTTTGTCCAAACACCAATGTAGTATACTTGGGAGATACCGCCAAAAAGTTATTGCACTTAGATGAAAAATTGCTAAAGAAACTGAAAACCCCGATAACAAAACACGATAAATTACCTGATGTTGTCCTTTATGACCAAGAAAAGGACATTCTTATTTTGATAGAAGCAGTTACAGCGCATGGTCCATTATCGCCCAAGCGACAGATAGAATTAGAAGAAACACTAAAAAACTGCAAATCAAAAAGAATATACGTCAGTGCGTTCCCTGATTTTAGCGAGTTTAAAAGGCATATTGATAATATTGCTTGGGATACTGAGGTATGGATTAAAAGTAATCCTGATCATATGATTCATTTTAATGGACCAAAGTTTTTTACAGTACACGGAATTTAAAACCATTAATAAAAACGGCGGGTGGAACGCTGCGTCGCTCCTTCGTCGCTCCTTGCCCTAACGGGTCGTATAACACCGGATAAAAGAGAAATCAAAGATTTCTCCAAATTCCGCTTTCAGCGGAACTTCTTTTATCCTAATTCGTTATCGGAAATTGACTACGGACGCCTTTGGAATTTAAACAATTATTAACTTAAAAATTTATAAGATTAAAGAATATATAGAGACGAAGATGAAAATAAGTAAAATTGTAAGTGTTGCAATATTAGTTGTTGTTTCACTAATTTGCTCTAACTACTCATTTGCTGAAGAAGAAGAAAATATTCTTGATAAAAATATTGATTTTTTTGAAGTCAAAAATGGCACTATGGATGATGCGGTTAGGGAGTTATCCTATACAGGTAATGTGCAGTATGGTTTTGAATACTTATCTGATGAAACGCTGATGCCTAATGAATCATGGCAGAAAGTAACTTTTTCTATAACTCTGGAAAATATGAATGTCCGTGAAATTTTAAATAATTTAATTGAAGTGGATAATCGCTATTACTGGGAAGAGGATAATAATATTATTAATGTTATGCCTGTGACAATAAAGAATACTACTTATGTTCTAAACCGAAAAGTAGCAAATTATAGTATTGTAAATAAAACACAAGACCAAGCCATTGGACATTTTTTATACCTTCCCGAACTGAGTTCAAATGTAACAAATGTAAGCATTTTTCGTTTTGGGAAACAGTTAATGTCTGTTGATAGAGCCAAGGAAATATCTGAAAGAACATTCAATATAAATTTACAAAATGCAACTGCAAGAGAAGTTCTTAATACGATAATAAGGCAACTAGGCAGTGATTATTGCTGGAGTTTCTATGGAGAGATAACTACAGACAAGTTTGTTCCATTGCAGGTATTTATATGTCATAGAAATCCTTCAGTACATTCAAGAACAGAAGCCATTGAAAGTATAACTGAAGCAGAAAATGCACTGAATAAAGCAGAATCGCTTGGAATAATAACAAATCCTTGGGAAGAATTAGAAACAGGAAAAAACCTCTTTAATGACAGAGATTATGATACTGTCATATGGTATGCTGAGGAAGTTAAAAAAATTATTGAGTACGAAAAAGAAGAAATGAACAAAGCAGTTGAATATGAACAAGAAGTAGAAGAGAATACAGAGTTAAAACAGGGTATAAAAAATCTTAAAGATCAAGTATCAAATTTGGAAACAAAAAATATAGAACTTCAAGACCAAACTTCAGATTTAAATTCAAAAATATTAGATTTAGAGTCAGCAAAAACAACACAAACAATGATGGGTTTAATTATCGGATTAGTAATTGGGGGATTGATAGTATTTTTCATAAGGAAAAAATGATGTTTTCGGCGTCCTTCGTCAACATTCACATAACAGACAGGCATCTGGCTTCAGTGCTTTGCACCTCCGCCCAAATTTGCCTTTCAGGCAAACTTCAGATACCTGCCATCCGTTGTGTGCCCAGCCAAGCTTACAAATGCTTGCGGGTGAAAGTCCCGTCATGGTAAAACCAGAAAGCCATGTAGTATATACCCAATGCTGAAAGCGATTTCAGTATTGAAGCGGTATGTAAAAACTCCAATGTTGGGGGAGCAAGTTAGCAGTCCGTAACATAAAGTGAACACTGCTGCGTCGTAAGCAGGTAAATTAGGAAGGTCGAACCTGAAACGGAGAGGTGAAGACAGCAGGCAACATTAAGAATCTGGAAATGCAGTGTTGTCCTTCCTCGGCGTATGGGTGGCGGAATGTTAACACAGTATTTGTAGGAACTGGGGAGGTCTCACATCATCTCCAATGCCGAGTCCTGAAATATTGGCAGTGGTGCTGAGTAGTGGAGGTATAACCTTAGCAGGGAAAGCCAAAGCGATGTGGTGTGAGAAGTCGGATGAGACCATAGTACCTATGATGGCAGAACAACAAAACTCTGCTTAGGAAAGGGTCTCTACTTTGACCATGCTTGGATTAGGGGTAAGTGTTGGTGAATGCACTTATGTGCTAACCACATCATAGGAACGGTTCGGTATGAGCCATTAGAAAAAGCACAAGAACTCTATGAAGAGATATATCCTACTGCCAAGAATAGAATACTATTCGAATGCGTAAGAAAGAAGGTCATCGGAAAGCCGTGTGAGGGAAAACCTCATGCACGGTTTGATGAGGGGGTGGTGAGCGAAAGCTCACTGCCCTACTCTACATTCTTTCACCCAATTTTAATAATATTTCGTTGTTGTAAAGGTAAAAAATTATTTAAATTATTAATTTATTGTTTAACTATTAATTCCAAAGGTATGCTTTTATTTGAAGAAACGGAAGCAATAAAAACAAACATTCCTGTTTTTCAAAAATATTTATCAATTGCAGAGCAGATGCTCAAGAGCAATGAAAATTTGCTGTATACCGGGAAGTTTTTAGACAATGCAAATTACGAGCCGGAATTTAAGAAAAAATTCAGCGGGATTTATAATGTTCCTGTGGCAGTAAAGGACGCCGCAGCGATGTTTTTACTTAATCTCCCTTCATGGAAAGACAATGAATTTATCCAAAAGAATTATAATAATATTGAAATTGGTGAAATGGAAGGTGAATTATTGAAATTATCAAAGACGGGGGAAAGTAATAATAATAATGATAATTTATTTATTGAATGGGATTTGAGGCAGGTTGCTCTTGTTAAAAATTAATCTTTTAAAAGTAAATATTTAATTGAAGATAATTGAAGATATTTAATTGAACGCAAACTTTTCCTACAATGTTTACAGACTACCTGAGAATATCAATAAATAATTTGCTCCAGAGAAAAACGAGGAGCTTTTTAACAATAATCGGCATAGTCATAGGAATAATGGCTGTCGTCGCATTGATTTCAATCGGGCAGGGCTTGCAGGAATCAATTACCGGGCAGTTTGAGAAAATCGGCTCGGACAGGATTATAATACAGGGCGGGATCATGAGTTACGGTTCCCCCGGTCTTGGTTCTGATAAACTGACACAGGACGATTTTGAAGTTATCCGGGATGTTTTGGGCGTTAAAACCGCAGCACCTGTTTCTTTTAAAATTGTTGAAATCGAATACAAGGAAAACAGGGGCATTACAATGATTTCTGCAATGCACGAGGATTATGTTGAGGAGATGTTTCTTGGAATGGACTTATATGAAATAGAAAAAGGAGACATGCCGAAAAAAGGAAACAGGGGGAATATATGTATAGGATCAAGGCTTGCATCCGGCGAGTTCTGGGGTGAAGACGGTCCTAAAATGATTATTCGGAGCAAGATAACCCTTGGTGAAACAAATTTTGAAAAAGAATTCAGGATCAACTGCATAATGAAAGAAACCGGCTCCCCTGATGATGACTCTGCAATTTACATGCTGATGGAGGACTTCAAGGAAATTTTTAACGAGCCGGCTGATGAATACGGCGTGATATTTGCTAAAACGAAAGAGGGCTTTGATGTGGACAAAGTTGCCGAAGAAATTGAAGAGGAATTAAAAGATGCCCGGGGAGATGAGAATTTCCAGGTCGCAACCCTTGAGCAGGTGATTGAGTCATTCGGAAGCATTCTCGGTATTTTAAATATGTTCCTTGTAGGAATAGCAGCGATTTCGCTTCTTGTCGGGGGGATAGGAATCATGAACACGATTTATACATCAGTTCTTGAAAGAACACGCGAGATAGGGATAATGAAGTCAATAGGTGCTAAAAACAACGACATACTTTTAATTTTCCTTATTGAAGCAGGCACACTTGGTCTGATAGGCGGGATTATCGGCTGCGGAATCGGTATCCTTCTCGGAAAAGCCGTTGAATTAGCAGCGCATGAAAGCGGTTTCACCTTGTTTAACGCTTTGATAAGTCCAGGATTAATACTCGGTGCTCTTATGTTTTCAATCGCAGTAGGAGTGGTTTCAGGAATGCTTCCGGCAAGGCAGGCATCAAGATTAAAGCCGGTTGATGCTTTGAGGTTTGATTGAAGGTTGAAATTGAAATAAAATTAAATTGAAATTAAAACATGTTCACACATGACTTTAAAATCACCGCAGCATCCGTAAATCCAAAAAATTTTAATAAAATTTTTGGCTTGACTCGTATGACTCGTCAACGAAATAATTTCAAGAGTTGCGGATGCATCAACCGGAGAATACAACAAACTACTGGAAAGAATCCGTAAATCCCAAAAGGTTTATGTTCATAAAATTTTTACAAAATTTTGGAATCCTAAAAGGATGAATGAGACAAGTTTTCCAAGTACTCGGGAAGAGATGGTGGTTGTGGGTTTTCCGCACAGATACCGACATTCTCTTTGCAGTTTAACCAAGAACCCCATAACCAACCCCTAATTAATCAAAATCAGGAAATAACACAAAACCAGGATATATAAACAATTTTTCGATTGTGATATAAAATATCACAACATAAAATTTGCATTGTAAATTTTTCTTGTGAATTCTTATAATTTTAATTTTAAGCACGAATTTCCATTTCATACATTTCTGTCAAAATGAAAATGTGCATTAATTTATTAAAAATTAAGTGTATTTAATCCAATGCCCCGCTTTCTCATAAACAGGGCTTGAATTCCGCCTTTCACAGAATAATTTCTGGTATGCTTCGTATAACCTTTTATCTCTGAAATTTTTGGCTTCAACATTCATAAAACCCTCATTATCAATCTTAACATCACCACCTTGATAATAAAGTTTATCCCTCATGGTGATTACGGTCATATTCTTGAATTTATTATCTCCTGAATAACCGCAGAGTTCATCGGTTATCATGGAATTTATAACATAAGCAAAATCCTTAATAACATTCAAGACCTGTATTTTGCTCGTGTCAATCTTATAGATTGGTTTAATACCTTCCGGGACTTTGCCTGTGCTGTCCCATTCAATTAATTCCTTATACTTTTTAATTTGTTTCTCTTTTTTCT
>MCBE01000300.1 GCA_001723845.1 Candidatus Altarchaeales archaeon WOR_SM1_SCG
AAAAAAATTAAAATAAATTAAAATAAATATCTAATTATTATTATGACAAAAAACTTTAACGCATTTACGGCACTTGAAAAGTCAAGATATAAAGGGGAGTACATAATAATGATAGATGGGGAGGTCGTAGAAGACGGCAAGGACATAGAAAATATGCTCCGGAGAACAAGAGAAAGATATCCTGACAAAACACCCCTTGTTGCAAAAATACCAGAAGAAGAGGTGATGGTGCTATGATTACATTCAAATATCAAAGGGAAAAATCTCCGATAGGAACGGTCCATAGACCCGTTGCAGAGGTGATATTAGAAGTTGACAACTATAAGGTGGAAGTTCCGAGGTATATAGATTCGGGCGCAGATATAACACTGATTCCATTCAGATTCGGCAGAGCATTGGGCTTTAAAGAGGATTCAAGTAAAGTCATGGAAATGAAGGGCATATCAGGTAGTGGCGTCCCATATATAATCAAAAAAGTTAAGATGATACTTAAGGGTATTGAATTAGAGGTGAGAATTGCATGGGCACTTATAGAAGAGGTACCTCCATTACTTGGAAGAATGGATATATTTCCGTTATTCAGAATAACTTTTGATGAAGCAGAAAAAATTATTGAGTTCAATAACATCCAGAATATTTAAAATTAATTAAAATATAAAATAATATCAAAATAAACATGAATCAAACCATTAAACTATTCCGGGACGATGAATTAAAAAACAGGATAATCAAAAAAACGGGCGGTGAACTGCTTAAATGCTATAACTGCGGAACATGCACCGCGGGCTGTCCTGTCTCTCAAATCCGGGATTTCAACCCGAGAAGGGTCTTGAGGAAAATTAACCTCGGTCTTAATGTGGATGAAGACATCTGGCAGTGTGTTTCGTGTTTCACCTGCAATGCCCGCTGTCCCAATGGGATTGATATTGCAAAGGTCATGGATGCGCTGAGAATAGAGATTCAAAAAGATAAAAGAGCAGGGAAGCATGCGAATGTTATCTTTAACAGGGCATTTCTTGAAACCGTGGAAAACTACGGGCAGCTTTATGAACTTGGAATGCTTATGAAATATAAAATAAAATCAGGGAATTTGTTCCAGGACATTGAGTTCGGTCTCCCGTTAATGCTGAAAGGGAAAATGGGTCTGCTTCCTCATAAGTCAGGGAATGCAAAAGCAGCAAGGGAAATATTCAGGAGGGTGAGGGAAATTGAAGAGAGGGATGAGAAGTAATTTAAATGAAAATAATAAAATATCAAAAAATTCAAAACAAAATGAAACCAAAAAATTATTAAAAAAATTTCATTTATAAATCAAAATATAAATTATAATTATGGAAACCATAACTCACAACCAGATGTATGCTCTTTTGCAGGAGATGAATCATCGGCTGAAAACAATGGAAATAGAAATTCATGAATTAAGAAAAGAGCCGGAGGTGAGAGTAGAGTATATTGAAAAATTGAAACAGATTGAGAAAGAAGATGAATTCCAGACTTATGGTTCAATGGATGATTTGATAGCCGAGATAGAACAAGAATGACATACAAACCAGGAATCGGGAGGAAATTAAAGGTAGTATTGCGAAAGGTGTACAAGAAAGACAGGAAACAATGGAACGGGATTAAGGGAAAGATGGATGAAATTGTAGAAAATCCACATCATTATAAGCCGCTGAGCAATAAACTAAAGAACAGGCGGAGAGTGCAAATCGGCTCGTATGTTTTGGTTTTCAAAATATATGAACAAGAAAAGGTTGTGAAATTTATTGATTACGACCATCACGATAACATCTATAAAAAGGGATAAAATTCCAAAAAATCTAATAAAAATATAAGCGAAATTAAATCGGAAAATCACGAATAATAAATTAATAAAATGATTACCAGAGGATACTACTCCGGGTGTTCCGCTAAGGGAACCGCAAAGGAATATGACATGTCTGTAAAAAAGGTCTATGAAGCGTTAGGTATAAACCTGCAAGAATTAAAGGATTATTTATGCTGCGGCTCGTCTCCGGCACACAGTTCATCACTTCTTCTTGCAGATGCTTTAGCACTTAAAAACCTGTCTCTTGCAAAGGAACAGGGACTTAAGGAATTAATTATCCCCTGCATGGGATGCTATTCAAGATTTGAGTCCGCGCATTATGACTTGCAAAACGATAAAGAGCAGAGGAAAAAGGCAGAGGAAGCAGCCGATGTAAAATACGATGCTGCAATTAAAAAAATTAAAATAATACACCCATTGACCCATCTAAATGAAAATATAAATTTAATTAAAGAAAAATTAAAAAAGAAACCTGATGGTTTGAAGGCGGTTTGTTACTACGGCTGCGTTTTTACAAGACCGCCGGATGTTACAGGCGTTGATAATTTTGAAGACCCGCAGGAGATGGACAATCTCCTTAAAGCAATGGGTGCCAGCGTGTTGGAGTGGAATTCAAAGACAAAATGCTGCGGGGCTGCTTATTCAATAACAAACCAGGACATATCGTTTGAGTTATGCAGAAAAATACTTTCCAATGCAAGAGAGGTCGGTGCGGAAATAATTGTTACTGCATGCCCTCTCTGCCAGGGAAACCTTGACATGCGGCAGAAGCAGATTGAAGAAAAATTCAATGAAAAATTCAATATTCCCGTGGTTTACATTACACAACTGATCGGGCTTGCCCTTGGGTTTTCGTATAAGGAAGTCGGGCTTGCCGGGGAATTCGTGGACGCCGGGGAACTGCTTAAATCAAAGGGTCTGGCTTGAATTAAAATTACAATCAAAATAAAATTTAAATTAATAATACTTAACAAAATAACAAACAAAAAATGATTACCGCACAAAGAAAACCAATGGAGGACATAGTCAAAAACCTGCTTGACAAAAAAAAAGTGCTTGTCGTGGGCTGCAACGGCTGCACCGCATTTCACCGGGTCGGCGGGGAGAAACAGGTAGGAGAATTTGCAAAACTGCTTAAAATTAATACGAAATTAAAGGATAAAGATATTGAAATTATTGAGTCATGCGTTGAGGAGCAGTGCGGAAAGGAACTTGTTGAAGATGCTTTAAACGAAGTTATAAAGGGATGCGATGCCGTTGTCTCTCTTGCCTGCGGCGCGGGTGTCCAGCAGATAGCGGAAATCTATGACACAATTCCCGTTTACCCTGCAAATGACACTTTTCTTGTCGGCATTGAAAACAGGAAGGAATCAATACTGAGCGAGGTCTGCAAGGGCTGCGGGGATTGCATACTTGATGAAACCGCAGGGATATGCCCTAAAACAAGATGTATGAAAGGTTTATTGAACGGACCGTGCGCGGGAGTTCATGACGGGTTGTGCGAACTCTCGACAAAAAATAATAAGATTCCATGCGGCTGGATGGAGATATATGATAAAATGGTCCGGCTGGGTACGGTAGATAAATTACTGGAAGTGAAAATGCCGAATGTTAATAAAAGAATGGTGCAGTTAGGGGATAGGTAATGATAATGATAAAATTTATAAATTTATAAATTATAAAAATAATCGCAAAAAAATAAAATAAACCAATAAACTAAAAATGAGTCTATTAAGAGATAAT
Organism: Candidatus Altarchaeales archaeon WOR_SM1_SCG; assembly: GCA_001723845.1. GTDB lineage: Archaea > Altiarchaeota > Altiarchaeia > IMC4 > WOR-SM1-SCG > WOR-SM1-SCG. The sequence goes on from MCBE01000300.1 coordinate 3,572, forward strand.
TTTGGAAAGAAGTTTATAGCAACAGGGGAAGCATCCCCTCCTCCAGGTCCTGATATGACAGAATTTGCTCATGAAGTTGCGGAGATGAAGCCGATGATGGATAAAATTGAAGGCGTGAATGTAGTTGATATCCCCGGAGCAAGGGTTCTTATGTCGTCTCTCGGTGCAAGCATATACATGATGCAGCAGGGCGTTGAGCCGATATTCCAGATGACTGTTAGGGATAGAAATATGCTGGCACTCCAGGCGGATTTAATTTCGGCGGCAACATTCGGGATAGAAAATGTACTATCGCTGGCAGGAGACCACCCTGCGTGCGATGCAGCCGACCACAAGGGAGCAAAGCCCGTCTATGACCTTGATTCAACCACGCTTATAACGACAATGAAGATGATGAACGATGGAAAGATGCTCAACGGCTCGGACATGAACGGCAAGACAAATTTCTTTATGGGGGCGGCAATCGGACCGACATCATCTCCTCTTGACGGCGAGGTCTATAAGACAAAGCGTAAGTTAAACGCGGGTGCTGATTTCTTCCAGACGCAGGGCATTTTTGATGTTGAGCCGATGCAGAATTTTTTAAATCTTTATGATAAATTAATCGGCGAGGACATAGCATCAAAAACACTTGTCGGGATTGTTCCCATAAGAAGTTACGGCATGATGATGTATTTGCTTTCAATGCCGGGCGTCGTAATTAAAGACGCGGTTGTAAATTCGGTGAAAAAAGCACAGGACGAGCAGAAAAAGACAGGCAAGAAAGGAATCATTGAAGATGCGGGAATAGATTTGTGCATTAACCTGGTGGATGATATAAAAGGACTCGGAATGAAGGGAGTTCACATCATGCCTGTCGGGAATGTAAGGGCGCTTAAGGCGATTGTTGGCAGCTTGTGAATTAAATAAAATATTTTAAAATAATAAATAAAATTGAAAAGACCTTCGTGGGATGAATATTTTGCAAAAATTGCAGAGGATGTAGCAAGACGCTCAACCTGTGTACGCCACCGGTTTGGTGCGGTTATCGTAAATGACAGGAAAGAGATAGTCTCAACAGGGTACAACGGACCTGTCCGGGGCGCTGTGCACTGTATAGAAGTGGGTTGCTTGAAGGATAAGAAAGGAATTGCATCAGGAACAGGACATGATATATGCCAGGCGGTTCACGCAGAGCAGAATGCGTTACTCCAGGCAGGAAAATTAAGCAGGGCTTCAACCCTGTATGTGAATGCTTTCCCGTGTAAAATTTGCGCGAGATTAATTGTAAATTCGGGAATCGCAAGGGTTGTCACAAGCGGAAGCTACACGGACGAGGAAGGGCTGAAGATATTAAGGGATGCAGATATTGTTGTTGAGCATATTGATTTGTGATTGCTGCTCTGAATTTTTATAGATTTACATTCTGAAGAAGTATATTAGATAAACTTAAAATTTGAATTTTATTTATTTATATACTTTTAATTCCTATTAACATAACCTCCAGAATAAAGGATATTGGAAATCGAATTCGGATATAATTTAGTTATGAAATTGGCTACTGACGCCTTTTAAAACGATATAAAACAAAAAAGAAATGTTATCAATTGACGAAATAAGAGCGATGATGAAAGATTTGGAATCTGACAGAGTAGAAAGAACCATTTCTTTCAGAGAAGATAAATTGGGTCCGGCTACATGTGCATTTTCAAACGACTTCCCCAATCATAAAAAGCCAGGGTATATTTTGCTTGGAGTAAATGATGATGGAACGGTAAACGGAATGACCATAGGGGATGAAGAACTGCAAAAAATAGGCAACATAAAATCAAATGGAAACGTATTACCTCAACCATCATTAGTAGTAAGCCCGGTGCATAATATAGACGGCGGCGATGTTGTAGTCGTAGAAGTTCAACCTTCTCCATACCCTCCGGTGCGATATGACGGCAGGTGTTGGATTAGAATTGGTCCAAGAAAAGGAAAAGCAACAATAGGAGAAGAGAGAATTCTTACAGAGCGAAGAGCTTCCTATGCAAGAACATATGATTTAGTGCCTGCTTTAGGAGCATCTCTTTCTGATATTAGCATTGAATATTTTAAATCAAATTACCTTTCTATTGCTATAGATAAAGAAACATTAAGCGAGAATAGAAGAACAATTGAAGAACAGCTTGCTTCTTTAAGATTTTATGATACAAAAGAAAAATGTCCGACTAATGCAGGAATTATAATATTTGGTATCAATCCGGAATTTTATCTACCTGGTGATTACATTCATTACATTAAATTTAAAGGAAATGAAATGACCAGTGATGTTGAATTTGAAAAGAAATTTTCAGGGGCAATGATAACTGAATTGAATTCAATAGACGACTTTATTAAAAATAATATCATTAAAGAAAGACCGGTAAGACAAGATTCCTTTCAAGAACAGATTATTAGGAATTACCCATATTGGGCATTACGGGAGTTAACAATGAATGCTATTATGCATCGTAGCTACGAATCAAATGCACCTATTTATATTTATGAGTTCCCAAACCGTATTGAAATTCTTAATCCGGGGGGTTTATTTGGTGATGTGAATGCAGGTAATTTTCCCGACGCCAGTGATTACCGAAATATTGTTTTAGCAGAAGCAATGAAAATCTTAGGTTATGTAAACAGGTTCAATTGTGGAATTCGAAGAGCAAAAGAAGAATTTAAAAAAAATGGAAACCCAGAACCTGAATTTGATATTACACTTGTTACAAAATTTAAAGTTTCAATTCCAATAAATACAAAATGGTAGTATGAGAACAATAACATTTTTTAATAACAAAGGAGGCGTAGGTAAAACTACAACAGTGTATCATGTTGCATGGATGTTGTCGCAATTAGGGATAAAAACTATTGCTGCAGATTTAGACCCGCAATCAAACCTTACATCAATGTTTCTTAGTACGGAAAGACTTGAGGAAATATATGAGAATGAATTAAATCTTACCATTTTAGATTCAATAACGCCGGTTGCATCTGGTGACCCATACATACCAATACATGTTGAACAGATTACCGAAAACCTTGGTTTGGTTATTGGCAATTTATCATTATCAACATTTGAAGACAAATTAAGTAGAGCATGGTTAGAATGTTTGGGGGGCGATAGTCTTGCATTTAAAATTACCGGCATTTTTAATACAATCATAAATGATGCTGCCAAACAGCAAAATGCAGATATAGTATTAATTGATGTAGGACCAAATTTAGGAGCAATAAACAGGGCTGTTACGATAAGTTCGGATTATATTATAATGCCGGTAGCATCCGATTTGTTTTCACTTCAGGGGATAAAAAACCTCGGCATTACATTAAACAACTGGAAAATAGATTGGCAGGATAGAATTGCAAGAAAACCGACATCCTTAAATTTTGAAATTCCAAAAGGAAAAGAGTTGCCCGCAGGATATATTATAATGCAATACACCGCTAAAGAAAGCAGACCTGTAAAATCATATTTAAAATGGGCAAATAGGATACCTTCTGTTTATTCTGAATATGTTTTAAAGAATAATTCAACGGTTCAAACAGTTGAAGAAGACAATAATTGCATTGCATTGTTAAAACATTATCGCAGCTTAGCGCCAATGTCTATGGAAGCGCACAGACCTATGTTCATGCTAAAGCCGGCAGATGGTGCAATAGGTGCACATGTGTATGCAGTTCAAAAATGTTATGAAGATTTTGAAACAATCACAAAAAAAATCATTTCTATTTGCCAATGAAAAGACATCACTGATATTTTGGCACATTATTATTTTATAGTGATATACCATAAACAACCATCTGCAACTCCACGTTAATCGTAAGTGATATAAAAATTAAAAATCATTAGATTTTTAGACAGTGCCGTATGGGGATTCCACCCATTTCTATTCGTTTGAACGCCGCACTTGGGACATGCGGGTGGTGTTCGTTGACGAAATATCCCGTCAGCAGTAAATTCAAAGTTGTTATCATAAGCATCGAACATTGATTGAAATTTCAATTTAATTAAAATTCATTAAATCGTCCTTCTAATTCTTAATATAAACAGGGAAATATAAAAATAAATTTAAGTTACTATGGCACAATCCGAATACCACATTGATTTTTTCAAAAATAACGACTTTAAGAGAAGAAATACCACTGTCAATGAAAATGACCGAACATAAATCATCTGATACGATAAACATCAAGGAACTGCGGATTGAAAAACTCTCGGAGAATAACCTTAAGTTCACGGAAGTGTTTGACTGCGGAGATGATGACCTTAACGAATTTTTAAAAGACGACGCATTTCACTACCAGAAAGGAAAAATTGCAGTCACATACCTGTGTTTTTACATGAATGTATTGGTTGGTTACTATTCCTTGTCAAATGATGCTATTGAAATCAAAGGCAAAGCAAAAAAGATACTGGATAAATTAAAAAAGAGGCAGAGGACATACCCTGCAATTAAAATCGGAAGACTTGGAATAGATAAAAACTTCTCAAGGATTGGGATCGGGACTAAAATAATTGATGTGATTGTCGGATGCGCACGGGTACACTCCAATAGTGTGGGGTGCAGGTATGCCAGTGTTAACGCGTACAATCAACCGGAGGTAGTTGCATTCTATAAGAAAAACAATTTCAAGATATTAAAGATAACGGGAGGTGAAGAAGGCGATACCCTGTTAATGTATCGCGACATCATTGAATCCGGTTAAACAGCCCCCACCTGCCTCGCAAGTTTTTCACAGTATTCAAAGTATCTCTTTCTTTCTTTATATTCCCTATCCGTCGGCTTCAGAGACTCTATTCTATCCATTTCATCTAAAAACCTTACTGCATCATCTCCTTTAAGTTTCACCCCCAGTTCAAGCGGTCTTGCCATTTTAAAATCAGGTTAAGTTAAAGTTAAAATTAATCTAATTAAATATTAATTTCAATTCTTTAAATTTAAAAAAATTGATTAAAGCACTTTTCTAATTTCTAACATAATCATCAAGAAATGCTCAAGGATAAAAGTGTGAAATATTTGGTGTATGCGGATATTTTAGGGTTTGAAGAACTGGCAAAGGAAGTTGCAGGGGAAACAGGAGTAGATGAAGATTCGGTAAGGGAAAATTATCTCTCAAATCCTTTGAAAGATAAAATAGATGAAATAAAAAAAGATAAAGAAACAGAGGTCTGCACGGGAAGGGACGATTACCTGCTTTTCATTGACAATTTCCAAAAAAACATTAGAAGTCATTAATGCACTTTCAAGTATCAAGATTCCGATAAAAAATTATGATTATATTCCTGTTGAAATCGCAGTCGGAGTAAAGGAATTTAAGGAATGCGCAAACTAAATTTAAATATAATCACATAAGGACATCATCAGGTATGATATCTCATAACTCTACACGACACAATCAACCAAAACCCAAAATCCATAACATAAGTATTTATTTTGACAAGTTTAATATATAATCTGTCAAAGTTGTCAAAAATTAAGAGATTAAATTAAGATGCGTAATATAAACCCGTATATACCACAAACAGGAAGTATTCCCCCATACTTTTCCGGAAGAAACAATGAGTTAAAATTATTTGAAACAAGGATACAAACCGCGAAAGAAGGGGGCAACATAGGACATTTAGCAATAATTGGGGGATGGGGTATTGGAAAAACCTCGCTTCTAAAAGAATTGAAGACAATTGCTGCGGAAAATAAATGCGAATCAAAATTGGTGGTCTGTCCGGAGATTAAAGATTCCAATGAATTTTCAGAGTTTATCATAGGCAAGGTTATTTCACCCACGGAGAGAATAAAAATAAAGAGTGTGAATATAATGGGCAGCGGCGGTGAGATAGATCGAGAAGTACCACATAAACATCCGCAAGTAAGATTGGTTGATGCACTATCCGAAAAATGGAATAATATAAAAGAAGAAACAAAACTATATGCGTTGATGGTGGATGATATTGATAAACTGTTGTCTGCGGAGAATGCGCTCACAACGCTTAGAAGTACATTTATAGAACTTTCAATGGAATATGAATGCAGATATATGCTTATAGTGACCGGAGCAGAAGATCTCTTTGACAGATTTGCCGAGTATGGTATGACTGAACCATTAACACGATTTTTTGAACCGATAATATTAAGAAGATTGAACAAAGAAGAAACAAGAGCAGCCATACTTAAACCCCTTGAAAAAACAAGTATAGAATTTGAAAATGAAGTCGTTGATAAGATAGTAAATATAAGTGAAGGGCATCCCTACTATATCCAATTACTCTGTCATAGAATCTACGAGAGAACCGTAGATAAGGCAATAGATAAAGCAGATATGAGAGTATATGAGGACTCATTTGAAGATGCAATAAATGATATATCTGTGACAAGATTCAATAAAATTTATCCTAAATCAGAGATTGAAAAGACAATTCTTGAAATACTTTCAGTTTCAGATGAACCACTCTCACATGCAGAAATAGCAGTTGAAGGGTTAAAAAGGAACATAAAAAGTTCGTCTATAGGAAAACCACTGCGCAGGTTATTGGATAAAAAATTAGTAAAGCAGATGGAAATAGGCGATAAAAAAGGAAAATATAAAATTTTCGATAATTTTTTTAATGAATATGTGCGACTAAAAGATCAATTACAAACATTTTGACAACTTTGACAAAATTGATATACATATTGTCAAAAATAAAATAATTAATTCAAAATTCAAATCAGCGAATGAATTTATGATGGTTGAAAATAAAAGTGCAAGGTATCTGGTGTATGCGGATATTTTAGGGTTTGAAGAACTGGCAAAAGAGATTGCAGGGGAAACAGGAGTAGATGAAGATTCGGTGAGGGAAAATTATCTCTCAAATCCTTTGAAAGATAAAATAGATGAAATAAAAAAAGATAAAGAAACAGAGGTCTGCACGGGAAGGGATGATTACCTGCTTTTCATTGACAATTTCCAGAAAACATTAGAAGTCATTAATGCACTTTCAAGTATCAAGATTCCGATAAAAAATTATGAAAATATTCCCGTTGAAATCGCAGTCGGAGTGAAAGAATTTCAAGAATGCGATTACATAAAAAACAGCATAAACAAAACCAAAACAATAGAATTTCTCAAAGATGATATTGTAAGCCCGTATAAAAAGAAATACAAAAAAGAGCATGACGGAGAAGCAATTAAAGAAACATTTATCCTTCTCACGGGAGATGTTTTTGGAGAACTTGAAGGGGTTGATAAAAAATCATGTGAAGAGATTTCTTATGGTGGGAAGCGGTTTTATTTGATGGACAAAGAAATGATTGAAACCAAAGTTAAAGTTCTTAAGTTTCTTGAGAAAATAGGGCATCCAAATAGTGACTATTATAAAAACATAAATGATGTTTTTGTTCCTCCAGATCACTATGGAAAAATAAAAAGGGATTTGGAAAATCAACACATCGCTTTAATAGTTGGCACACCAGAATATGGAAAAACATACACTTCAGTAAGAATTTTATGGGAGTATTTCAATAAAGAAAATTACACTCCCATATGGTTTGCTGGAGGCGATGAAAGAGATGATTCAGCAGAAAGATTAAAAAAGATTGGCGATGAATTAAAGCAAAAGCACATTATTTACTTTGAAGATCCGTTTGGAAAAACAAAATATAAAAGCAGATATGATTTAAGAAGACAAATCGGGTTTATTGTAAATAAAATTAAACAAACGGGCGATGCGTATGTTATAATCACATCAAGAAACGATGTTTTTGAAGAATTTGAAAAAGAAAAATTATCCGAGCAGGAACTGGATGATTTTAAAACAGAATTAAATATATCAATCCCTTCTTATGGTTATGAAAAAAGGTGTGAAATTCTTTCTGAATGGGGAGAAAGTAAAGGGTGTAAATGGCTTGAGAATAATAAACTGAAAGATTTTGCTTTTAAATGTATTAAAGAAGAAAAACTTCCAACACCTTTAAGCATCCATAATTTTACAGGTGAATCAAAAAATATCCTGAAAAAGGAGGAATTAAAGAAAAGTATTGATGAACACTCAAGAGAAACAGCAAGAGTTTTTGCAGATGGAATCAAAGAACTTCCCGAAGACTGGATTTTATTTTTATCTTTTCCATTTATTTCTGAAGATTTTGATATAAATTTCATTAAAAGAAAATACAACGATCTAACGAAAATTTTAGATATAAAATATCCAAACGATTTTGATAAAATTTTAAGTACGGATGATAGAGTTGATAAATATAAATCCCACTCAGAGAAAAATAGTATAAAATTTGTTCATCCCTCTTATTATGAATCGCTTCCGTATGCTTTAGATGAAAAAAAAGTAAAGAAAATATTTTGCAGTTTTTTATTAGAATTATCAAAGGATGAAAGTCAATTTGTTAGATTTAGGGTTGCTTATGCAGCCGCTAACAATTTCAATAAATTTCCTGAGACTGCCGAAAAGTTAATAAAGGAGTTATCAAAGGATGAGAACCCAGAGGTTAGGTGGAGGGTTGCTTATGCAGCCGCTAACAATTTCAATAAATTCCCTGAGACTGCCGAAAAGTTAATAAATGAGTTATCAAAGGATGGGAACCTAGAGGTTAGGTGGATGGTTGCTTATGCAGCCGCTAACAATTTCAATAAATTTCATGAGACTGCCGAAAAGTTAATAAATGAGTTATCAAAGGATGGGAACCTAGAGGTTAGACGGAATGTTGCTCATGCAGCCGCTAACAATTTCAATAAATTTCCTGAAACTGCCGAAAAGTTAATAAAGGAGTTATCAAGGGATGGGAACCCAAAGGTTAGAGGGAGGGTTGCTCATGCAGCCGATAACAATTTCAATAAATTTCCTGAGACTGCCGAAAAGTTAATAAAGGAGTTATCAAAGGATGAAAACCCAGAAGTTAGATGGAGGGTTGCTTATGCAGCCGCTAACAATTTCAATAAATTCCCTGAGACTGCCGAAAAGTTAATAAAGGAGTTATCAAAGGATGAAAACCCAGAAGTTAGATGGAGGGTTGCTCATGCAGCCGCTAACAATTTCAATAAATTCCCCGAGACTGCTGAAAAATTAATAAAGGAGTTATCAAAGGATTGGAACTCAGAAATTAGATGGAATGTTGCTTATGCCGCTGCTAACAATTTCAATAAATTCCCCGAGACTGCTGAAAAATTAATAAAGGAGTTATCAAGGGATGGGAACCCAAAGGTTAGACGGAATGTTGCTTATGCAGCCGCTAACAATTTCAATAAATTTCCTGAGACTGCCGAAAAATTAATAAAGGAGTTATCAAAGGATGAAAACCCAAAGGTTAGAGGGAGGGTTGCTTATGCAGCCGCTAATAATTTCAATAAATTCCATGAGACTGCCGAAAAGTTAATAAATGAGTTATCAAAGGATGGGAACCCAGAAGTTAGAGGGAGGGTTGCTTATGCCGCTGCTAACAATTTCAATAAATTCCCCGAGACTGCTGAAAAATTAATAAAGGAGTTATCAAAGGATGGGAACCCAGAAGTTAGAGGGAGGGTTGCTTATGCAGCCGATAACAATTTCAATAAATTCCCCGAGACTGCTGAAAAGTTAATAAAGGAGTTATCAAAGGATGGGAACCCAGAAGTTAGAGGGAGGGTTGCTTATGCAGCCGATAACAATTTCGATAAATTCCCTGAGACTGCTGAAAAATTAATAAAGGAGTTATCAAAGGATGAGAACCCAGAAGTTAGAGGGATGGCTGCTCATGCAGCCGATAACAATTTCGATAAATTCCCTGAGACCGCTGAAAAATTACTAAAGAACTTATCAATGGATGAAAACCCTGATGTGAGAGGGAGGGTTGCTTATGCCGTCGCATATGATTTTAATAAATTACCCGTTGAAGTCCAAAATCTACTTGACGGGCTTCAGAAAGAATTAGTATCAGAAATTGAGAAATTATCAAAATCAAGACATAATCAGAATAGAGAACAAGTGATTGATGTACTTTTAAACGCAAAATCAAAACTGCTAAAAGAATCTGCAATCAAAATTTTTGACAAAATTATCAAAAGACGAAAATAAAAAGGCGCGAGAAAAAGCCCTCTCCGCCCTAAAACAATTTCAATAAAATTTAATACCTAAAATGACTCAATCCGAATACAACCTAGATTTTTTCAAAAACAACGACTTCAAAAGAAGAAAATGCAAATCCTGCAACCGCCACTTCTGGACTCAATCCGACAAAGAAATCTGCGGCGAACCCCCCTGCGAAGAATACACTTTCATCGGGCGCTCCCTGATGAATAAAAAATTAAATTTACATGAGATGCGGGAAGCATACCTATCATTCTTTGAGAGAAACGGGCATACACGGATTGCAAGGTATCCCATCACGGCAAGATGGCGTGATGATGTCTTCTTCACCCAGGCATCAATCTATGATTTCCAGCCGTGGGTTATAAATAGAACCGTTGAGCCGCCTGCAAATCCCCTGACGATTTCGCAGACCTGTGTCCGGTTTAATGACATTGACAATGTCGGCAAAACCGGGAGGCACTTCACGATGTTTGAGATGATGGCTCACCATGCCTTTAACACTCCCGGAAACGAGATTTACTTTAAGGAAAGAACACTTGAATTATGTCATAATTTACTTACAAAAGACCTTGGGATTGACCCGATTGAAATTTCATACATCGAGGATGCCTGGGCTGGCGGCGGGAACTCCGGACCGTGCTTTGAAACAATGGTCGGAGGGGTTGAACTTGCAACGCTTGTTTTCATGATGTACGAGGAAACGCCTGCGGGAAAGAAAAAAATGGACATGCAGGTCGTTGACACGGGCTACGGGCTGGAGAGGTTTGCATGGATGTCGCAGGGGACATCATCTGCTTATGAAGCGGTATTCGGAAGCGTTCTTGAGAAATTGAAAAAAGAGTCGGGAGTTCAAACGGCAAGTGACGATAAAATCCTGGGTGAATATTCAAAGGTCGCAGGGTTTTTGAATGTTGAAACCGAAGGCGATTTGCGAGAACTCAGAAAGAAAGTTGCAGACCGTCTGAACATCACCGTCCCTGAACTTGAGAAACACACAAATCCTTCGGAGAATTTATATGCAATATGCGATCACACGCGGGCTTTGATGTTTATGTTAAATGACGGTGTTGTGCCGTCTAATGTAAAGCAGGGTTACTTTGCCCGTCTTCTTGTGAGGCGGACGATGAGGGCTTTAAAATCCCTTAACCTTAGCATCCCGATTTCAGAGATTACGGGAATGCAGATAGATTATTTCAAAAACGACTTCCCTGATGTTTCAGAAAATAAATGCGAAATTTTAAATTTAATTAACATTGAAGAAGAGAAATACAAAAATACAATCAAGCGGGGCAGGGGAATTGTAAAACGGGTTGAATGCGACATCCTGAAAAAAGGCGGCAATAAACTCGGAATTAATGATTTAATTGACCTTTACGACTCGCACGGTTTAATCCCGCTCGCGGTTAAGGATTTCGCATCACTCGGTGTTGAAATTCCCGATGATTTTTACATACGGGTTGCTGCAAAACACGAGGGAACGGAAATTGAAGCAGAAGAGAAAGTCGCAGTCCCCGGTGATATTTCTGACACGGAACTTAAATACTACAAAATTGTTTCTCAATTCAGTGCAAGGGTCTTAAAGATTGATTACGAAAATAATTATATAATTCTTGACAGGACACACTTTTACCCTGAAGGCGGCGGGCAGGAAGCGGATACCGGAAGGATCGGGAATGCTCGTGTAGTTGATGTTCAAAAAATTAATTCCGTTGTTATTCATAAATTTAAAATTAAAGAAAATATTAAAATCAATTTCAGTGAAGGCGAGGATGTTGAATGCGAAATTGACTTTAACAGGAGAAAACAGCTTACCCAGAATCATACGGCGACGCACATAATAAACGGTGCGGCAAGAAAAGTTTTAGGCAATCATATCTGGCAGAGCGGGGCGCATAAAAGCGAGGACATTGCACGCCTTGATGTCACGCACTACGCATCACTTACGGATTTTGAGACGGAAGAAATTGAGAGGCAGGCAAACAGAATTATTGCCGAGAACAGGAAGATTGAAATTTTCACGCTCCCGAGAAACGAGGCGGAAAAAAGATACGGCTTTCGGCTGTACCAGGGAGGGGCTGTTCCCGGAAGAGACATAAGGATTGTTGACATAAAAAACTGGGATACCGAAGCATGCGGGGGAACGCACTGCGCGGGTGACAGATTTACAGGTAAAACCGGGGATGTTGAAGTGATAAAACTGATTCGCTCAAAAAGAATACAGGACGGCGTTGTAAGATTGGAATTTGTTGCAGGAGAGGCAGCGAGAAGAAACATAAGAAAGCAGGAGGAATTGTTTGAAAATTCACTTGCACCCATGCAAGAGTATTCGGGATTGAAAATTGAAATTCCCCTGGATTCGTATAATGTCACAAGGGAACTGAAAGGTTCAGCCGACGCTCTTTCCGTTCCATTGGAGCAATTAGCGAAAACAACCCTGCGATTTGCGGGGGAATGTAAAAAAGCCAGGGAAGAGATAAAAGAACTTGAAGGAGACATCCCGGAATCAAAACTAAAGAACGCAAAAACATTATCAGATGCGTGTAAAATCCTCTTTGAAGAATGGAAATTACTTGGTAAAGAAGTTGAAAAATTGAAGAAAAATTTAAAAAATAATGTTTATGAAAATTTAAATGAAAAATTCAAAACAAATAATTTTGTGAAATATATTGCTCACGGGCTTCCCGTAAAAGATGCAATAAGTTTAGCAAAGGAATTTACGGAAGGGAAAAATAGAATTTTAATTTTAATTAATGTTTCGGGAGGGAAGGCAAATGTTGTTTGTGCTTCTTCAAACCCTGAGGTTAATGCGGGGGATGCTGTACGGAAAATTTCAAATAAATTAGGGGGTGGGGGGCATGGTGATGTGAAACTTGGGGTTGGCGGCGGGAAGGCAAAAGGCGTTGAGAAGGTTCTGGAAGGGTTTGAGATTTGATTGAAAGTAATACCCAACTACATTTTTAATTTTTAGAAGAATTTTCAGGACTATGTTTTTGCGCGGGTGGGTCAAATGGATCAAAATTATACCTCTCTTTTAAAATGTTATTTAAATATGTAAATGAATATGCTATGTCAATGGTGAGTTTTTCCGGGAGCATAAATTGGTATTTTACATTCTCTTGTATTCCTTCTTCTATCCCCTCTTGTATTCCTTCTTCTATCCCCTCTTGTATTCCTTCTTCTATCCCCTCTTGTATTCCTTCTTCTATCCCCTCTTGTATTCCTTCTTCTATCCCCCCCTGTATTCCTTCTTCTGTCCCCTCTTGTATTCCTTCTTCTATCCCCCCCTGTATTCCTTCTTCTGTCCCCTCTTGTATTCCTTCTTCTATCCCCTCTTGTATTCCTTCTTCTGTCCCCTCTTGTATTCCTTCTTCTATCCCCTCTTGTATTCCTTCTTCTATCCCCTCCTCTATTCCCGTGTAATATACGTCTAATTGTTTGCCCCTGTCTTTTATTTTATATGAACTAACCCCAGTTTTTATTTCCCAGCTAATCAAATCTATTTTTGAGATTTTTGTATCTTTGAATAGAAAGTAATCATTATCTTCGAAAACTTCTATCAGTTTCTTATTAACTTTCTTTTCCTTTAGATATTGTTTATATTCTGGTTCCAAACTAAACAAATAATTTTCATCTATTTTATATAAAGGATAATCACAAAGTAAATCTGCATTTATTTTTAGTTCGTTGTCGCTCTCATCTATTGATTTGACTATTAATGGCCACTTTTTACCAATAGCATCTAATACTGCGTCCTCAAATTGGGAGGGAGTTTTTGTTGTTATATTTATTCTTTTAAGCCACATTAACCATTTATTTGTGTGTAAACCCATCTCCTCTAACTTTTCATTTATTCCTTTATCAATTAATTCAAGCATGTTTAAAAGATCTGGATAGTCAGTTTCTATTTTAAACACACCAATTAAACGATATTGAAGTCCCTCTATGCTCATAATTTCTAAATACTTAATTTCATTTGTTATTTCCCTCAACTTTTCTACAACATCCTTAATATTTTCTGGGCTTGCGTCTACTTTAAAATGAATTTCAATCTCATCAATAATTAATTTTGGTTTAAACGGTGTATGTTTTATCTTTTTACGTATTGTGTCTGGAATAAAATCAAACATATTTGCTAAAATATACGGAGATGCATGTATATCGATACCTCTTGATAGGGCATATAATAAATTGAAAATATCACTATTTTTATCTATCTTATTTATTAATAAAGACTTTAGAGTATTGTCAAGTGATTGCTCATCCACATTTCTCGGAGATAATTCTTTACATACATCTATAACCCTTCCTTTGTTTACATATTCACTAATATTTTTCCATTCTGATAAAAAACCATGGGTCAGTGCAACTTGGAGTATAGACTGTTGCCATCTTTTTTTGCCATCCCTTTTATCTTTTATTGATAGTGCCAGTATATGCGACAGTATATTTAATCCGATACATTCGGTATGAAATTCACAATTTTTGAAATCAATTTCATGAGATTCTTTAATACTCCACCCTAATTCCTTTAAATAATTGCGAAGTCCTACATCACCTGCCCAATTATCTTTTAGGGAACTACTGCTAATGTAACATATCAATTGCTTTTTGTATACATTTAACTGGTCATTTGCCTCTTCTATTATATAACCCCCCTCTTGCCCCTTTATCTTCCAACTTTTATTACCTATCCTGCAGACTCTTGTGCCATTAGATAACCGGATATTATTATATTTAAATATTTCCTTCAATTGCTCATTAATTTCGCCAATCTTCAAGTATTTTCTGTAGTCTATACTTAAGTTAAACAAATATGGTCCGTTACATGTCCTAAATGGCCACAATCCAAACACATTCATATTTCTTAAATTTGGTCCTACAGTAATAAAAAGAAAATCGCCATTATCATTAATTTTATGTATCGACATGATTCGTCTTTTACGCAATGCATACTCTTTCATTTTCTGCAGACTCATTTCATCATACCCACATGCAATGCCTATACAACCCATAATGCCATTATCAATTTGTAGGGGATACCAATAAACCCTATCAAATTCCAACTCGATATCGCTCATGCTTTTTTCCGGTTCCAATAAAAATTTAAACATTTTTTATCAAATATTATTCCTTTTTTTATCATTAAAGTAACCTATAAATAATTTTTAATGATATGGTACAACCATTGATGGAATATGTGGTGTTTTTTGAAAGTGTACTCCACTGATTATAAAATTCTGTGTGATACTATAAATCTCATCTTTTAATTTCAAATTTAACATCTCTTATTATAGAGTACTTCTTTATCGCATCTTCTGAAAACTCAAATGCTGCTTTCTCAATTATTTTTTTATCCATCATTTCCAATGGATAGTCAAAATTAATCTCTTCTTCATCTATTGTCATAGAAGGAATCTTCCTTCCATACTTACTATTCGGTGTATTTAATTGTCCATTTTCATCAATAGAAATGCCCTGCTCAATGAGCCACGCACTATCCACATCAATTGAATGTGGATCAATAAAACGAATTGCATGATCCCTTGCTTCTAATCTCTCTTTAATCTTTTCTATGACATTTTTTATTATATACTCTTGAGGGGGATTATGTTGTACTATGGAAAACTCACCATCTTTAACTGCAACAAATGGTTGCGTCCCTTTATAAGGGGTTTCAACCAAAAAAGGACTCCAGAAAATCTCAGGGTCATCAATTACCCACACATCAAATACTGTCCAAAATCCATCGATTCCAAACATTCTGATTACAGGGTGCATTGGTTTTAAATCGTATAAAAGACGATCAAACTCCTCGCGTATACACCCATCTATTATCTCGCGTTGATCTTTAAAAGATTGTCAGCACCTTTATCTCTCGCATTCTCTAACATATCTTCATTTGCCGGAACTGCCATCTGAAAATTATAAGTCAAACCAATTCTTGCATCAGTTGGTATAACAAAGACAGGAAGATTCAATTCCCGTGCTATATTCCCAATTAGATGACCTTCCACTTTCTTATATAACCCAATAAGAGGAGTGAGGGTGAATTTTTGTTTTAACTCATGTTGTATTATCACCTCTGCTACATTTTTAAGAGGACCTGCTTTAATATATTCCGCAAGCAACGACTTTCTTAAATCTTCATCCATTTCCCCAAGAAAAGCATTTAAATATCTGCTTCTAACCTGTACCCTATCTTCTATACTCTCCACTCTAAAGGGTATTTCTGGTTTCTTAAAAAAATACTGTTCCTGATAATCAATTGGTTTATTGGAGTTCATATTATCTTATTTTTTTATTTATGTATTTATTAGTCTTTTTATTAATCGAGTTCTCCTAATGCCCATTTCGCACTCGTTCTCACTTCTTCATACTCATCCTCTTCTAATAGTGATAATACATGTATAGTATCTCCCCTCATGTTTTCGGGTATTTCATCCCCCATATTGCCAATAATCCATGCTAATATGGACTTGACTTTAGTGTCACTATCGTTTCTTAATTCCAATATATTTTCTATAACTACTCCCCTATACTCATGGGGGATAACAGTTCTTATCCTCCCTATAGCCCATGATGAAAGACGTCTTACGCGCCAGTGGCCATCCTTAACTAACTCCAATAATCTTTCCACCACACCATTCATACTATCTTCCGGGATGTTATCTCTCATTTTTCCCATAGCCCATGCCACATCACGCTTTCCCCGAAAGTCAGTAGTTCTACTAAATTCTAACAGACCATTTATAAACTCGTTTATCATATCCTCTGGAATAACATCCAATATTCTGTCTAAATTTTGTATTACACTACGCCTTACTACCCAATCAGAATCTGTGCATAACTCTAATAATCTATTTACAACATCTACTCTTAGATCTTCGGGAATTAAATCCCATAATACATTTAAGGAATTCACTGTGGATTCTTTTACGATCCATGCGTTATCACCACTTAATTCTATCAGTACATTAACCACATCATTGATAGTTTCTGGTGTGATTATCCTTTTTAGTTTCCTTAATGCACGTACTGCAGACTCGCGTACTTCTTCTTTTTTGTATCTACAGGTAGTGACTAATGTTCTAATTACATCTGCGCTATTAGTTTGTGGAATTACGGTTTCCAACCGTCCAAGCGATAGGACCGAAGAAGCGACTACAGTATATTGTTCATTTTCATCCGTGCAAATTGTTGTTAAACGATTTATAACAGAGGATATTTTATCATTGGGTATAAAATTACCTAATTTACCTAATGACATACATGCAGATCGTTTCACGATCGCATTTCCATCTTTACTAAATTCAATTAATTGCGTTATAATTTCATCTTTTAAATCCTGTGGGATTATATTATATAACCGACTATCTAAGTTCCCCAGATTACGTATTGAAATTGCTCTTACTGGTGGTGCGCGGGCTGTTGTTTTTGCTTCCAATAACTCTCCTTGTACCCAATGTTCTATATCAATTGACATTTGAATTGTTTTGGATTATTAAGATTTAATAAAATTAATTATGTTGTTTAAAAGTGTTGAAAATGTCCTCCCTAAAAAATTAATTAGTTTTCTTGACAGATTTCAACACAATTATATTAAATATATAGATTCATTCTTTATATATTAATTTTTTAAATGCAGGTTTTGCGACATTTTTTTGTCGCAAAGATAAAAATAATCCTATTTTTACAACTTTTTATTTTATTTCTGGAAAAGCATTAAAAGTCAACATTTTCAAAATATAACTAAAATTCTAAGTGGGCTAAAAGCCCGCTATTTCTCGTCGGGAAACTCCGACTGAGGAATGGAAATTACTTGGTAAAGAAGTTGAAAAATTGAAGAAAAATTTAAAAAATAATGTTTATGAAAATTTAAATGAAAAATTCAAAACAGGTAATTTTGTAAAATTTATCTCGCACGGGCTTGAAGTAAAAGATGCAATAAGTTTAGCAAAGGAATTTACGGAAGGGAAAAATAGAATTTTAATTTTAATTAATGTTTCCGGCGGGAAGGCAAATGTTGTCTGCGCTTCTTCAAACCCGGATGTTAATGCGGGGGGTGCTGCAAAAAAAATTTCAAATAAATTAGGGGGTGGGGGGCATGGTGATGAGAAACTTGGGGTTGGCGGCGGTAAGGCGGAGAGCGTTGAGGATGTCCTGGCGAAGTTTGAAATTTGATTTCATTAACATAATTGGAATTCTTATAGACAGTTATCGGGATTATATTCCTGGGCGTAATCATGTTTTATTTTATATTGGTTGAATTCAGGATGTTTGCACAAATCTATAAAGAATCAAAAGAAAAATTAATTGAAACCGCACCTTTATAATCCAAATTTAATTTAATTTATGAAAGAATTCCTGATAAAAACAAAAATCGTGTTTGACCGCGGGAAGTACTGGCTCGGCTATGTGACATTTCTCATGATGGCGTTTGTCACTGTAACCAGCATGAAAGAGTACGCTTATTTTGAATTTTTGCGGGGCGGGTACTGGCTTGTAATTGTTATCGGCGCAGCCCTTGGAGGCATGCTCCTGCTCGGTTATATTGAACTAAAACATCTTAAAACATACCAGAAGGAAATAGAAGTTTTGTCAAAAATCAACCCGATACAGCAGAAGGTTTTTGAAAATCATGATAAAATTTTAAATAAATTAAGCGAACTGGAAAGTAAGGTTGATGAATTGTCAGGGAAGAAAAAAGAAGTAATTAAAAAAATTAATCAATAAAAATGTCAGATATAATGTATGACCTTTATGGACCGGAAGCGAGGAAAAGGGAGGAGGAAAAGGAAAAAAAAGGAAAATCAAGGGAAGTGGAAAAGGGGAAGACCGAGCAGATCACAACGGAGAACGAAATTAAATTAATGACTCTGGTGGGGATACCAAATGGAATCATCTCTATGAAAATGTGTACGATAGCAACTATTATTTGTATTATTAGTTTTATTGGTGGACTTTCATCTGGTGCAAAACTTTTCATTATTCCACTTATAATTGGGGCAATCGGGTATATTGTTGGGATTGTTTTTGGAATTCTCGGACTTTTTACCGATCAAAATAAAATTCCGGCCATAGTAGGTTTAATAATTAATGTTTTATTTATGTTTTGCTTCATAGGGATTTGGATAGGGTTGGCGGGGGTGGTTGGTTAATATTTTATATTATGGATAAATTTAAAATTCAATTTCATAAACTAATCTTCAGCCGCTCAACTTCATTATCAAAAAACTCCGCACCGTCTTTTTTAAATATCTTTAAAATTATGTGCGTGTTCGTTCCGACAACATCTTTTTTCGGTGCAAGCTTGTCTGTTGTGAAATCGCTGATTTCGTCTATGTTATTGCCGCATACATAAACCATTAAATCGTATTCCCCGCTTGCGACATAAACGCCTACAACCCTTGAATCATTTGAGATTTCCTTTGCAATCCTTGCAAAACCCGCCCTCTCCTGCGGTACAACCTTAACCTGTATTATTGCGTAAACCTTCTCAACGCCCGCGCGCTTCCAGTCAATTATCGTGTTGAATTTTCTTATTATTTTGTTTTTTTTCAGGGCATCTATTCTTGCATTAACCTCGTCTTCCGGGATGTCAAGCATCACGGCAAGGTCTTTTACAGGCGCCCTTGCATCCTTTTCCAGTACCTTTAAAATCTCTGTGTCTTTTGAGTCCATAATTGTTGTATTTTGTTTTTAAATTAATTGTTAAAATTAAGATTAAATTTAATAATTCATATATTAAAAATTAAAAAAGAAATAATGAACAATAATATGATTTCAGAAAGAGTTAAAAATGTCCCGTTTTCAGGGATAAGGAAGTTTTTTGAACTTGTGCAGGAGACAGAAGGAGTCGTTAGTTTAGGCGTGGGCGAGCCGGATTTCCCGACGCCTGAGCCGATAAAAGATGCGGGCATAAGGGCAATTGAGTCGGACCTGACAGCATATACATCAAACTACGGCATTCCTGAACTCAGGCAAAAAATTTCGGAAAAATTAAAAAATGAAAATAATATTTCAGCCGACCCGAAATCGGAGATTTTAATAACAACGGGAACAAGCGAAGCACTTGACATTGCGGTGCGTGCGATTTTAAATCCCGGCGAAGAAATTATAATCCCTGAGCCGAGTTATGTTGCTTACGGTCCGACAATCTGGTTTGCATCGGGAAATCCCGTTTCAATTCCAACAACCGAAGAAAACGAATTCAGCGTCCAGCCGGGCGACATAGCAGAAAAAATCACGGGAAAAACAAAAGCGGTGCTTATCGCATCCCCGAACAACCCGACAGGAAGCATCATCCGGAAAAAAGATCTTGAAGAGATTGCAGACCTCGCGATTGAACATAATTTAATTATTATTTCCGATGAAATTTACGAGAAATTAATTTACGATGATGAGAAACACTACAGCATCGCATCATTTAACGGCATGAAAGAGAGAACAATCACGATAAACGGGTTTTCAAAGTCGCACGCTTTCACTGGCTGGCGTATCGGTTATTCCTGCGCAAACCCGGAGATTACCGAAGCCATGATGAAAATCCACCAGTATGCAATGCTCTGCGCACCTTCAATTTCACAGCACGCCCTTCTAAAAAGTTTTGAATGCGGCGACTATGTTAAAGACATGATGAAGTCATACAACAGAAGGCGCCGCCTGCTTGTCGCGGGCTTGAATGATATACCTAAAATTTCATGCATCATGCCAAAGGGAGCGTTTTATGCTTTCCCGAACATAAAGGAAACAGGTTTAACTTCGGATGAATTTGCAGAGAAATTATTAAAAGAGGTTGGAGTTGCGGTTGTTCCCGGAAGCGTGTTTGGAAAAAGCGGTGAAGGTTACATCAGGTGTTCTTATTCCGTTTCCAGAGAGACGAT
The DNA here is from genome assembly GCA_001723845.1 of Candidatus Altarchaeales archaeon WOR_SM1_SCG. Classification (GTDB taxonomy): domain Archaea; phylum Altiarchaeota; class Altiarchaeia; order IMC4; family WOR-SM1-SCG; genus WOR-SM1-SCG. The sequence goes on from MCBE01000300.1 coordinate 24,515, forward strand.
AAACGAGGCATTGAAAAAAATTCGTGAATTTGCTGAAGGGTTATGAAATTATGTCACAATTTTCTCAAGACAATTTTTCCCGGGAGCATTTTTATCTTTCTCAATTGCATTTTTAATTTCCAATGCAACCCTCTCGCCGACACTCATCGTGTCCTTATACAGGTATCCTGAATAAGGCGTGAATTTCGTTCCCGGCGATCCTTGAACGCGCATGCTTATGTCAAAACAGACGAACTTCTCCTTTGGAGGTCCGGGGGTTAAAGCACACTGTAAAGCAAAAGGTCCGATAATTCCCGGGGGGTATTCCTGTTTCGCAATTTTTACAAATTTCTCGCCTAATTCAAAGACCTGCTCAAGAAGTGATTCCTTGATTGTGCAGGCGATGTGACCTGCTTCAATTGCCTGGATTCCTTTGTATTCCAGCAATTCTTTTTGCTGGGGTGCGGGAAGCCGCAAAATGCCATCAAGATTGGTCTGCCTCCGGGTGTCTGTTCCAAGCAGTTCAAGTTCGTCATTTACGGGAGAATAGAAAAAATTTAAATTAAATTGGGCGCCGTCAATGAATTCTTCAATTACTGCTTCTTTTAATGCTTCTTTGGTTATTTTCCCCTCTTTTATCATTTCTCTTGATTTATCTTTATATTCAGCATAAGATGATGCAAAAAAGAATGCCCTCTCGTAAGTTCTTTCTGCTTCAGCAACTTTAACAATAACCAACCTATCAATAGGTTCAGTTTCAAATTGCCAGTTCTGGTATGGATCCCTATGAATAAGGTCATAAGTTTTCGGGTAAGGAATCCCCCCCTTCTCCATTAAATCATACTGGTTGTTTTCAACATATCTTTCCTCTGCCCTCAGCATACTTCTTGATCCAAATAACGGAACCTTAAATTCATTTTCAATTTTTTCAAACCCGACATAGACCTCAAACGACCTGTGCGGGAGAAAAATTGTGTTTTTATTTTGCATCCGTTCAATAACTTCGGGGTTTGTGATTTCAGAGAATTTATTTAAAATTATTGTTTCGTCAACAACGCCTTTTCCTTCTCTTGACTTAAAGTATTTATCGTAGGTTTTCTCTCTTCCCTTCTGGCATACGACAAGCGTTTTAAAGCCGTGTTTTTTTGCCCCGCTGCAAATGTCAAGCGCGGAATGGGAGCCTAAAATCCCTATTGTTATGTTGCTTTTGTCGTATTTTTCCAGGATTTCATCTATTTCTTGTTTTTTAATCATTTTTCATTATTTCAACGGACCCGGCGGGATTTGAACCCGCGATCTCCGGATTAGAAGTCCGGTGCCCTATCCAACTAGGCTACGGGCCCTTGCAATTAAATTATCATTTTCCTGTTTATTATTAAAATTAGATTTTCAATAATTTATTAAAGAAATTTATTGATTGATTTGTAATTTCTAATAAGTAACTGTTATTTTTCTACGGGCCCATAGGGTAGCCTGGATATCCTTGGGGACTTCGGATCCCCAGACCCGGGTTCGAATCCCGGTGGGTCCGTAGTAATTATTATATAATTCATAAGTGGGTTGAACATTAAGTGAAAATACGCTCCGCGCTCGTCGGGAGCGTGACCCGACGGGGACTTCGGATCCCCAGACCCGGGTCCGAATCCCGGTGGGTCCGTAGTAATTATTATACAATTCATAAGTGGGTTGGGGCGAGGCGAAAATACGCTCCGCGCTCGTCGGGGGGATCCGGGTTAGAATCCCGGTGAGTCCGTAAATTAATAATACAATTCCATTAGTTGATTACTTTAAATAGTTTCAATATTAATGGTATTAAAGGGAAGAAATATTCGTTTTACCCGAGTGATGACATTTGGCTCGGTTAATCTCTTATTTAGCCGATAGTTATGTATTGAACTTATGGATTATTATAATTATGATATATCTGAAATGCACTTAGAATTAAGTATCTCAGAACTCAGAGAGAAACTAAAAGGAATTGAAGAGGGTTCAATTGTATTGTTGAATTTTAATTCCCTGGATTATTCCGATCTAACTTTTGAAGCATTAGATTTCATGATAAATGAAAAAGGCGCGGGCATAACATATATTACGGCAAGCCGCCCTTACAATTATCTTGCAAGTATTCTTGAGAATAAAAAAATTGATAAAGAAAATTTATTTTTTATTGACTGCATTACCCACATGGCAAATATCATGCCTGAAAAGAATGAAAAATGCGTTTTTATTGAAAACCCCGCCTCTCTTGAGGAAATGGGCATGCATACGGAGAGATTACTCGGGCAGCTTAAAACAGAAAATAAGTTCTTATTTATTGATTCGCTGTCAACGCTTTTGATGTATAACAACACGAACTCGCTGAAAGAATTTTCACATTTTTTAACCACCCGGCTGAGAATTAACGGCATCGGCGGAATTTTTGTCGCGATAAAGGGGCTTTCGGATGAAGATGTCATTGAAACAATTGCGATGATGTGCGATAAAGTAATAGAAATATAATAAAAATTAATACCGGTATGAAAGATTCAATAACCATTGTAACAGGGAAAAAAACAGAATTTGTTAACATAACACACAAAATTAATGAAATTATTGATTTTCCCGAAGGTGCGGTCTTAATTTTTACAAGGCACACAACAACCGGGCTTACGGTAAATGAAAATGAGAAGGGGCTTCTCTCTGATATGGAAAAATTTCTCATTAATTCAGTTCCTGAAGGAAATTACCTGCACAACAAAATAGATAATAATGCAAGTTCGCATCTTCGTTCCCTGCTGCTTGAGTGCAGTTTGGTTCTGCCGGTAAAAAACAGCAAACTTGACATTGGAACATGGCAGAGCGTTTTTCTCGCGGAACTTGACGGTCCGAGAACAAGAAGTGTTGTTGTCAGGAAATTTTAGTTAATTTTTGTAAAATTTTGACTTTAATTTAAATTAAATAATAATTATTTATTATGAAAGCAAACACCATAATTCAAAAAATTATTGACGGCAACAATGAATTTATGGAAAAACACGACAAAGATTATTTTGATTCCCACGGGGACTCCCAGCACCCGTTCATAACACTTGTTTCATGCTCGGATTCAAGAGTCCAGCCGGATGTGCTGCTGCCCGATGCAATAAATAAGATATTTGAAATTGAAAACATCGGCAACCAGATCTGTCAGGCGAGGGCTCGGTTGATTACGGTGTTTTGCACCTGAAAACCCCGGTACTCATGGTTCTCGGGCATTCTGACTGCGGGGCAATAAAAGCAGTTATGGCGGGGTATGAAAATGAGCCGGAGAGCATTAAAACCGAACTTGACAACCTGAAGCCTGCTCTTTTGTCAGCCGGTTCAAAAGATGATTTTGAAAAAGCACTGGTCGGAAATATCCGGAAAAATGTTGATTTCCAGATTAATGTTGCTGTTGGAAAATACAGGGATTTAATTAAAGAAGAAAAACTTACGGCTATAGGAGCGTTCTATGACTTCAAGAATGACTTTGGTAAAGGACGAGGCAAACTCTTAATAATGAATGTCAACGGCAAGACAGATGAAAATAAAATCAAAAATTCACATGTTTTTGAAGATGTACGCGAGGAGGATATTATAGTGAGGAGGGTTTAAGATTAAAATCATATCCTGATTAAAATATCCGGAAAAATTTTTTCAACGCTTTCATCTAATATTATTTAATGACACCCACTCTTACCGAAATCCAAGAAGGAACAACAAAACTCCTCGTTCCCGTTGAAGAGAAGTTATTGAAGAAAAATCCTGTTTTTTATAATCCCGAGATGGAGTTCTCAAGAGACATTTCGGTTGCTGCGACAAGAGTTTTAAAGCCGGAAAATTTCTGTGATTTGCTCTGTGCGTCAGGTGCAAGGGGTGTTAGAATTGCGAACGAAACAGGAACACCTGTTATTGCCAATGATATAAATCCTCTTGCTTATGAATTAATTAAAAAAAATATTTCCTTGAATAATTTAAATGATACGAAAATTATTGCATCAAACCTGAACGCTCAAGAACTTCTCACCGGGAAAAATTACGACTTCATTGATGTTGACCCCTTCGGAAGCCCGGTGCATTTTACGGACTCGCTCTTTCGTTCAATAAAAAACAGGGGAACACTTGCAATTACCGCGACAGACACAGCCGCCCTGTGCGGGACATACCCCAAGGCATGCAGGCGAAAATACGACTCGCAAATTTTTCACACCGAATATTACAATGAACTCGGGCTGCGTGTTTTAATTGGTTTTGCTACAAGAAATTCATTGAAATACGACACCGGGATTACGCCGTTATTTTCACACTGCACAAGGCACTATTTCAGGATGTATTTAAGAGTGCGGCGCGGCAGTAAATATGTAAATGAAAATTTAAAAAATATAAAATATATTCAGCACTGCTTTTCCTGCCTGAAAAGAGTTTACAGGAATTTAGATGAACTAAAAGAAAATTGTTCCTGCGGCGGAAAATTTAATACGGCAGGACCGCTCTGGTCAGGTAATTTTGCAGATGCAGAATTTTGCGAGGACCTGGCAGCAGAAATTGAAAGCGGAATTTTCAATACAAAAGGCGAGGCACAAAAAATAATTTCAAAAATTAAAGAAGAGCAGGAAATCCATGTTCCTTACTATGACATTCATAAAATCTGCAAGAAATTAAAAGTTCCTTCCCCGGGAATGGAAAAATTAACGCAAAATTTCAGGGAAAATAATTTTAAAATTTCAAGAACGCATTTTTCAGGCACGGGAATCAGGACGGATGCAGGAATCAATGAAATTAAGGAATTTATAATAAATTAGCGATTTTTTCAAAAATCCCTGACAAGCCGATTAATAAAACCAATAGCGTTGCCATAAGAACAATTGGCAGGAAGGGATACGCCTTCTTTTTAAGCCCCCTGAACTTGCCGGAAAGAACGGGAGCAAGAATTTTATCCGTGAGGTAGAGAATTATATAATAAATTACGATGTAGAACGGATTTAGCAGTGCGGCGGCGGCAGAAATTGCGGCAACATCCGCTTTTGCAAGCGAAAATATTTTACCGACTTTTCGCGAGGATAAGACAGCAAAGCCCGCGATAAGAATCCATTTCAGGGCAAGAATGTTCGGGTCGCTTTTAGTGTAAACATCATATAAAAACATTATCAATATGAAACCGAGCCAGACCTCAAGAAATTCCCGCTGTGCAGAAAGCCGCTTAAGGTCGCTTAACGATGCAACCGTGAATGTACCAAGCAGGAAAAATAAACCGTAAATTTGCGCTGCTGCCAGGTGGATTGAAAGGTATTCAAGCATTTTAATTAATTTTTATTTAATTCTTAAATTTTGATTTTATTAAACAATGCTTACGCTAATCAACATTCAAAAATTCATATTATTCTTAAAAAATTATGGACAATCTACCGGACAATTATCTGCGGTTTCTCCACGCTCGCAGTTATAGTTTCCACAGCATGCTTTCTCGCAATTTTTACCAGCAATCCGGGCAAGTCGCATCTTCCTTTATTAGATTACATTTACCATTACATACACCCTTGAAACAGTTGAGGCACGGATCCGCTTCTGGACAGTCTACATCTGTTTTACTGGTACATTCCGGTCCACAACATCCATCATTCAAACCACAATCTTTCCATATATTGCTACACAAAGCTGAACACGTTCCTCCAGAGAAACAAGTGTCTACTGTACATTCATTTATGTCATCACAGCCCAATTCTTCTGTACAAGCCGCCGCACTACATACTCCTCCACAACAAATTCCTCCTGTGCATGCGGTATCATCTGCGTTTGTATTTTCACAATAAGAAATGGTCGTTCCCGGATTTACACAAGCATCTGTTGTACATTCATTAGCATCGTCACATTCCGTGTCTGAGGAACAAACTACAGTAGGTACATAGTAATTAACTGCACCATAAGCATCAACTATTCCTGCTCCATAGTTATCAGATGTACAATCAACCACACCTATCCAATACATTGGCCCTCTTTTTTTCACAACACCATAGCATGTGGATTCTGGATTAATAGGGTCTGCTGTTTCATAAAGTGCTGTCTTTATTTGATCTACCGTTAAACTGGAATCACGTTGTAACATCAATGCTACTGTTCCTGAAACATGTGGTGTTGACATTGATGTTCCCCCCCAATAATCATATCCATCAATTATTGATGAATAAATAATTACTCCTGGAGCCACTATATCTAATGAAGGTCCAAAATTGCTGAAATCTGCCATAAGACCATTTTTATCAACTGCGCCAACTGCTATAGCTCCCGATGCACATGCTGGGCTGCTAACAAAAAATCTGTCATTTCCTGATGCTACTGCCACAGTAATTCCCTGATTTACTACCCAATTCACTTTAGCTGCTAATGGATCACTATCGCAGTTTTCTCCTGCAAAGTTTCCACCACCTATGCTAATGCTCATCACTTTTGCATCTGTCAATACTGCTGATTCCATCGCTGCCATCATGTCACTTTCATAACATGAGCCACCTGCACTGCATACCTTATACATGTAGATTCCTGCACCAGGTGCTACACCTTTTGCATTAGCATCCACACCATTTGCTGTTATTATCCCTGAAACATGTGTTCCATGTCCATGGTCATCTTCACAAGCTGTTGGTCCGGCTACACATGCTGCGTCTATACATGATTCACATCCTACAATACTGTCAATTAGTTCAGGATGGTCAGTGTCAATTCCTGTGTCTAGAACAGCTACATTTACTCCTGTTCCATCAATACCTTGTGCCCAGGCATCATCAGCATGTATCTGTACATCCGCTCCTAAGTCTACTATGTGAAATATCCTGTCTTCTCTAACATTTTTTAATCCTGTAGATACGCCTGCTGGACATTTCAACACTGTTGCATCATTCAATTCATGCACAATCTCACACCCCTTCAATCTAAAAATAAGTTTGTCTATGATAGAAGTTGTTGGTGCTATCACTCTTTCAATCACTGGAAAAGAATCTATAGCGTGTTCTGACACTTCAACTGCTGTATTGGACGGTATAACTATTGCATCTTCTTTGATCACGCCTCCTGCAATTGTAATCCCACAAACCATCAAAACCGCTATTAATAAACCCAAAACCACATAATTAATTTTTGTTTTCATTTTTTTCATCTCTTTAAATTTTAAATTTTATAAATTTTTATTGTTGTTATATATAATATTATATATTCCATCTTATTAAATAGTTTTAGAATTTTTACCTATTTTTTAATAATTTTATCAATTTCAAAGTATAAATTATATTATATTATATATTTCATCTTAATAAATATAATTTAAATTTTAAGAGAAATTTCAATTTAGTTTTATTCGGAAGCATCTCCAGAAACTTCGCCCTTAATCCTCTCCTCAATTGAAACATTTAAATTACTGTAAATTTCCGCTTCATTCTTTCCTGTTATCGCCGCAAGTGCTGATGCAAGTTCCCCGGAGTATTTCAAAAGCGTTTTCCTGCGCATTTCTTTTTCATGAGCCCGCTGCTTTTTTGAATGAAACCTGGCAAATTTTCTTCCCGCTTCCTGGATTGCAATTTTAATTTCTTTTATAATTTCTTTTTCAACAGCAACACTCTGCTTTCCTGCGGAAGTATACGGTATGTGGGTGGAACTTAAATTTACAACCACGGTAAGAGGAGCAGTTTCAAAATTCTTTATGTTGTATCTCTTCCAGTCAATTTCATTTACCGCCTTTGTGATCCCGCATCCTCCGGCGTCAAATAAAAGCGGGGTCCTGTTTGCAAACCGCATAATCTCGCTGCTTATTTTAAAGCCCTTTTCCTCTTTTTTATCCGAGATTTTCCTTCCCGACTTTCCGCCGTAGGCAACCGCCACTTCAACCTGGAAGGGTATTCCGCCATAGACGGTCGGCTTTCTTGTAAGAACAACCTCAAATTCCGGCTCTAAAACATTTAAAATAGCACCTCTTATCTGTTCCTCGCCGATGGGTCTCAAGCCCTCGGTTGACGGTGCAAGAAAAGTTACTTTGCCAAACGCGTTTATGATTTCCTCGCATTCGCTCCAGGAAAGTTCCCGCGGCTTTTTTTTCTTTAAATCAAAACTCAGGTGTTCCTGTATCTCGCGAACCTTTTTTTCACTTACTCTCGCAAGTTCGTGGCTCAGGAAATGGCTTGCCTTTTTTACCCTTGTAAATTTTGACATATTTATCAGGTCATCAATGCCCAACCCGCAAGGATGCGGCTTTACTTCTTTCGGGGGTTTCGGGACAACCTTGTCCGAACGCTCAAAAATAATTTTATTATCATTCGGGTCAATGAAAGTGATTTGTGCATGCGGGTTTGTTATCGCCGTTCTTCTTAAATACTCATAGACGCTTCTCTCGCCCGCGTAATACATCACCCCCTTCATTTCGCATTCAACCTCCGTTCCTTTCCAGTAATCGCTGTATTCTTCCTCGCCGATAATGCTCGCATTATTTTTTGCAACATCAATCATTAAATTAATTTCATTAACCTTCCCGCTTCCTGTTGAAGTTGTAATCTTTACCGGCTTTCCTGTTGTAATCTGTGAAAACATCGTGACACCCGCAACGCCGATTCCCTGCTGTCCTCTCAGCTGGATATTCCTGTGAAATTTAGTTCCGGCTAACATCTTTCCAAATACGGAAGTTATGTGTTTTTTCGGGATTCCAGGACCGCTGTCCCGCTCAATTACCCGGTAGTGTTCCTTTCCGAGTTCCACGATTTCAACAATAATATTCGGTAAAATTCCCGCTTCCTCGCATGCGTCAAGAGAATTTGTGACAAGTTCGTGAATTGCAGTTGTAAGTGACCTTAATTTCCCGCTGTAGCCAAGGTGAGATTTGTTCTTGCGGAAAAATTCAGTTACGGATACCTCCTTGAATTCTTCAAATAATTTTTCCGCCTTTATTTCAGTTCCGGAAGTTTCCCGGGGTTTTTCTTCAAGATTTTTCAGCCGGCTGTTTATTTCACCGTCTTCTTTTGATGCTTCCTGTAATGTTTTTTGCTCGCTCATCTTAAAATTGTAATAATATTAAAAATTAGAAGTAGAGTAAATTGTAATTAAATGGAAATTTATTTAAAAATTCTTCTATTATTTCTTTGTCTTCTTTCCCCGGACCATATAACTCATAAACAGGTTTATTGATTATTCCGTCTGTGTCATTAATTTCTTTTCCAATTTTTTGATTTCAATCTTACTGTTGATTGTTTCACCTGTGCAGGCGCCGGGTTTTAGAATTCCGGGTAGGTTGCTATTTTTGAACTTACAACTTACCTATGGCAGACAATAGTTTCAGATGTCCTTTTACAAGATGATTGAACTTATTTATCTCATCAATAACTATCCTGCTCTTTTCACCATCTCTTAAATGGTCTGATTTCTCCGTTTTTGATCCGGTTTCTGATTTCATCGTGCGAATAATAATTTTCCCTGATGCCCACCATAACTTTAGCATAACCAGGTTCATCTTTTATTTTAAACTTTCCATTATTCTCTTTTATGAAGTACTTTGATATTTAGTATTAAAAAATTAAATTAAAATTCACTTCCCTTCAATCAGTCCCATCTCCTCATCCGTCAACCCGTAAAGTTCATAAACAAGTTTATCAATCTCTCTTTCTGCCCCGGAACCGATTTTGACCTTTTTGTTGATGTCAACAAAATGGTCTTCAATGTTTGCCCCCCGAGTTTTTGCACGATTCTTTTGCTTTATTTAGAACCAATATGAAATTTATCCATTGCGTGTATCCCAATAATACCTGTAAATCCCTGGCAAACCGGAATTCAACACCTTCCACTTTATTTACATAATCTTCAAATGTTATTTTTCTTTATTTTGCTGTTTAATCTGTTTTGCTTTTTTTCCTGTTAAATGGAGGTAATTTCCGTTTGAGATAATGGACTTACCTGTTTTTTGCTCAATTTCTTTTCGTGTATTTTTTGCAATTGTTCCTCCTTCAACAGCCGAATCCCTGCATTCCACAAATCCTTCCGAGTCCTTTGAAATTGTGATGTCGGTTGTTGCTTTCTCACCGATCATGGTTAAAATCAACTCCCAGTCATTCATGTGATCTCTCAGGTTTTGATTTTTGAATTTCGGGTCAAGTCCTTTTATTTTTTATGTTCCTTGATTGATATATCAAATGTTGCTTTTGAAATTTCGTTTGTAAGGATTGCGTAGTCCTTTTGTTCTTCAATTCCCCTCCTGCTCCATTCGTCTGTCAATTCCTGTCTTATGGCAATTCCTCTGAGCCGTTTTTCAATCCAGTCCTTTGGATAACCTTTAAGTTCATAGTACTTTTTTGCCCGCTCCTGTGCAAGTTCGGGGTTTTCTATTTCCCGGATTCGCTCGTAGCCGACCCTTGCAAGCCATCTCTTGAATGGTTCCGCTTTCTTTGAGGGGATGGACTGGATAATCCTGAAAGTGTTTTCTGTGTTTGTACAATCTGTTTTGTATTTTTTACCGTCTGCTGCTGCTAATTTCAGTTGTACCCAAATTGGGGACAACTCAAGTTTTTTAAACTCCCGGTCTTTAACTTTACCCCAGTATTGCCTTGGTGTGGGACTATCAGTCAAGACCTCCATAACATCAACAACCGAGAAATACCATTCCCCATCATGCCATGTTCTCCTGATTCTCTTTCCTTGAAATACTACTAATGCTTTATCCGGGTTCATTTTTTGATTAAATTAAAATTCAATAATTATCAAAATTTATCCCCCCTCAATAATTTTAATCTCCCCCTCCGCCAGCCCGTAAAGTTCATAAACTAATTTGTCAATCTCTCTTTCTGCCCCGGAACCGATTTTGACCTTTTTGTTGATGTCAACAAAATGGTTCTCAATTACCTGTAAATCCCTGGCAAAGCAGAGTTCAATGCCATCCGCTTCATTTACATAATCTTCAAATGTTATTTTAAGTTTTGTGATTATTTCTTTTTTCATTTTCGGTTATTTTTCTTTATTGCAACCTTCTGAAAGGTTGATCATCAGATGCCATCTTCGCTTCGCTTGATGACATTATGAATTTTTGATTTTGATTTTTCCAGTGTCATTAAAAATCTCATAAATGTCCCGGTCAAATATATCATAAATTCAATTTCTTCCTCTTTGATTTTATCTTCATGTTTTACATAACGATTCTGGTAGTCAGTGTAACGCCCCAATAATGTATGATACATACCCCCTATTTCCGTTGTAACGCATTTATCTTTTAGGTATTTTCCTAATTCATTTTTTTGGTTTTCTATGCTTTTCTCGTTTCCGAGAATACTCTTTAACAAAAATTCTAAAGATAATCTCAAATCATCAACCAAATTTCTTTCATAATGTCTATTTTCATACTTCTCCAAAGCACTCCTGAAGTTTTTGTGTACTTTTGGATATTTACTTATCCAATCAAGAACATCATCAACTACTTTTTCATCTAATAATTTTGCACCGGCAGGATAAAAGAGGTATTCGTCTTTTACTTTTACTAAGTTGATTTGTAAACGAGAACAATCAATGTCATGTTTAAAATGCTCAAATAATTTTGGATTTATCCTTAAATTTCTAATCATAAGGTCTATCCAGAATAATACTTGCAGATAAAAAATATATTTAGTGGGATTTTTTTCTTTGTTCAAAAGACAATAAATTTTTGTTTTGTTAAAAGATTCAACTAGTGAGAGCAAACCTCTTTTAGGTATTCTCGCTCCAACGATACCTAAAAAGTCATCTTCGATACTGTGTGGTACTCTTGCGTTCCCAAAAATTTTATTAATTGAGTTCATTGTTCTGTTTTTAAATTCTCTAAATTTTTCTTCGTCATCTACTTGAACTTTCCATATTTTATCAAATTTTTTTCTTTTGTCTTGTAAATCCATTTTAGTTATTTGTTTTTAAAAATAAAATTTTTATGACTCTTCAACAATTTTAATCTCCCCCTCCGCCAGCCCGTAAAGTTCATAAACAAGTTTATCAATTTCTTTATCCGTCTCTCTAATCTCCTTCTCTATCCTTGCTTTTTCAGCCAAGTCATCTTGTATTTCTTTAAGACGCTCATTGAGAGAAAGCATTTTATCTGCGAGTTCTATGAAGGGTTTTTGCTCTGAAAAAGAAATCTTTTTAATCGGCAATCTTTTAAAATCATCAGGATAAAAATAATATTCAATTCTATGCCTTCTTATTGTGTTGAGATAGAATTTAGCGAATTTTGAATTTAGTATAGCTAGGATATATTTCAGGTCAAAGTTTAAAGAAATTTCTTCTAATTCCTTTCTGGTTTTAGATGTCCATTGCTTCTAATCAATTTCAAACTTCTTTCAATAAATGGAATGAACAAATCCCATTTTTCATAAAGGGTTCGGTACCGATATAAACTTTGATGATGCTTTTGAGAATATGGAATTATTGGGTAATGTCTGTTTTATAAGTTATGGTTTAAGACCAAATAGTGATGAACGATATTGGAAGGGTGAATTTAAGAAAGATGATTT